>JALOOZ010000167.1 GCA_025454155.1 Thermodesulfobacteriota bacterium
CGGCACGGGCAGCGAGGTGACGAGGAACGCGGTCATCATCTCCGAGAAACACGGGGTGAAGGTGAGCCTGCGCTCCCCCCTGCTCCTTCCCGCCCTTGTGGTGGTGGACCCCCAGCTCACCCACACGCTCCCCCCGGACATCACGGCGAGCACAGGGCTCGACGCCCTGACCCAGCTCCTGGAATCCTATGTGTCGAGCGCGGCGAACCCGCTGACCGACGGCATCTGCCGCGAGGGCCTTGCCAGGGCAGCCAGGTCCATCAGGACTGTCTACCAGGACGGTGAAGACTCCACCGCCCGCGAGGACATGGCCCTGGCAAGCCTGTTCAGCGGCATCGCGCTGGCCAATGCGAAGCTCGGCGCGGTCCACGGTTTTGCCGCGGCGGCGGGGGGACAGTGCCGGGCGCCCCACGGACTCGTCTGCGCCTGCCTCCTGCCGCATGTGGAGGAAATGAATGTCCGGGCGCTGCGTTCGCGCTTTCCCGGCTCACCCGCCTTGAAAAGGTTCGAAGAGGTGGCCCGGATCATGACAGGAAACCCCGCCGCCCGGGCCGATGACGGCATCGCCTGGCTCAGGGAACTCTGCTCCCATATGAAGGTCCCGTTGCTCAGGGAGATGGGAATCGACGAGGGCTTCCACACGGAGCTCGTCTCCGGGGCCCGGCGCGCCAGCAGCATGAAGGGCAACCCCATCGTGCTCACGGACGAGGAACTCTCCGAGATCCTGCACCGTGCGCAGTGAGTCTTCCTGTTGCAACGTTCTGCCTGCGTGAAAACCAGATGGCTGCATGCCAACGGCGAAAAGCGCGAGACTACTTTTCCGCCTCATCGGCAGCAGGGTGATCTGCCCCCTGGAGGTGCCTGGCGAGGGCATCGATCTTTTCCTCCAGCTTGTCGATCATGACCTGCTGCTTGTACACCACGTCATTGAGTTTCTGGATCGTGTCTTCATGATAGGCCACCATGGTTTCCAGTGTGGTGAATCTCTTTTCGCTCATACATCCCCCAATAGTGCCCTCTCATTCTCTCTCCTGCCGTCAGGTACCAATATATGGCCCTGCCCGGGAGAATCAACCTGCACAAGAAAGATTTTTCACGCGCCCTCAGGGGCATGAAGGTCCACATTCATGTTGATCCGGGGGCATTTCTGTGGTCACCTGGGAGACGATGCCGTGGCTCCCCCTTTCACTGGCCGCCGCCTTCGCCTCGGCGACGGCCGATGCCCTGATCAAGGGACACTTCCGCCATCTGAGTCCCTTTGAGATGGGTGCGGTCAGAGTCACCTACACGCTTCCGTGGCTGGCCGTGAGCCTGCTGTTCATCCCCTGGCCGTCGCCCGACCGCCTCTTCTTCGCCGCCGTCGCCTGCGGGCTTCCCCTGGAGATCATCGCCCTGCTCTGCTACATGAAGGCCATAAAGGCGTCACCCCTGTCCCTGACGCTGCCCTTCCTGGCATTCACCCCTGCATTCCTGATGCTGACGGGATGGCTCATCCTCCACGAGACGCTCTCCCCGGAAGGTGTCTCCGGCATCCTGCTCATCGTCGCCGGGTCCTACTGCATCCATCTCTCCCGGATCAGAAAAGGCCTGCTCGCCCCTTTCGCAGCCATAGCCAGGGAACCCGGCTCCCGGTTCATGCTGCTGGCGGCCTTCCTCTACTCCATCACCTCGGCCATCGGTAAGCTCGGGGTTCTCCACTCGAGCCCTGCCTTTTTCGGCATCGTCTATTTCATCTGCCTGGGCATCCTCATGCTGGCGATGATGCCCATGGTCCCCGGGGCACGGATGGCCAGTCTCGGCTCGAAGCCGCTGGCAGGCTTTGCCGTGGGAGCGGTGTATGCGGTCATGGTGTTCAGCCACATGGCGGCGATATCCATGGTCCAGACCGCCTACATGATAGCGGTGAAACGGACGAGCCTGATCATCGGGGTGCTTTACGGCGCGTTCCTCTTCAGGGAGGAGAACATCCCCGAGCGGCTCATCGGGGCGGTGATCATGGTGTGCGGGGTTCTTGTGATCGGTTTTTTCGGATAAGGGCTGCCGGTGCTCCGGGGTACTGTCCGGGACCCAAAGGCTGAGCTGCCCTCAGATGACCACGACGGAATTGTCGCTGTCTCCGAACGGCCCCCTCACATACTTGTCCGCACGGTCGTCATTTTCCCAGGTGGACCCGTCGATGAGGTAACGAAACTGGTACTCCCTTCCCTTTTCAAGGTTCATGGTAAGATTGAACGACCCGTCCTTTTGAAGCTTCATGGGGTGTGAGCTTGCATCCCAGCCGTTGAACTCTCCCACGAGGTAGACGGAACCTGCTGAGCGTGACATGTTCTTGGGGAGCGTGAAGGTGACCTTGCACTCCGGTTTCGTTTTCAGGTACTGCTTCTTAATGCTCATCCTTTCCTCCTAGATGGAACAAGTCCCTGGTGGGCAGGGCCTTTTCATTTATTATCATCAACAGATCCAACCGAGTCAATACCTCCAAGGGAACCCGTTATCAAGGATAAACATATCCCGAAGGAAACACGCCCTCTCCCCAGCGTTAGGCGGACTTGGTCCTGCGCGACGCCAGCACCGCCACACTGCGGTCCTTCAGGAGATATCGCCTGCCGGTGATGCGGGGGGCCTTGCCGGGGTGGCAGTAATCATCACCCGCGTCCAGCGAGGTGTCGATGACACGGTGCCAGGCATGCCCGGCATCCGGCCTGGGCAGCTCGAAGGCCAGGGGTTCCCAGTAGGCGCTGATCATGATGAATATATGCTCCCCCTCGTGTTCCGCCTTCATCTCGCAGGCTATGCTGTGCGAGTCCTCCCCGAAATCAGGCTTGCCGAGACGGACGCCATGCCACGCAATCTGCACATTCTGGTCCGTATACGGATGCCGGGGGATGTGCCTGAGGTTGAAGAGCGAATACGAACGGGAGAACCTGATGACACCCTGGACGTACTTCAGGAGCCCCCCGTGCCTGTTGACTGCATCCCAGTCGAACCAGGCGAGCTCGTTGTCCTGGCAGTAGGCATTGTTGTTGCCGTGCTGGGTCCTTTGCACCTCGTCACCCATGAGGATCATGGGTGTCCCCTGGGAGATGAACAGGATGGCTAATAAATTCTTTATCTGCCTGCGCCGGAGGGCCTCCACGGTCTGGTCTTCCGTGGGCCCCTCGTATCCGCAGTTCCAGCTGAAGTTGTAGTCGTTGCCGTCCTGGTTCTGCTCGTTGTTCCTCTCGTTGTGCTTGTCGCTGTAGGTGACGAGGTCGTTCAGGGTGAAGCCGTCGTGGCAGGTGATGAAATTGATGCTTCGGTTGGTCTCGCGTTCAGGCTGCGGATAGATGTCCGGGCTTCCCAGGAGGCGGTTCGTGAGCCGATAGATCTCGGCGCGGTCCCCCTTGACGAAACGCCTGACATCGTCCCGGAACTGGCCGTTCCATTCGGCAAAACGTTCTCCGATGAAGGACCCCACCTGGTACAGGCCGGCCGCATCCCACGCCTCGGCGATGATCTTGGTGCCGGCCAGCACGGGATCGGACTCTATGGACCACAGGATCGGCGGGCGGTCCAGCGGTTCGCCATGCTCCCCGCGGGCCATGACCGAGGCGAGGTCGAACCTGAAGCCGTCCACGTGCATGTGCTCTACCCAGTACCGCAGCGATTCGGAGATCATCCTGCGGACGATGGAGTGGTTGGTGTTGACCGTGTTTCCGCAGCCGCTGAAATTCTCGTAGCGCCGGTGCTCGACGTTGTAGATGTAATAGTCGCTGTTCTCGAGGCCCCGCAGCGACTGTGTGGGCCCTTCATGGCCCGCCTCGGCGGTGTGGTTGAACACCACGTCCACGATCACCTCGATCCCCGAGGCGTGCAGGGCCTTCACCATGTCCCTGAACTCGTTGAGCGGCCCCAGGGCTCCCCCCTGGGAGCTGTATCCGGAATGCGGCGCGAAGAAGGCCATGGGGCTGTAGCCCCAGTAGTTGCTGAGACCTGGGGGGGCATCCTGCACGTCGAACTGCTGTACCGGCATGAGTTCCACCGCCGTGATGCCGAGCTCCCTGAGGTAGGGGATCTTCTCTGCCAGCCCGGCATAGGTGCCTCGCCGGGCCGGGTTGACCCCCGAATTGGGATGCCGGGTGAATCCGCCCACATGGAGCTCGTAGATGACGCTGGTGGCGTAATCGCTTCTCAGGGGCTCGTCGCCGTCCCAGTCATACCCTGATGGATCGACCACCCCACATTTGGCGGCATGGGCACCGTTGTCTCCCGGCCGGCACGCGGCGATCCGGTCGTAGTTCCTGCCCGGCACCACCGCCTTGGTGTAGGGATCGAGCAGTACCTTCTGCCCGTCGTAGAAATGGCCCCGTGCAGGATCGAAGGGCCCATGCACCCGGTATCCATAGAGCTGCCCGGACGTGATGCCGGGCACGAAACAGTGCCAGTAGTAGAAGGTCTTGTTCAGCTTGGGATCGAGGCTTATGACACGGACAGGCCTGGCATCGTCCGGATCGTCGAAGAAGAGGAGCTCCACGGCGTAGCAGTTCCGGGAAAACAGCGAGAAGTTCACCCCGTCGTGATACACGGTCGCCCCCAGGGGGTGACACCTGCCTGGGAGAACCTGGTCCGTCGTCATCTTCAGAAAACCCCCTCATGCTTCATTGAAGTGCACGGCATATCACCATCTTTCATGCTTTCCTTCGGGAGTCAAGAGGGAGGCCATCATAGGGTTATCTGGTGAAGAAATCGCCGGAACACATCCGGCCTGCCCGTTGTGCCGATTTGCACCAATACTTCGGAAGGTGAGGATGCACATCGTCACAACGGGCAGGTCAGGAAAAACCACATCATTCATTCTTGTTGCGTCTCGGGCATCCATGAACCCAATCTTGACCCTTGACAACCGGCATGCGATTCACTATTTATTTTTAGCACTCATTCATAGCGAGTGCCAATAAGACACCGATGGGATTTCTCAGAAAGGAGGAAGGTAATGAAGATACAGCCATTGCATGACCGCGTGATTGTCAGGAGGATCGAGGAAGACCAGAAGACCAAGGGCGGCATCATCATCCCGGACACCGCCAAGGAAAAGCCGCAGATGGGAGAGGTCATCGCCGCTGGACCCGGAAGGAAGAACGAAGACGGGAAGATCTTCCCCCTCGACGTGAAGAAGGGCGACAAGATCCTGTTCTCCAAGTATGCCGGCAACGAGATCAAGATCGACGGCGAAGAGCTGCTGATCATGAAGGAAGACGATATCCTCGGCATCATCTCAAAGTAAGGAGGGAACCACATGCCTGCAAAGAAAATCATATACGGAGAGGAAGCCCGGGCGAAGATGCTCGTCGGCGTGAACAAGCTCGCTGACGCAGTGAAGGCGACGCTCGGCCCCAAGGGGCGCAATGCCATTCTCGACAAGATGTTCGGAGCCCCCAACGTCACCAAGGACGGCGTCACCGTGGCCAAGGAGATAGAGCTCAAGGACAAGTTCGAGAACATGGGCGCCCAGATGGTCCGTGAAGTGGCATCGAAGACATCGGACGTCGCCGGCGACGGCACCACCACGGCCACGGTCCTTGCCCAGGCCATCTATACCGAGGGGCTCAAGTACCTGGCCGGCGGCATGAACGCCATGGACCTCAAGCGCGGTATCGACAAGGCGACGGCTGCCATCGTGAAGATGAGCCGCAAGGTCGAGGACAAGAAGGAGATCGAGCAGGTCGGCACCATCTCGTCCAACGGCGACACCGAGGTGGGACAGATCATCGCAGACGCCATGGACAAGGTTGGCAAGGAGGGCGTCATCACGGTGGAAGAGGCCAAGGGCATGGAAACCACCCTTGAGCTGGTGGAGGGCATGCAGTTCGACCGCGGCTACCTCTCCCCCTACTTCGTCACGGATGCAGAGCGGATGGAGACCGTGCTCGAAGACCCCTACATGCTCATCTATGACAAGAAGATCAGCAACATGAGGGACATCATCCCCGTCCTCGAAAGCATCGCCAAGGAAGGCCGGCAGCTGCTCATCATCGCCGAGGACATCGAGGGCGAGGCCCTGGCCACCCTGGTGGTGAACAAGCTCCGCGGCACGCTCAAGTGCGCTGCGGTCAAGGCCCCGGGCTTCGGCGACCGCCGCAAGGCCATGCTCGAAGACGTCGCCATCCTGACCGGCGGCCAGGTGATCTCCGAAGATCTCGGCCGCAAGCTCGAGAGCGCCACCAACGCCGACCTCGGCAAGGCCAAGAAGGTGGTGATCGACAAGGACAACACCACCATCGTCGAAGGTGCGGGAAAGAGCAAGGATATTGGCGGTGATCAAGGTCGGAGCTGCCACCGAGCCCGAGATGAAGGAGAAGAAGGCCCGCGTGGAGGACGCCCTCCATGCGACCCGCGCCGCTGTGGAGGAGGGATTCCTTCCGGGCGGCGGCGTGGCACTGCTCCGGTGCATAGACAAGCTCAATTCACTTGACCTGCCCGGAGACCAGAAATTCGGGGTTAAGATCGTCCAGAAGGCCCTCGAAGAGCCGATCCGGCAGATCGCAGAGAATGCGGGCCTGGAAGGCGGCATCGTGGTGGAGAAGGTCAAGTCGCTCAAGGGCAGCCATGGCTTCAATGCGGCTGACGACGAGTACGAGGACCTGCTCAAGGCGGGCATCATCGACCCCACCAAGGTCACCCGCTTCGCCCTGCAGAATGCCGCGTCCGTGGCAGGTCTGCTGCTCACCACCGAGGTCATGGTGGCGGAGATCCCCGAGGAGAAGAAATCCATGCCCGGCGGCCCCGGCGGCATGCCCCACGGCATGGACGACATGATGTAATAGACTCTGTTCATGGGCGGGGCGGCATCACAGCCGCCCCGCTCATGAAATCTTGCCTGCCGTCTATAGCATTGTCAACAGACACGGTACCGATCGCAAGAAAATTCACTTTGACTCCCCTTGGGCTGGAATGTACTATCTGTGCATCGTACGATAGAAAGGGACAGGGGGAGGCAGAAGACCATGTCATACGGATTCGAGACCATCAAGACGGGCATCACCTTCGGCACCGCGCTGGCCATGGTGATCTCCTGGTCGGTGAACAAGTCGGTCCTCTGGGCAATCTTCCATGGCATCCTCTCGTGGATCTACGTGATCTACTATGTCATCGTCTACTGACAGGCATTGCCGGGTGCCGGAGATGAGGAGTCTGACCGCTTGGTGCTGTACGATCCTGATCGCGGCGTGCGTCATGCCCGGCTGCTCGGAGAGCGACGGTACGCGCCAGGGGCAGTTCATCGACAGCCCGGTGGAGGGACTCACCTATGAGACCCAGACCATGAGCGGCACGACCGATTCCCGGGGGGCCTTCCTCTTTTCTCCCGGAGAACGGATAACCTTCTCCATCGGCGGCATCGTTCTGGGAACCACGAATGTCCGGTCCATCGTCACCCCTCTCGCGGGCATGTCCCTCATCTTCGACCAGACCCCCGAAGCCTTCACCCTCGACCCGGCCGTCCAGACGGTTCTGGATGCGGCCGGCCAGGCAGAGCGCACCCTGTGCTCCCAGGAGCAGGCCACGGGCCATCTGGCCAAGACCCTCGAAGACCTCGAAGATTACAACCCGGACAACGACGGCAACTCCGGTGCCGGCGGCAGCCCGGGCGGCGGCTGAAGCTGCTGAAACCCCATCATCGGTCGATGATGATCATCACGGTGCCGCGAACAGGAGCTCATTGAACGTGACCTTCGGGCACGTTGCCGCAGAGATCTCCTCTTCCGAACCGAAGTTCTGGGCCCGGCCTCTCCTCCTGTCGCTCCAGGCCACATACACGGTCGCCTCCCTGCCTGCAGGAGTCTGCCGCACGGTCCAGAACCGGTAGAACCCCATGCCGCCGTCCGGGAGGGGGTTGCCGGGATCCTGGTGCCACTCCGGACTGAGTTCGGGTGCGGCGCCCGGCAGCGAACCCAGCGCCATCATCCGGGAGCTGCCCAGCACGGCGGCGCGGGTGAGGCACTCGCCGTAGGCCCGTGCCTGAACACACGCATGGTGCATCCTGAAGAACGCCATGGCACTGACCATGAGTATGCACAGGGCGATCATGACCTCTATGAGACTGAACCCTTTCTTCATCTGAGCAAGCTCCACGACTGATGATACGCATAGACCTGCACCGTTCCGGATGCGGGGAGAACCCTCAGGGCAAGGTTCCTGTCCTGGGACTGCAGGTAGATGGTCCCGGCGTTGCACCCGCCCATGGGAGAGAAGCTCACGCGGTTTGCCATGAAGCTGATGCCGTCACCGGGGATGACGGAGCGGTTCGGACCTTCCGGGGCGCGGCACCCGAACACGATGCCCCGGGCAAGAAAAAAGGGCCCGAGCCTCTGCTCTCCCGGATCGGACTGCATGCTCCGGTTGGAATCACCGAAACAGACCCACTGGGACTGGCCCGGGGAGAAGACCACCCGCCACGGGACGCCCTGCCGGAGGGCCCGCTCACGGGCCTGGTGCAGGAGTGCCCCCATCTGATCGGCCTGGTGGACGATGGTCTTTCTCGACGCAAAGGCGCCGAGACCCGGCAGGGCCACGGCGGCCACGATGCCGATGATGGCGATGACCACCAGGAGCTCGGCAAGGGTGATGCCTGCCCGCTTCCCCGGGCCTGTTCGACGGTTTTGGGATCCGACCTCCCCAGGTCCTTCAATAACGCAATCGCAATACATATACTCCAGAAAAAATCGCCGTCGCTGCCGAGACACGCCCAGCTGTCCCGGTCAGGGGCGCACATCCTCTCAAGGGCCTAATATAACGCGATCCGCCGGAAAGTGAAGGGGGGGGTCAAGAGTTGTCAGAGCCTTCCACGGGGGCGATCCCGTCGTTTGCCTCCCTCATGTCCTGCGCCCCTGCTCGTTCATGACGCAGACGCCCCGTGCCTCCAGCATGGCCGCCGTCACCCCTCGCCCACCGCACACGCTCCCCTCCACCCACACAACATGGGTCCCGCATGAGGGGCTCCTCTCCTTCAGTACGGCATATCGCGCATGGAGCTTCGCCGCCAGGAGACATGCCTGGCCGGCCCCCCGGACAAAGGCCGGGGTCACCTCCCGGC
>JALOOZ010000028.1 GCA_025454155.1 Thermodesulfobacteriota bacterium
AAGCCTGACACCCTGCGCAGAGAGCCGCTGCGACATGCCCTGAAGCATCATGATGGCCTGGAGCCTGACCATGGACTCGGGCACATCAAAGGTGTTCGCTTCGAGGAGCTTCTCCGAGATCTGCCGCTCCATGTAGGAGCGCGCTTCGGCCTCCAGTCGGCTTACGAGATCCTCTCGAATGGCTTTCTTAAGCTCCTCCACGGTCTGTACACCCTTATGCACCATCTTGGCGAATTCATCATCCAGCCGGGCAAGTTCCCTCAGCTTTATACCATGGACGTTGATCTTCACACGGGCCGTCTTGCCCCTCATATCCTCCAGGAAGTGGGTCTCTGGGAAGGTGACGTCCACCTCCTTCTCGTCGGAAGTCTTCAGACCGAGGACCTCCTTCTCAAGCCCCGGGAATGCGCTCCGTACACCGGCCTCCACGGTGATCTTGTCACGGTTCAGCGTATCGTTCTCCTCGCAGGTGATGCTGAGGATCACATAATCTCCCTGAACCGCCTGATAGGTGGCATCCTCCACATCCTTGATACTGGCATAGGTTTCCTGTAGCTTGCCGATGACCTCGTCGACATTCCTGTCTTCCACTGCTATCTTGGGCTTCTTCAACTCAAATCCTGTATAGACTTGAGGAGTTATCTCCGGCTTCACATCGAACTTGGCTGAAAACGTGAAGTCCTCCTGTTCCCTGGGTTCATCATTCTCGAACTCGGGCATGGAGACCACGAAGAGGTTCTGCTCCTTGACCGCCTCTTCGAACTTCTCCCGGACGAGCTTCCGGGAAAGCTCACCGGTGATATATTCCTGATAGTACATCTTGATGATATGCCTGGGAGCCTTCCCTTTCCGGAAACCCTTTATGGCGACACCCTGGGCTATGTCCCGGTAGATTCCATCCGTGACGGAGTTCACCTCTTCACTGGGTATCATCACCTTCATCTCTTTCTTCGTCCCGCCGACTTCAGTAATCTCGACTTTCATCATGGATCCTTTCTCACAGAGCCAAAGCGTGCGTATTCCTTTCTCATGTATGGCATATTCAGGTCAATGCCTTTTTCGTGAAGGACAGGCCCTGAAATACCGCCTCCATGGTCCTGTGGTAAGAGCCGTCCTCGTTGAAGATGATCAGCGGGCTCTCCAGGGAAAGCTCCTTCCCGCCACCGTGTATTCCGCAGACCAGACATATCTCGGACGGCCTGTTCACCGCAGTATATACACATCGCATGCGTTTGGGTTCGATCATTCTCGCCCGCATGGAGGCGAACAGATCGGGGAGTCTCCATGACGGGTATACGATATAGAACCTGCCTGAAGGATTGAGGAGATCATGCGATCTCTTCAGGAGCGTGTCCAGATCCAGGGAAATTTCATGCCGCGCGATGGCCTTCTGGCTGACGGGATTGATCCTGCCAGCCTTCAATGGTCTGTAGGGGGGGTTGACCACAATGACATCCGCCTTGGGTCTCGTAAAATCCCTGATATCGCAGCAGGTGATGGTGACCCTGTCCTGAAGACCCGCCTTCTCCACCGAGCGCATGGACATCTCGGCTAGGTCTTGCTGGATCTCCACACCCGCCATGATGAGACCCTTCATGGCTGCAAGAAGAATCGACACGACCCCCGAACCGGATCCGATCTCGATGCACGCCGTGCCCGGGGTCTCCTCGACAAAGGCACCGAGAAGGTATGCATCGAGGGAATACCGGTAGCCCTTTTTCTTCTGTAAAATTGATAGATTACCGCAGGAAAGGCTGTCGAGGGTCTCATCCTCGCCCGGCAAGAAACGGTCTTTCATCACCCTCTACCCGATTGCAGCAAGCGTTCTTGATATTACTTCCGTGCCTCTTCGTGCATGAGGTCTTCAAACAAGGTGGGCGCGATGTCCATGGCGTCATTGTACATCAGGTATGCCATCCGCCTGATCTCCCATTCAGCCGACTTTTCCAGTCGCAAACCGAAGAAATGGCGCAGTGAACGGGCATTGACATACACATAAGCTGCTGTGGACCACCCGACCGGCATGAGCCTCCTGAGCTCCTGGTTGCGAACCCCCAGTTTCTGGAGCTCATCGTATACGTCCATCGCATGCCGGTGTTCCCGGTCGTAGGCCTGATACACTGCCTTCACCTGGTCCTCCGAGTCGATGTACTCCAGTGCAGGGTAGATGAACATGTTCTTATTCGCCTTGACGTACCTGGTCGACCGAAAGGTCCACCCGATACCGATACGGTGACGGGTCCACTGACCGGCCAGTGACTTGGAGATTCCCGTCACATAATAGACGAACTGAACCGCCTCCAGGCAGGTGTGGTGCCCCCAGGAAATCAGCTTCTTGTTGAGCCTCAGGTCATCTTCACGGGTCCCCTCGGACTCGTGGCTCTGCCTTGCCGTGTAGGCAGGCAGCGTTTCGGTCGAAATGCCCTGGGCCACCATCTCTTCCGTGGGAGCAGTCATGCCCACAAGCTTTATCCTGGGTTCTTCGTTCCTGAACAGATCCCGCCTGAGATATCCCCACCTCTCGATATGATCAAGCTCCCTTGCGAAATACTTCAAAACGGTCTCTCCTCCTTGCCGTTGGTGGATACCCTGTCTCCCTGCCAGACGCCACGGTAGGGCACCGCCCTACCCTCGATGGGAAAGAAGGCTATGCACAGGATCCTGAAGCCCATCTGGATCTCCACCTCCGTCATACCCTGGTGCTTCATGCCCACCGTGAGCCTTCCCTGATAGTTGGGGGAGACGAAGGCGGTCTGAAGCGGGATACCGGAACGGATCATGGTGGTACGGGGCCTGATGTATGCAAAGAGATCTCCGGGTAAATTGACCTGCTCGATGGTCTGGAAGAGCAGATAATCACCTGGCCTGATCGTGAAAACGCCGTCCGGGGTCTCGGTAATATCCATGAGCTTGACGATTTCCGGGGTGACCCTGGTATCCCTCATGAGGCGGGCCTTCCCCACAGGCCTGTACACCGCCCCGAGCCTGAGATCAGCCGTCGTCCCTTCGATTCCTTCGATCTGGTCGGCTCCGAGATGTTCGATCAGCGGTTTCCTGACGACCTGCCCGGAGAGAGGGTCTTCCACATCCACGCCCCTCTTGACCATGTCGATTATCCTGTCAGCCCCCAATACCATCTACAATCTCCTCTTCGATGTCCCCGGGCCGAGAAACCGGCCGGCGTATGCAGCAGTCTCACTGTGGATGGCAAGCTGCTCCACGCTCGTATGGCTCGCTGCAAGCACATCCTTCCAGTACCGGTCCCTGTCGGGGATAGGCGAGTCATAGGAGTGCTCGAAGACAACCCTGGCGATCCCCGACATCACGATGAGCTTTGCACAGGTGATGCAGGGTTCAAGGGTACAGTATATGGTGGCTCCCTCCAGGCTCATTCCCTTCTTGGCGGCAAGGGAGATGGCATTGGCCTCGGCATGGGCCGAGCGGCACATGTCGTATTTCATGGCTTCGGGCCATTTGAGCGTCCTGCGGAAGCAGACGCCCTCATCCATGCAGTGCGCCTGGCCAGGCAGCGAACCGTTGTAGCCGGTGGTGACGACCTGTTTGTCCTTTACCACCACCGCACCTGTCGGCCTGGAAAGGCAGGTGGAACGCGAGGCGGCGAGCTTCGCGAGCATCATGAAATATTCATCCCACGAGGGTCTCTTCTGATCCATCCGGAAAGCCCTTCAACATGTCACCAGATATGCTCAGGTGAAATCCATATAATACGAAGCCCTTCATGGTGTAAAGGTTCAACAGGTAATGTCCCGACATGATTCATCAAGTCATGGACAATCTGGCCTCAATGCTATACAAAGGATCCGGGATCCATTCCATCAGGGCAACCACGCGCGATCTGGCCGAGAAGGGGTTGGGTATCATGCTTGATGCGGTGATCATAGGTGCGGGCTATGGCGGTATGGGTGCGGCAGCGTTGCTCGCTCATGCAGGTCTCATGGTCGTTGTCATCGATCAGTCCCTTCTCGTGGGCGGGAGAGCAAGCTCCATGAGCGACGAAGAGGGTTACCGGTGGGAATACGGAGCCCATTCCCATCGCCTCGCTGACAAGGGAATTGCAGGAGAGCTTTTCAGGCGCCTCGGGGATGAGATCAATTTCCTGCCCAGGGCAGACGATGCCAAGCTGATCTTCAAGAACCGCCTGTGGGAAAGACCCGAGGGACCTCTCGGCTACCTCAGGACCCCCATGCTGTCACTCATGGGCCGGCTCACCCTGATCAGACTCCTCATCAAGATCAAGCGCTCGAGGCCCGAGGATTGGTACGACAGGACTCTCATTGAATTCTACCGGGCATCCTTCACAAGTCGGGAGGTGGAGGAAGTCCTGCCCCTGCTGGGCATCTCGGTCATGTGTCCCGATCCTGCAAAGGTGAGCGCAGGAGAGGTGATCGATTTCATCAAGCGGATGCTCGCCGCCGGCGTGAGCGTAGGGGAACCCGTGGGTGGTTCTGTCCAGCTCTTCAACAAGCTGCAGTTCCACATCGAATCACGTGGCAGGATCAGCCTGGAAGAGAAGGCCCTCGAACTGATCATGGAAAATGGCCGCGTCGCAGGTGTCCGTACAGACAGGGATGTCTACCGGACGGACCGGGTCATCTTTGCTGCACGTTTGCCGCTTCTTTTCGAGATCATTGACCAAGCGGCGTTCTCAAAGGATTTCCTGACATACTGTGAGAGCATCGAGAACAGTTCGTGCCTGAGCTTCGATTTCATAACCAACTACCCGGTGAGTGACATCAAGGGCAGCATTCTGGGGGTTGACATCCCTCTTTGGGCCCGCTTCCAGACGAACTCGGACCCGAGCTTCACCCCCCAGGGGAAATACCTCTCCACCTGGGGTATCATGCTCCCCTGGGGATTTGATGGCGACCCCGAGGTGGTCAAGGCCACCGAGAAGAGGCTCAAGGACACCATCTCCCATCTCTTCCCGAACCTGCTGCCCAACCTGACAAGGGAGCGCAAGCTGGTCATGCAAGTGATGAACGGGAATGTCCTCACACCACGCCAGTCCAAACCTCACAGGCCCGAAATCGTGTGCGACTCGGTTCCAGGACTGTACTTCGTGGGAGACACGGTGAGAGGCGATGGATGCTCCGGGGATATCAGCTTCTCTTCCGCCATGAAGGCGGCAGACAGTATCCTGCATGAAAAGGGGCTCAGAACCTGACGGTGAGATCCCCCCACGGCCTGCCGCACTTCGCATGAGAGGACCTTCATGGGCAAGGTAGCAGCGTTCTTCGACATGGATCATACCGTCACCTGGAAAAATGCAGGGCTCACATCCGTTCAATTTGCCCGCAAACAGGGCATGGTCCCCGTGGGCTCCCTGCTCCTCGGCATCGTGAAGATCGCCCTGTACAGACTATCTCTCCTGAACATCGAGCAATGGTATGAGCGGAACATGTCTCTCCTTGCAGGGTTGCAGCTTGAAGACCTCGAACGCTTTTCTGCCGCGTGGTTCGAGACCATGATCAGGAAGTCCATCTACAAGGAAGCCCTCGAACTGGTCCAGGACCACCGGGCCAAAGGGCATCACCTAGTCGTCATATCAAACTCACCCCCGTTCTTCGTGAGGCAGATGGCCAATGCCCTTGGTGTGGCCGACATGATCACGACACAGGTAGAGATCAGCGACGGCACCATCACGGGAAGACTCATCAAACCGCTGTGCTACGGTAAAGGCAAAAGGCACTACGCCCTCAGATGGTCTGCGGAAAACAACATTGATCTCACCCGAAGCTATTTCTACACGGATTCATTCTATGACATCGACCTCCTGCACGATGTAGGATTTCCGGTGGCAACAAACCCGGACAGGAGACTTCGCCGGGCTGCAATGAACAATCAGTGGACGATCATGGACTTCAAGCGGGAATCGGCATTCTAGACCCTGGCCCCCGGCTGGGTCCAGGGAAAATTACCGGCACGGATAGGAACAGAGCCCCTGCTCGGTGACGGCGGCTCTGTTCGTCACCATGGTCAAGAATCCTGTCAGATGATGTTGGCCAGTCTGAACAGGGTCAGGAAGGACTTCACGGGAAGCAATTCCCTGTGGGCGCAGAAGGTCTTGTATTCGGTCCCCTCGAACCGTGACTTGGTGAAGTAGAGGCCTTTGAAGCTGTAGACCATGTTCCCGTATTCATAGAGCAGCCGGGCGATCTTCTTGACGATTTTCGACTCGCAGGGCATGTCCTTCTCGTCCACAAAGGTCGGGCACAGTCCCATGTGGAGGTATTTCACCCCTTCTTTCTTGAATACCTCCATGGCATGACACATGAGGGGGTAGAAGATGCCGTACTTGAACTTGTTGCTGAACCGGGAAATATTTGGCACATAGCTGATGATCTGGCCGTCTTTGTAGAGGGGATCGAAGAAGACGAAGCCCACGAGTTCTCCATTATGATATGCGCAGAATTTCCTCGTGCCCACCTGATATTCCTGGTCCATGGGTCGGATGAGGAAGACGACCTCACGGTTTCTGACCTTTCGGGTCTTGAGCCATTCATTGGTGAGCTTGTGGCATCCGTCTTCATCGTAGATCTCCTCGATGACCACACCTTCCTTCTGGGCATGGTTGATGGACGTCCGCATGACCTGCTTCTTCTTGCCCTTCAGATCCCACTTGGCGAGATCCACCACCGATTCGATGCCGAACTGTGTTGAGTAGAGCCCGAATTTTTCATGGAGCAACTCGGCAACAGGCTGTGATATCTGAACGAACCCTGTATTTTTGCCGTCTTTGAGGAATTCACGGATGAGGGTCTCCCGGTCCTTCACGTCACAGACGGGGTCAGCCAATACGAAACGGGTACCCCACTTCTTCCTGAAGGTTATGAAACCGACCCCTGGTATGTCGAAGAACTGCATGCCCGGCTGCAGCATGGAGAAAGACATGCAATGGTCGCCGTACTTCCTGAGGTAGGAAATCCTCTCTTCAAAGGAGAAGAGGTCGACCTGTCCCCTGACTCCTGCCCGGTACAGGTCGATGGATACCACCTTTGTCCCTGCATACTCTCTCCGCTGTCCCGCCAGTGGTTTAGCTTGTGCTACACTGCTCATGGATGCTCCCCTCTCCTTCTTCGGTCTGCCTTCTTTAGCGGTTTTTCCCGAAACGCTCATGACTCGTGACCCAATCCAATGAAGACAGTGCGCCCGCCAGGGAGATCTCACCGGCAACGACAACAGCGCACACAATCTCAGCGAACTTCATGACCTTACCCTGGCCATAGCATCCGAGTATCTCAAGGCATTCCCTCTGCGTGGGAAGACCGGTGCCACCTCCATACGTTGCAACAATCAGGGACGGGAGGGTAATCGAACCGTAAAGATCTCCATCGCCGGTGACTTCCGTGTACAGTATCCCGGTGGAGGACTCAGCAATGTTGGCCACGTCCTGACCCGTTGCCATGAAGAGCGATGCGAGTGCATTGGCAGCATGGAGTCCGTTGTTTGAGGCCCCTGATATGAATGAGCCTATGGCGCCCACCCTGCAGAGATGGTCCAGGGTCTCGGGGTCGGTCCGCATGTGCTTGATCATGACCTCTCTTGGGATGACGATCTCGCCGACCACTCTCTTTCCCCGTGTATTCAATGTGTTAATCAGGGAGGCCTTCTTGTCCGTGGTGACATTGGCATCCATGTAGAAGTGCCGGATCGTATTCACCTGGGAGAGTATCCAGGTGCATGCGGTGAAGGTGCCGATGCTCACCATGTTCTGGCCTGCAGCGTCACCGGTGAAATAATTGAAGCGCAGGTATACGAATTTGCCGGCCATGTACCGCTCGATGGTGAGGAGCTTGGCCACCTTGGAGCAGGATTCGGCCTGCTTGCGGATCTCGTCCATGTGCTCGTCGATCCAGTTCACGAAGTCCCGGGCCTCGCGGGCGGAATTGAACACGAAGGCCGGGGCTCTCTGCATCTGGTCCTCCATCACGGTCACCGTGACGCCGCCGCACATGTTGATGATCTTCATGCCCCGGTTGTAGGATGCCACCAGGGTCCCTTCGCTGGTGCACAGTGGAATGAGAAAATCTCCCTTTGCATGCTCGCCGTTCACCTTCAGCGGGCCGGCGAATCCCATGGGGACCTGGGCTACTCCGGTGAAGTTCTCGATATTCCCGCGGGTTACAGCGGGATCAAAGGAATGATGTGCTATATGGTGGAGTTTGACGCCCGTGTACTCTTCTATGAACTCCTGGCGCTGACGGACGACATCCATGTCATAATTGTTCTGCTTGTCACAGGGGATCTTCTTTCTGGTCTCCCTGGTCTCGATCACCGAATCCCTGGCTTCAAGATCCAGCATGCCGTAGGGATCCGTATGGCAGGAGATGGTGATCTGATGATCTATGTTCTTGGCAAGGGCTATGGACCGTGCGTGGAACATGATGTCCTGGCCCATGGGAAAGGGGAGAGGCTTGTCCGTGTTGATTTCGCTTGCCTTGAGCCTGGTGCCGTTGAAGCCCATGAGCACCTCATCCAGTGATATCTCCAGGCCGTTGATGCAGATGTTGGATATACCGGTGATCACGCCATCCTTCATGGGGTTCTTGATGGAAAAGGATACGCCGTCTTCGACATTCATCAGGCTTCCGATGGAATAGATCTTTTTCATGATGAGGGGGGATATCGTCACCTGGGACTTCGGCTCCGAGATCCTGCTGATGGAGACAAGCCTTTGTTCTGTCGTGGGGTTTCTCATTGCTCCCTTCCTTTCATTGAATCTGGAATGTATTCCAATACCGGTTGCCAGGTTTTCCGTGCATGGGTGCTGACCATACCAGGGAAACTATCATGAATTGTGCCAAGAGGACGCACAGAAATTACGAAACTACCCCCAGGTCAATAACAGGTGTTATCTAGTAATATTATTTTCATATCAAGTAATGACAGGCAGTTAGATATTTTCAGTACCTGTGGCCTTTTCTTGCAGAGTGTAATTATTTACCACTCTTCAAAGAAAAGGTTTTCCTTGAACGCCCTGGGGCGTCATTCTTCCTGGCCAGGATAGAAGCGTACCTCTTGTCGAAGAGAACCCTGAAATACCTTGTCTCCACTATTTCGAGGCCCAGCTGCCGGAGATGCTCAGGATAATTGTAAACAGGGTGCAGGGCGTTCCTGGCCATGACATAGAAGAGGACATCGGCGATACGCCAGTAAACATTCTGGACAAACCTCGCGAAAAGGCCTCCCGTGGGAAGGGAGAAGTCCCCGACCACGACATACCCGCCCGGCCGGGCAAGGCTGGCGAGGTGTTCCTCGAGATCGGTCACCACATCCCGGGGAAAGACGTTCAGGAAGAAATTGGCATAGACCATGTCGAAGTGTTCAAACTCATCGAACTTGAATATGTCCGAGTGGACTGCCCGAATGGGATGGATGAAGCGCCTGCCTTGTATCCGCTTCTGAAAGACTCTCAGCATGGTCTCTGACAGATCCACCACCGTGACCTGAGCCCCGAGGCTTGCCGCCTCAATGGCATCGATCCCCTGACCTACCCCTGCAAAGAGGACTTTCATGTCCGGCTTTATGCGGTCATGCATGCCGCACTTACACTTGTCGATCTGGCCGAAGCTGAATATCATGGCTAGAAAATCGTACAGAGGACCAATAATCCTGTATCTGTCGATCATTTCGTGCTCCATTACCCTTCAATTCGGGGACAGCATATGGAATACTGCCCCCAAGCTGTTCCGTTGCTGGATATACCAGTTTCCCTTGGATTGCAAGGAATGAACATAACTGCTTTTCTTCTACGCCAGCGCCCGGCGCTTGGATCGGTCCAGGATAATCGTTCCCTTCATACCTTGACCGGGATGCCGGTGCGGTGCGCGATGTGTTTCCAGTAGAATCCCTCCATGCTGAATCTTTTCGCATGCATGTTCTCCATCTCATCCAGGAAGGCCTTGTCTGCCTCCTGGGCCTGGGTGAAGGCAAGGCGGGAAAGCCTCACCAGGGAGGATTCATGGGAATCCCAGACATGCGAGGTGTAGTCCCTGCTCCACTTCTCTTCCATAGACACCACCCTCTGCGTGACGGATACCTGGTAGCTATGGGGCTGGAACAGGGCGTTCACATGCATGGCTTCGTGCTTCCACCATGTGGATTCATCGGTGTAGGTAGCACCTCCCCTGCTGGCCTCTTCCCAGGGGGCTGCCGGCAGAAATGGCTTGAAGGGCGTGAGACACGGAGCGGACCCCGCAGTGACAAAGATCCTGAACCTGTCACGCGGATGGAGTTCCACCACCATCGAGCCCGTGGTCTGGCTCTTTCTGATGAGGGGGTCGCCTGCATGCATGCATACATCCCTGTTGAAGCCAAGAAACGGGCGGTCTCCTGCATGGCTCCTCAGGAGGGAGAAAGCATCCCGGACCGTAAAGCGGCCGCGGGCATCAAGGATTCCCTTCTCGTTGGCGTTCCTCCTCCATGAACTGCCGGCAAAATAGGTGATGAGGACATCGGACTGTGAGCCCATATCCATGCCCTGAGGCAACGAGGACTGCTCCCAGTCCGTTGTCAGGGTGATGGCATTGGAGATCGCGGCATAGTCTTTCCTGCGCCTGAGGGCATAGTCCCTCCCCAAGGTCTCGAGGACGATCATGAGTTCCCTGTCCATGATGATAAAGGAATTCATGTACGTGAACTTCTTGTCCCTATACCCGCATGGGCCGGCCTGACCGTATTGTCTCAGAAGATCGATGATTACCTCGGCCGCCTCGTCGGCCGACCCCGCCCTCTCCAGGGCGAGCCTCAGGAGGTCCATGCCGATGAGCCCAGGTTTCTTCTCAGGTTTGACCTTGGTGAAGAGGGCCTCGTTCCCGATGACGACTCCTTTCCGGTTTACGCCCATCTCCGCACCCCAGATCCAGAAGGGTTTGCAGATCACTGCCGCATGGGTGAACCGCGCCTGGGGTATGGCGACATAGGTGCACTGGAGCTGTTCACCAGCTGGATACTCCTCCCCGGGGAGGGAAAGGACAATATGGGCTTCATCGGGCTCCCTGTCCGAGTTCTTGGCAAAAACGCTCGTTCCATCTGCTGTATAGGCTTGACCGACGGCAAAGGTGTCACACATGACGCCTCCTTTCCAGGAACCTACAGAACCTTGTCCATGAAGGCTCTTACCCGCGGGTTGTCCATGGTCCCTGAAAAAACCTCCGAGGGCGTACCCTCGTAGATGAATCTCCCGTTGTCCATGAAGATCACCCGGTCGGCCATCTCCCGGGCAAATCCCATCTGGTGGGTCACGATGACCATGGTCATGCCTTCTGCGGCCAGGCTCTTGATGGCGCTGAAGACCTCCCCAACGAGCTCCGGATCGAGGGCGGATGTGGGCTCGTCAAAGAGCATGAGCCTCGGCCTCATGGCCAGGGATCTGGCAATGGCCACCCGCTGCTTCTGGCCACCGGACAGGAAAGCCGGGTAAACATCCCTCTTGTCCAGCAGCCCGACCTTGCCCAGGAGGTCCAGCGCGATCGCCCTCGCCTCTTCCTTGGGCTGTCTCTTCACCGTTACCGGCCCTTCCATGACATTCTGGAGGACAGTCATGTGCGGGAAGAGATGGAAGTGCTGAAAGACCATGCCGATCTCCGAGCGGAGCGAGCAGATGACCTGCTGCTTCTCCAGGACGAGTCTCCCCCTCCGGTCACGCCGGTACCCTGCTTCGCGGCCGTCGATGAGAATCTTGCCGCCATCGATGGTCTCCAGGAAGTTGATCATCCTCAGAAGCGTGGTCTTCCCCGACCCGGACGGTCCTATGATTACGATCCGTTCGCCTTCGTGAATGCTCAGGTCCACACGGTCCACCGCAGTCAGACTGCCGAATCTTTTGAGTACACCCTGCAGGTCTATCATCTGTTTTCGTAGACCCCCAGCCGATCTTCCAGCTTTCTGAAGGAGACGGTGAATATGCTGGTGAGCACCAGATACACCAGCGCCGCCTGGAAAAGGACAAAGACGTTGAACGTGGCGCTGTATATCTGGTTGGCCGCCCGCATGAGCTCCACCATGGCGATGGTGGACACCAGGGCCGTATCCTTGATGAGGGCGATGAACTCATTCCCCACGGGCGGGACCAGGCGTTTGTATGTCTGAGGAATGATGATCCTCCGCATGGATTGCCAATAGGTCATGCCGAGCGACTTGGCTGCCTCCATCTGGCCCGCATCGATGCTCTCGATGGCCCCGCGCATGATTTCTGCCAGGTAGGCCGAGTAGTTGAGGCCGAGGCCGAGTACCGCTGCGGGGAACGGGTCCAGGGTTATGCCCATGGACGGAAGCCCGTAGTAGATGAAGAAGAGCTGGAGCAGCAGCGGCGTGCCGCGGAATATCCAGATGTAGCACCAGAAGAAGCCCGAGAGGACCTGCAGGCGGCTTATCCTGCCCAGTGCGATGATGAGGCCGCCCAGCGGCGAGATGAGCATGGTGATGAGCACCAGGACCAGGGTCATGCCCGTGGCCTTCACCAGGGTGGGCAGAAAGATCTTCAGGTCCTTGATAAACTTGAGCCACCTGGGTGTCTGTGCCGACTGGATCTCTCCCAGCAGGTTCCTGGCCTCCAGGTTGTCCGGCAGCAGTGCCAGGATCTCGTGGCAGAGACCGGAGCTTGCCTGGTAATCCTTCCTGCTGAGCAGGATCTTGGCGGCCTCCATCCGGGATCTTACGAAGATGCCGGCCTCTTCTCCCGGCAGCGGTGCCGGGACCATCCTGAACACCGCCACAGCCTCATCCAGCCTATCCTGCTGGACCAGCCGCGTTGCCCGGGCCAGAAGCTCGTACTGGCCCGGCGTCTCCGCGGCGCTGCCGCCGGCCGCAGGGATGAGGAGCATGAAGAACAGCAGGCCCAGCGTGCATGCATGCACGCCGGGCCTCAGGCTCGTCTGAGCGTTACTTCCAGGACGTGATGTCATCCCCAAACCACTTGATGGAGATCTTCTTCATGGTTCCGTCCTTGAACATGCCGTCGAGGGCCTTCTGGATCTTGTCCTTGAGCTCGGCATCCTCTTTCCTGATGCCGATACCGATGGGCTCGGAGAGGAGCTCTTCCTTGAGGACGGAGTACTCGCCAGGCTTCTGCGAGAGGTAGTACCGGCCCACGAGCTCGTCCACGGCCAGGGCGTCGATCCTGCCGATCTTGAGGTCCATGAAGGCGTCCGTGTTCTTGTCGTACTTCTTGATCTCCTTGAACTTCTTGTTCAGCTTGGCCAGGGCCTCCTCAGAGGTCGAACCGAGCTGGACTCCCACCGTGGTCGCCTCCCCGAGGTCCTTGAGCCCGGTGATCTTCTTGTTGCCCTTCTTCACGACCACGACCTGCTTTTCCATGATGTAAGGCTTGGTGAAGGCGATCTCCTTCTCGCGCTCGGCCGTGATGGACATGCCGGACCACACGATGTCGAACTTCTTGGATTTCAGCGACAGGATTACGGTATCCCACACGGTGGGGATGTGCTCGACCTTGATGCCCAGGCGCTTGGCAAGCTCCTTGGACGCGTCGATGTCGAACCCCACGAGCTCGTTCTTCTCGTTGCGGAACTCCATGGGCGGGAAGGCATCGTCGATGCCGATGGTGAGCTTGCCCAGCTTTTTGACCCGCTCCCAGGAACCGTCCCCGGCAGCGAACGCATTCCCTGCGAACACGAACGCCAGGAAGATCGTGACCACAACAGCGAACAGGTTTTTCTTCATATCGGATTCCCCCTCGAAGTGAATGGATTGAGAAGCAGGGCTATATTACCAGAAACCATATGAAAAACAACCAGCGGTTAGAAAGAGGCACCGGTCAAGCATGTGTCTTCTCATGCCCTGACAGCTATCCTCCCCGGATTACCGTCTGTTACCTCGCCAATAATGGCGGAGCCTCCAACACCATGGTCAAGAAGGGTCATCAAGAGATCCTTTGCATGAGTCGCGTCGAGTGCGATGAGAAGTCCGCCCGAGGTCTGGGGATCATACAGGACCTTCATGCAATCATCGGGGATGCCTGCGGCCATGTCCACCATTCCCTTCCTGAAATCCAGGTTTCTGTAGGCCCCGCCAGGAATCAGCCCCATGCCGGCATACTCCAGTGCCTCCGGGAAGACCGGCACCTGCGATGAGGTGATCGTCATACCGACATCGCTCCCCTCTATCATCTCGCAGGCATGTCCCAGGAGACCGAACCCGGTGACATCGGTGCAGGCATGCACCTCGAATCCGGCCATCAGCTCGGCCGCCTTCCGGTTCAGGGCCTTCATGGAGACAATGACCTTTTCCTCGGCGATCTTGCTGGCCATCTCGCCCTTGAGGGCGGTGCCTATGATGCCCGTGCCAAGGGGCTTGGTGAGGATGAGGGCATCTCCCGACCTTGCGCCGGTGCTCCTGAGCACCCTGTGCGGGTGGTCCGTCCCGGTTACGGAGAGGCCGTACTTGATCTCCCTGTCCTCCACGCTGTGCCCGCCCACCAGCAGCACGCCCGCCTCTGCCATCTTGTCGGTCCCGCCCCTCAGTACTTCGTGAAGGACTGAGACGTCCAGATCCTTCACCGGGAAGCAGATGATGTTCATGGCGAGCAGAGGTTTTCCTCCCATGGCATAGACGTCGCTCAATGCATTGGCTACCGCGATCTGGCCGAAGTCGTACGGGTCGTCCACGATGGGGGTGAAGAAATCCAGCGTGAGGATCAGGGCCAGATCCGGGGCGATCAGGTACACCCCCGCATCGTCGGGCTTTTCCATGCCCACGAGCAGGTTCTGATCCGTCATGACCGGTATCGAGCGCAAGGCCTGGTCCAGAACCTCCGGACCTATCTTGCAGGCTCAACCCGCGCCGCTTACCGTGCTCGTCAGCCTTACCTTCTTGTTCATCCGTATCTTCCCCCACCCTTCCGGCTCAGCGTGGATCCTTCCTTTCCACCTTATACCTCATACCTTATCAGAATTCAAAGTATTCAATCTTTTCATTGCCGCCGGACTCTCCGGGATGTATGATGCTAGACCATGAATATGGACCACTTCAAGTTCATCACCCTGCAGCAGCTGGATGCCCTGGTGAGCCTGGTGGAGGAGAGGAGCTTCTCAGCGGCTGCAAAGAAGATGACGCTTACCCAGCCCTCCCTGAGCAAGCACATCAGGAACCTCGAAGACCTGTCCGGTTGTTCCCTCATCAACCGCACCAGGACAGGCATCAGCCTGACTCCCGAGGGATCAGTCCTCTATGGATATGCGAAACGGATCCTCAGGCTGCGGGACGAGGCAAGGGAGAAGATCGAGCTCACGAGGGAGTCGGTCTCCGGCTTCATCTTTGCCGGGGCAAGCACCATCCCTGCCACCTATCTTCTTCCCCCCGTGCTCACCGCGCTGCGCAAAGGCCATCCGGATATCCGGGTCCATGTGACGACCGGGGACACGGACAACGTGATTCACATGGTCCTCTCTGGCCACACAGAGCTCGGCTTCATCGGGAACCCCGTTCAGGACAGGAGGCTTGTCAGCGAACCCATCTGGGATGACGAGCTCATCGTTGTGGTCAGGGCGGATCACCCCTGGGCCTCATCTGGAGGTGTCAGTATCCGGGATCTGGCGCGTGAGCCCTTCGTCGTACGGGAAAAGGGTTCGGGCACGCGCGCCGTGTTCGAGAGATTCCTGCATGCCATGCACGATCAGGGGCTTGACCACTTCCACGTGGTGAGCGAGATGGGCTCCACCGAGGCGGTCAAGGAGGCGGTCATTTCGGGCCTGGGTTTGTCCGTGCTTTCCATCCATGCCGTACGACGGGAGCTCGATCTGGGCCTCCTGGTCAGGATTCCCCTCACCGGCATGAGGATCCTGCGCTCCTTTTTCCTCATCCGGAAAAAACAGCTCACCCTGATGCCGCACCAGCACCTCTTCGTGGAGGCTGCAAAGGCATACCAGCCGTATCTGGGATAGCCTGCAGCAATCTCGGTTCAGGGCTTCCCCCCGAAATATCGACACACATATTTTCTCCTTTCCGAAAAGGATGCTATCTGATAAGAGAACCCGCAAAACAGCACGACGCATCTCAAGAATAAGGTGAAGCCACTATGTCTCCGGAATCCATCCACGTCGACGACCAGGAACTGAGAAGGTTCATGAAAGAGGGCTTCATAGCCATGGGTGTGCCCGCACCGGATGCTGACATCTGTGCCGATGTGCTGATCGAGTCCGATATGCGCGGGATCAAGTCCCACGGCATCGGCAGGTTCAAGATGTACATCGACCGCATGAAGGATGGCATCATCAGCCCGGTCTGCCGCCAGACCATGGTCAAGGAAACAGAGAACACCGCCGTCATCGATGCAGGAGACAGCCTGGGCCACCTGGTGGCCACCCACGCCATGCAGCTCGCCATCGACAAGGCGAAAGAGCACAATATCGGCATGGTGGCGGTGAGAAACAGCACCCACTTCGGTATCTGCGGCTACTACCCCTCCATGGCTGTGAACAACAACATGGTGGGCATCGCCTTTTCCAACGCACGGCCCTCGGTTGCCCCAACCTATGGGGTGGAGCCGGTGCTCGGGACCAATCCCATCAGCTTCGGGGCGCCCTCCGACGAGGTGTATCCCTTCCTCCTCGACATCGCCACCTCCACCACCCAGCGAGGCAAGATAGAGGTCTATGCCCGCGAGGGAACGCCTACCCCCAAGGGCCTCACCATCGACCTGGCCGGCAACGAACCCACGGACAGCAAGGCCCTGCTCAAGATGTTCGTGGAAGGCACCGCTTCCCTGCTGCCTCTGGGCGGGGCAGGAGAAGAACTCGGCGGCCACAAGGGCTACGGACTGAACGTCATGGTGGAAATCCTCTGCGCAGCGCTTTCGGGTGGGAGCTTCGGAAAGGCACTGAGCGGCATGGAAGGCGACCGCCACATCCCGCACAGGCTCGGCCATTTTTTTGTCGCGGTCAATATCGAGAGCTTCGTTCCCATCGGGATCTTCAGGGCCATCACCGGCTCCATCATGCGCGAGATCAGGTCCTCGACCAAGGCCCCGGGGCACGACCGGATCTACCTGGCGGGCGAGAAGGAGTTCGAGATGATTGAACGCCGCAGGAAAGAGGGCGTCCCGGTCAACAAGTCCATGCAGGACGTCATGATCGAACTCAAGAAAGAGCTGAAGCTCGGGAGCTTCAACTTCCCTTTTTTCGCCGATGACACGTCCACCCTACAGAACTCTCAGCGCCTTTCTGCGTGAACGATTCGGAAAACGGGTACAGAAGATCACCCTCGACGCCGGCCTGACCTGTCCCCACAGGGATGTCCACGGGCACGGAGGCTGCATCTACTGCAACTCACAGGGATCGGGAACAGGGGCAAGCGCCCGGGGTGTGGGCCTCAAAGAGCAGATTGCAGGCCAGATCCGGGTAATGGGACAACGGTCCAAGGCCGAAGCGTTCATCGCCTATTTCCAGTCCTTTTCCAACACCTACGCACCACCTGAGCAGCTGCGCGCCATCTATGACACGGTGCTTGGCTTCCCGGAGATCGTGGGGCTCTCCATCGGCACCAGGCCCGACTGCATCGACGAGGAGAAGCTCGCTCTCATCGCCGGATATGGGGACAACCGCCTCGTCTGGATGGAATACGGCCTCCAGTCTGCCAGCGACGATACGCTCCGGAGGATCAACCGCGGCCACGACGTCCAGGGCTTTGTCGATGCCGTGAACCTGACGGCCCGCTATCCTGTGCGGCAGTGCGCGCACGTCATCCTGGGCCTGCCCGGCGAGGGCATGGATGACTATGTCCATACTGCGCAGCTGGTCTCTTCCCTCCCGGTCACTGACATCAAGATCCACCTGCTCTACGTGATCAGAGGCACCCCCATGGAAGAAATGCTGAGCCGCGGCGAATACCGTCCCCTCTCCCTCCGGGAATATGCCGAGGCAGTGGCACGGTTCGTGGGACACCTCCGCAGCGACATCGTGATCCAGCGCATCTCCGGAGACCCGCACAGAGATGAGCTGGTGGAGCCACGCTGGGCGCTGGACAAAGGGGCCGTCCGAGGGGCTGTCCTGCAGGAACTGGCGGAAAGCCCCATAAGCCAGGGCTCACTGATCGGGTGAACCATGAAGGCATACGGCATCGAATTCCCCCAGGGCATTTTCCTCGCGCCCCTGTCGGGCTACACGGACTGGCCCATGCGCATGTTGTGCAGGGAGTACGGGGCAGAGCTCTGCTACACCGAGATGATCAGCGCCGCAGGCATCATTCGCAACTCGAAAAACTCCCGGTCCATGCTGGACAGGCCGCCGGCTGACGAGCCGCTCATCGCCCAGATCTCCACCAACTTGCCCAGGGACGCTGCCGAAGCGGCGATGATACTGCAGGACTCCGGCTTTGACGGCATCGACATCAACATGGGGTGTCCGGTGAAGAAGGTGGCTTCGAAGGGCTCTGGTGTTGCCCTCATGACCGATCCCGGACTGGCCCTCCGCATCACCGAGGCCGTGATCGGTTCCGTGTCCATCCCGGTGAGCGTCAAGATGCGCGCCGGCTGGGACACCTCGTGCATGAACGCCGCGGATCTCGCGGAATCGTTGGAGTTCGCAGGTGTGAATGCCGTCATAGTCCACCCCAGGACCCGGGGCGACATGTACCGCGGCACGCCGAGGTGGGAGGTGTTCCAGGAGGTCAAGAAGCGGGTCATGATCCCTGTGGTGGCAAGCGGCGACATCCGCACACCCGAGGGAATGAGCCTGATCCAGGGTCTCGGTGCCGACGCCGTCATGATCGGCCGCGGCGCCATCGGCAGACCCTGGATCTTCCGGGAACTCGCCGGAGGTCCCGCGCCCCTGCCCCAAGAGCGCAGGCAGATCATGCTGCCACCTGGACATGCTCTGCACCTGCCACGGGTCCAGGACCGGGGTCCTGCACATGAGGAAATTCGTCACCGGCTATGTCAGGGGAATGCGGGGCGCGGCGCACTTCCGGATGGAGGCCTGCATCCTGGACAAGTCGTCCCTGTTGGAAGAGAAGATCGATGAGTTCTTCGACAAGGCCGGGACGGGGGAGAAGGAGGAGAGCTGACACACCCGGGGCAGGGGTTACCGTTCAGGGCCTCCCCGTCTCCGTGGCAGAACGCACCGGTGGCAGCCGGTTAGGTCAGGCAGGATCCCTGAATGTCGGCGTCCGCTTTTCAAAGTTTGCAGAAACGGCCTCTATTTGGTTGGGGGTTCCGATGAGCGTCACCTCCAGTTCCGATTCCATCGACAATCCACGGGCCGAATCTCCATGCCAGACTTCGTTCAAAAGTTTTTTGGCCGCGCGTATGGCGTCCGGGTTTTTGGAGGCAATCTCCGTGGCCAGGATCATGGCTTCATCATGGGGCTTTTCACAGACCCGGGTGACCAGCTTCAGCCGCGCGGCCTCTTCGCCTGTGATGATTTTTCCCGTAAAGATGAGCTCCTTGGCCACGTCAATGGATACCAGGTCGCGGATGGTCTGGGATGCGCTCATATCCGGGATCAATCCCCACTTCATCTCCATGATGGAAAATTTCGCGTCTGGAGTACAGAACCGGATATCGGCACCCAGTGCGATCTGGCAGCCACCACCGAGCGCCACCCCATGAATGGCGGCGATCACCGGCATGGGGAGCTGTTTCCATCCATAGGCAATATGCTGAAATATGTTGGTGATCCGGTTCTCATATCGATCCGTGAGGCTGGTGAACTGAAAGCCTTCCTTGGACTGCATCGCTGCAAAATTCTCCACATCCAGGCCGGCGCAGAAGCCCTTGCCTTCACCGGAGACCACGACGGCCCTCACCGCGGTTTCCTTGGCCAGCCTGTTGATGGCATTTGCCATAGCCGAGATCATGTCAAGGCTTAAGGCGTTATATTTGTCAGGTCGGTTGAAACGGACATCCGCCACGTGGTTCTTGATTGCAATGGTTACCAGTTCGGTCATGGTTACTCCTTTGAGGGTGGCTATCCTTTTATCACAGAATCATCAATCAAGGACAGCTAGTCATTCATTTCCGAGACAGCACAGCATACATATTTGTCAGTACTCCAATACGGGCTCGATGTTCTGCAGGACACGCAGAGCACCTTCGGCAAGGGCCTCCATCTCGAATTCTCCCGGGTAGAGTCTGACCTCGGCCATAGGCTCTATGTGCATGCATATCGCGTCCGAGAGAAGGTGTGCATTCACCATACCCCCGGTGAGAATAACTGCATCCGCCTTCCCTTTGACCAGTGCCATCATTGCCCCTATCCATTTTACCGTCTGCCTTACCATGGCATCAAATATCAGACATGACCGCTCATCGCCCGCCTTGATTCTTGCCAGTACGTCCTTCAAGCGGTCCGTGCCTATGTACCCCTTGAATCCGCTTCTTTTTGAGAGAAGAGACAGAACCTGCTCTTTCGAAGACCCTCCATCAAAGCAAAGATCCACCACCCCTTTCAGGGGCAGGGTTCCTGCCCGTTCCATGGCAAACGGACCCTCGCCGAGCAGGGCATCCGTGGAATCGATGATCCTCCCGCCCGCGAGTGCGCACACTGAAATTCCGCCTCCGAGATGTGCAACCACGAATGTGGTGTCTGCCAGGGCCTTTCCCATTTTCCTGGCGCAGCGCCGTGAAACCGCCCTGATGTTCAGTGCATGGGTGCGACATTTCCGCTCGATGCCGGGCACCCCGGAAACTCTCGAAGAGGGCTCGTATTCATCAACGGTGACCGGGTCAACGATGTATGCGGGAACACGAAACTCAACACCAAACCGCTTCGCGAGAATGGGGCCGAGATTGCTCGCATGTTCTCCATACCGTGCATCTTCGAGGTCTCTGCACATCGCATCACTGACCCTGTACGTGCCCCCGTGAAGGGGCTTGAGCAGACCTCCCCTGCCTGCCACCGCATCAAGCTCTGTGATACAGTTATCATTCATGAAAACCCTTACAGCCTTTTCCCTTGTGCCCAGCTGTTCATGGACCTTTGTAAATCCTGAGAGCTCCTGATCGGTGTGCTCGATGGTCCGGGAGAAGGCAGGCCTGTTTCCCTTGAATAGTGCAACCTTTGTAGATGTGCTCCCGGGATTGATGACCAGTATCTGATACGTCCGGATTGATTTTTTCTGAATCTTCATAGCAGTGCGACGTCTTCTCTGGTGAGAAGCCGGATATTTCTTTTCCGCAGGGCCATTATGGCCTTCCCTATGTTGTCGACCCGCAGGATGATGACCGCCGACCCATCGCGTTTTTCAATCATGGCATACGCGTATTCCACGCTGATGTGTTCGTTCGCAATGCATTCGAGCACATCTGCCATACCGCCCGGCCTGTCGGCAACCTCGACCGCGAGCACTTCGGTCTCGATGAAGTGATAACCTGCATCCCTGAGCACACCGCTGCAGGTGTCCACGTCAGCCACGATGATGCGTGTCGTGCCGAAGTCGCGGGTTTCTGCCAGTGAAAGGGCTCGGAGGTTGATGTTCCTGTCTGCCAGAGAGCGTGTCATTTCGGCCAAGCTCGCAGGCCGGTTGTCGATGAAGACCGAGATCTGACGGATGATGTGGTTCTTATCCTTCATCATGAGGCCACCTCGCTGCCTATCGATGCACCCTCGCACATGAGTTTCGCAAGTGCTATGGAATGGAGCTTTTCCTGGGCCTTTGCCGTACGAGAGTCAATCAGGATAGGGACCTTTGCGCCCATACCCACATGTATAAGCATCCTTCCAGCATAATACTGGAGACCCTTGCAGAAGATGTTGCCCGCCTCCAGATTCGGCATGACGAGGATATCTGCGCTGCCAGCCACTGGCGATTCAATTCCTTTCATCCGAGCCGAGGCCATGTCGATGGCATTGTCCAGGGCGAAAGGTCCGTCGACCACACAACCTTCTACAGCGCCATCCTGGCACATCTTCACCAGAGCGACGGCATCGATGGTTGACTGGAAGTCAGGGTGCACCTTTTCGGATCCCGATAGGAGGGCCACCTTCGGTCTCTTCATGCCGAGACGATGGGCAACCGCCACGGCATTCCTGATAATTTCAAGCTTCTGCCTTATACCTGGGGTTATGTTCACCCCGCCGTCGCTCACTAGGACAAGCCGGGAATGGGGTCCGACGTCCTCATAGACCTCTACGTCGCTGAAAAGCCCCCCCTTGAGTCCTCCCGGTGTCCCGAGCGCAGCCTGGAGAAATCTCGATGTTACCACACCGCCCTTCATGAGGATGTCTGCCCTGCCCTCCCTGACCACCTGGACAGCACGGACGGCAGCCATCACGGAATCCTTTTCATGGATGATCTCGAAGGTGCCTGCCTGGATACCAAGCTTCTCCAGTATGACCTCGATCCATTCCCGGTTCCCCACCAGTATGGACTGTGCAAGGCCCATCCTCTCTGCATGTGCGACTGCATGGAGTGTCTCGTTCTCATCCGCAGCGGCGACAGAGATCGTTACAGATGCCTTCGATAGTGCGGAATCCATCAATCCCTTCAGATCCTCGATCATTGTTCGGCCCTCCCGAAAAGAACCATTGCCGGTCATGGGTACAGCCCGGCCTTCAAACAACTCCCGACCGTTTCAGGTAATGTCCCCTCTGTGCCAGTGCATCCATTGCCCGCACGGCCCTGCTCAGTGATGTGAAGGCCGCGACACCTTTCTGATACAGCGTATAGGCCATCTCATCGGTAAAGGGACCATAGGCGACATAGACGACAAGGGGCTTTTTCGTTTTCCTGCGGTGTTCGGCCAGAATATCGACCAGTCCCCGCCCTATCTTGGGGGGCGCGAAAAAGGCGATGCAGAAGATGATCCCCACAGCGGGGTCTTCCTCGAGGGCATCAAGCGTGTCGGCCATCATCACCTGATCCGCAGAAGCGGTCAGGTCGACAGGATTGTTCAGCGAAGCGAAACGCAGGGTCTTCCTCTTTATCCTTGAAACAGTCTCACCAGACAGACGGGCGACCTTGAGAAAATCCGTCTCGGAGATCAGATCGAGGGTGATGATACCATATCCGCCGGCAAAGGTCACCACAGCGACGCTGGCGTCAAATGCGGGCGGTTCGCACGAAAGGATCTTGGCATAATCGGTCAGCTGCTCCTCATTCCTGGGAAGGAGGATGCCGGCCTGTTTCCCGGCGCTGCAGAAGACATCGGCAGGGGATGCCATCTTCCCCGTGTGGGATGCGATGGCCGTCCGGGCGATCTCCGACCTGCCCGCCTTCAGAACGACCACGGGTTTGCGGGGTGTTATCGTTCTACAGAGTTCCACAAACTCTCTTGGGTGCTGGAACGTCTCCAGATAGACAGCTATGCACTTAGTCCTTTCATCGTGGGCAAAATATTCGATGAGTTCGTTTTCACCTATGTCTATCCGATTTCCCAGTCCGACAAACGCACGCAAACCCCACCCGATGACGCCGGAAACCCCCAGGGCCTCTACACCCACCGAACCGCTCTGGGTGATGAATGCCACTTCTCCAGGCTGTTCGAACATCTTGTCACCATGCTCCACAAAGATGGTATCAAGTCCCGTGCCCGGGATAAAAAGTCCAAGCGTGTTCGGGCCGAGGATCCTTGTCCCCTTTGACAGCACATGCCGCACCAGTTCCTCCTCGAGACGGATGCCTTCCGCATCGGATTCGGAAAATCCTCCTGCCAGGATGATGAGCGACTGAACGTGTTTCTCAGCACACTTCTTTGCCGCCTCCACTGCCCTGTGCGCCTCGAGCGATATTATGGCCAGCTCTACGGAATCGGGGAGATCCGCCACGTCGGCATGGACGTCATTGCCGTCAATTTCCCGCTCCTGCGGGTTCACGAGAAAGAGCGTCCCCTGCCATGCCTTCAGATAACGGAGGATGGTATTGCCGATCTTTTCCCTGTTCTTCGAAGCCCCTATGAGGGCTATCGACTTCGGATGACAGAGCGACTCAATGGATCTGCTTTTGAGACCTTCAGAACCCATCCGCATCGAACGTGTCCGGGGTGACGCCGAGTGCCTTCAGTTCGTGCTTCTTGATACGGAAAGTTTCGGTCCTCGGGAAGTCATCGACTATTCTGATGTACCTGGGGACCGCGTACCTGGCCAGCTTGTCCTGCAGGAATCCCCACAGTTCCTTGGCAGACAGCTGCTCGCCGTTCACGATGGTAATCGATGCCATGATCTCGTCTTCCGTCAGCTCCGACGGAACGCCGTACACCGCGCACTCCTGGACCTTGGAGTTCTTGAGGATGACTTTCTCCACCTCATAGGCCGACACGTTCTCCCCGCGCCTCCTCATGGAATCCGTCTTCCGTCCAACGAAATACAGGAAGCCCTTGTCGTCCTGATACAGATAATCCCCGGTATGCTCCCATTCGCCCTTGGTCTTCGTCTGGGTGGCCTCGGTGTTCTTGTAGTATTCCACCGTGCTTTTCTTGTCTGGGTTCACCTTGAACAGGAGCTCTCCTGCCTCTCCGGTGGGGACGTCATTGCCTGCCTCGTCCACGAGCCTGATCTCCGAGATGAGGGACGACCCCACGGAGCCCTTGGGGGCGTTCCCCAGGTTCATGATGGTCCCTGACCCGTCTATGGCGCCATAGGCCTCCCAGAGCGTGACGCCAAACCTGGTCTCGAAGGGCACCCACATGTCCGCCAGGCACCCTGCCGAGATGACGAGGCTGACCTTGTGGTCTCTTTCATGGGGGTGAACCGGCTGCTTGAGGAGAATGGGGATCATGGCACCGATGGTGTTGAAGATGGTTGCCCCCGATTGATAGATCTCGTCCCAGAACCGGCTGGCGCTGAACTTCTTGCTCAGGGCAAGCCTGGCTCCGGCAA
>JALOOZ010000168.1 GCA_025454155.1 Thermodesulfobacteriota bacterium
CTTGAGGAATCTCGATCTCAGCAGCCGCGGAGGACACCCGCCCTCCCCGGTGCACATCCTCACCGGCATGCCCAGCTCTTCGTTCAGATAGGCGACCCCCATCTGGAGCCCCTCCCACATGGTGGGCGACAGAGCCCCGAAGGACATGCCGCCGACCATGAGCGGATAGATCTCGCGGACAGGGGGTATCCATATATTCTCCCGCGAAGCCTTCATGAGGTCCTCAGGCGGCAGTATCCGGCCCAGCAGGGTCCTCAGCTCGAAATCATGGCGGCCGGCATCCAGGGCGGGGTCCGTCAGCATGGATATCCTGATGAACTTGATGCGGTCCAGGATGCTGTACGGGTCGTTCCTTCTGCCGCCCCTTCTCCTGGGCTCTCCGCCTATATTGGCGTGGAACCTGAGCTTGTCGTTCTCTTCGCTCCTGGTCGCGAGGACGGCGCCGTTGGGACAGACCTGGGTGCAGAGTCCGCATCCGATGCATGCCCTGGATGGATCACAGACCTGGTCTATGCCGTGGTAGACCTGGTAGACATTGGAGGGTTTGTCGCCCAGCCCCATGGAGATGTTCAGGGCTCTCTTGCGGTGGACACCCAGCTCGATGGCGCGCACCGGACAGGCGGCGGTGCACCTGCCGCACAGAGTGCACTTCTCCTGGTCCCAGAAGATACGCCAGGGCAGATCCCTGGCGCTCAATGAGGAAGGGTGAAGGGTTCCCACTGGTTCCATTTCCTTATCAACTCCCTTGAGGCATCTACGGAGGCCACGTCGTACTTCATGGGCTGGCACTCCAGTTTCCTGTCGCGGTCGGGTATGGCCTCGTCCAGACCGCACATCTCGGAAGAAAAGGCGAACATGCCGGGCTTCCCCCCCACCACGCCGGGGCGGAGCTTCTTGCTGTCCTGGACCATGAACAGGGTCTTGTCGGGCAGGCACCCGATGACGCAGTTGGGTCCGTCCACGGTGAGGAATCTGCAGGAATGCTTCAGGCGGCGAAGGAAGGATGCATCGGGGTGGCGCAGGAGCTCCTCGTCCTTGAGCGGCGTGATGATGTGCTTGTACTCCTCCAGGCCGAGGCCCAGAATGCTCCGGGCATAATGAAGGATATGCGTGAACACCTCGGAATCCGACTGGTATCCCATGTACCCCGGGTATCCCCGGGACAGGAGGTATTCCTTGTTCGGGATGAAGGCGGTGTTTTCGCCGTTGGTCATGGTGGCATATCCCTGGATGAAGAAGGGATGGCACGCGTAGAGTGTGATGGCGTAATTCGTGTTCTGGCGTCCCTGGGCAAACAGTATCCTGGCCTTGAGCTCCTGACGGTCGAGTCCCAGGTAGTCCGCCACCTCCATGGGGTCGCCAACCTCCTTGATCATGATCGTGTCCGGCCAGAAGGAAAAGACCATCATGGACTGGTCTTCCTCGCCCATCCTCCTCAGGTCCACACGGATCTGCATGAGCCTGCCAGCTATCTCTCCTTCCGAAAGGCCTTCCCACTCGTAGGGATATTCATAGACCCGGATGAGGTAGACGTCTCGTTTGGGCGTGCCTTCCGGAGGTTTCCGTGATGGCCGTATGGACAGCTTGAACTTGGTGAGCAGGCCTATCTCCATCATGTACCGGTCCAGCTTCTTTATCCCCTCCTGGGAGAAGATCCCGGACAGGATCGGGGAACCCTTGAACTGCTCCAGGTCTCCCCCCAGGTCTGTCATGAGAAGTCCAACTCCGGAGCCGTCGTGACCCTCCTTCATGACGTCCAGGGCGCGGAGAGCCACCATGGGCGACAGGGGCTCATCACTGGTAACTGCGAACAAACGGCACACGTTCGATCCTCCTGCATCTGGTTCTGTCAGTGTCTTAAAAGCCAGAAGCGTGCCAGACTGACAACCGGTTCAACGAAAAAGTCACGTGGTTACCTATTGGGGGAGGAATAACGGGGAGTTGATCAAGACGGAACGGATCGATATCCGAAGGCTGCACTTCAGTGGATGGACCGGTCGAACGATTCATTCTTGTGCTGGAGGGCCGTTTAGGCACATTATTGTTTCATCAGAACCCGGCCTCCAGGCCTGCCCTTCAAGCTTTTTTAGCCTTGAACCTTTTCGCATCCACGGCGTACTTCTCCACCTTGTACTGGACGATGCGCTTGGTTGTACCCAGGAGCCTGGCAGCCTGGCTCTGATTGCCCTTGGCATCCTTCATGGCATCGATGATCAGCGAGCGCTCATAGGTGTTCACTAGGCTCTCGAGCTTGCCGTGATGTTTTCTTTCCGGAGCAACGGTCTTCATCTGGAGCGACGGGGGCAGATGGATGCTTTCGATGGTGTCGCCGCCGGCCAGGAGCACGGCCCGCTCAATGCAGTTCTCCAGCTCGCGGACATTCCCCGGCCAGTGGTATGCCAGAAGGAGATCGATTGCCGGGGTGGAGATGCGCTTGACGGTCTTCTTGACCAGCTTGGCATACTTTTCCACAAAATAATCCGCAAGCAGGAGGATGTCCCCTCCACGTTCTCGCAGCGGGGGCATGTAGAGCGGAAACACGTTGAGGCGGTAGTACAGATCAGCCCTGAACTTTCCAGAGGCCACATCCTGGTCGAGGTCCCTGTTGGTGGCGGTTATGATCCGAACATTCACCTTGACCATGCTGTTGGATCCCAGGGGCTGGAACTGCCGCTCCTGGATGACACGCAGGAGCTTTGCCTGGGCCATGGAAGAAAGCTCGCCGACCTCGTCGAGGAAGATGGTGCCGCCGGTGGCCTCCTCGAAACGCCCCCTGCGCTTCTGGTTGGCACCTGTGAAGGCGCCCCTCTCATGACCGAAAAGTTCGCTTTCGATGAGGGTGTCGGGCATGGCGGCACAGTTCACCTCCACAAAGGGACCGTTCACCCGAGGGCTGTTCCTGTGGATGGCCCGAGCTACGAGCTCCTTGCCCGTGCCCGTCTCGCCGTGAATGAGAACGGTGGTGCCGGAATCCGCCACCTGGGATACGAGGCCGAAGACCTCCTTCATGGTCTTGGAGTTTCCTATGATCTCGTCTGAGGGGCGCTGGTTCCTGCCGATGATGTTCCGGAGCCTCCGGTTTTCCTCCTCTATGGCCCGCATGTGCACAGCCTTGGCGATGAGTTCGGCAACCTCTTCCAGGAGCTGCAGCTCATATTTCTGGCTGTCGACCTCCTGAGCGACCTTGTCCGCCGAGAGGACGCCCACGACCTTGTCGTCATAGATGATGGGTACACAGAGGAAGGCGAGCTCGCACTGGTTCAGCTTTTTCCTGGCACCGGTGCGGTCGAGGAACTGCTTGTCCTTGCCGATGTTGGTGACCACCATGGGTTTGCCTGTCTGGGCCACCTGTCCCGTGATCCCCTCGCCGGGCAAGTAGGTGATGTCCAGTCCATCGATGTCGACCCCATGGGCAACGTCGAGGATGGCCACACCGGAATCCCGGTCAAGGATCGATATCATGCCGCGGTTCATGCCGGTGTTGGAGCTGAGGACCTGAAGGACGTTTTCGAGCTGTGAGCGCAGGTCCTGCGTTGAGGCGATGATCCTGGCTATGTCATGGAGAACCTGAAGGTCGTCGTAACTGAAAGGTTTCACTCGTTCCCTCCTGGTGTATGCATGCTATCGTCATTTTCAGAGCTACATATAACACATATTTGAGACATTTCAAGTTATTTTTATCAATATAGTGCCAATATTCTCGTTAATAACAATATTGTATCGATAATGACCCTAGAGAACACCCTTATCATGTATATTATCTGGATGTTATGCATTTCAAGCATCTCTGGCACCGACCTTGCTCTCCTGCGTTCACTGAGAACAGGCGAGGAGGATATATATGGTAAGTTCAGGAGATACAGCATGGATGCTTGTGGCAACAGCTCTCGTCATGCTCATGACCCCCGGCCTTGGGCTCTTTTACGGCGGCATGGTGCGTGCCAAAAACGTGCTCGGCACCATGATGCACAGCTTCATGTGCCTGGGCATCGTTTCCGTGCTCTGGGTGATGTACGGATACAGCCTGGCCTTCGGCCCGGACGTCAAAGGCTTCATCGGCTCCCTTGACTGGGCGGGATTGGCCGGGGTCGGCATGGACCCGGGGCCCTATTCCGACAAGATCCCTCATCTGGTATTTTCAGCCTTCCAGCTCATGTTCGCCATCATAACCCCTGCCCTCATCACGGGCGCCTTTGCAGAACGCATGAAGTTTTCTGCCTTCGTGGTCTTCACCATCTGCTGGACCACGCTGGTTTACTTCCCTGTCTGCCACTGGGTGTGGGGCGGAGGATGGCTGGGCAGGATGGGTGCGCTGGATTTTGCAGGCGGAACGGTCATCCATATCAACTCCGGCGTGGCGGCCCTTGCCGCGGCGCTCATCATAGGGAAAAGGAGCGGATTCCGCCAGGAGCCCTTCTATCCCAACAACCTCACCCTGACCATGCTCGGTGCGGGCCTGCTCTGGTTCGGATGGTTCGGATTCAACGCGGGCAGCGCCGTGGCGGCCAACGGGGTGGCGGGCCTCGCCTTCTTCACAACCCACGTCGCCACTGCCGCGGCAGCGCTGTCGTGGATCATTTTCGAACAGATCATCCGGAAAAAGCCCACGACCCTGGGATTCGCCTCGGGAGCCGTTGCTGGTCTGGTGGCCATCACCCCTGCTGCGGGTTTCGTGACACCGCTTCCGGCCATGCTTATCGGTTTCGTGGCCGGCATGCTCTGCTATTTCGCCATCCTCGCCAAGGAGAGGATGGGCTATGACGACTCTCTGGACGTGGTGGGGGTCCACGGTGTCGGAGGCCTGTGGGGGGCGCTGGCCACCGGTCTTTTCGCATCGGTCAATGCGCAGGGGCTCTTCTACGGCAATCCGCACCAGTTCGTCGTCCAGCTCATAGGCGCCCTGACAGCAATCGTCTTCTCCTTTGTCATGACCTCCCTGATCCTCTTTGCCATAAAGAAGGTCATCGGCCTGCGTGTCGAAGAAGACGAAGAGGTACAGGGCCTGGATCAGAGCATGCACGGCGAGGCGGGTTACTACCTGAGATAGGTGCAGGGGAATCATTTCGAACACCATACGGAGAGGAAATAAGATGAAAAAGATAGAGGCAATCATCAAACCCTTCAAAATGGAAGATGTGAAAAACGAACTCCAGTCCATGGGCATCAGCGGCATGACCATCACCGAGGTGAAGGGGCACGGCCGTCAGAAAGGACACAAAGAGATCTACCGGGGGGCGGAATACAACGTGGACCTGATCCCCAAGATCAAGCTGGAACTCGTCGTACCGTCAGGTCTTGTGGACAAGGCGGTGGAAACCATCATGAAGACCGCATGCACGGGAAAGATCGGCGACGGCAAGATATTCATCATGCCCATTGACGACGTGATACGGATCCGCACCGGTGAGTCCGGCGAAGGGGCCGTTTAAGAGGTCTCCTCGAACCATGGATGGAAGAACTCTCAGCAGTGAGCTTTCCGACCGCACGGACCGGACCGTCATCGGGCTGACCCGCGGTCTTGCCGGCCATGACCGGCTCCAGTGGTGCATGGTCGCGGTGGGAGGTTACGGCAGGAGGGAGCTCTGCCCCTTCTCGGACATCGATCTCCTGCTCCTCATCGACCGCAGTGCATCCCGGCAG
>JALOOZ010000029.1 GCA_025454155.1 Thermodesulfobacteriota bacterium
AGTCATCATTGTCTTGCCCTCCTGGGGTTTGTTTTTTCTTTCTGCTCTTTATAAGGCAAGGGGCGTGCCAGGATTGGCCTGCAGATAACCCATTGAAATCATGCAGGTTTAAATTTCCAGAAACCCCTGGGTTTGACAATCTGACACTTTGCCCCGGGAAGAGGCCCGGCAGGGGTACATTCTGTCAATCAGGCCATCGTTTGAGAACACCCGGTTGTCAGAATGGCAAACCAGGGAAGGATCACCTCCCCGGCACCAGCCGGGCGGGCTGCTCCAGCACATCGAGGATGCCCCGGGCGCAGTATACGCGGTCGCGCCTGGTCTGCGATGTCTCCCTGACGATGCCCAGCTCCTGCAGCTTTTCGATGGCCCGCTGGGCCGTGGTGAAGGCGATGCCCAGGTCCGTGGAGAGCTTCTTGGCCGTGATGTACGGGTTGGCTGCCAGGAGGTCCAGGGCCCTTGGCAGCACCTTGGAGGGGATGCCGGCCACGCGTGTGCGCCACAGCGCCAGGAGGTCGTTGATGGTCTCGGCCCGGCCCAGGGCATCCTCTGCCTGGCGGGCCACGCCGTTGAAGAAGTAGGTGAGCCATGCCTCCCAGTCGCCCTGCCGGCTGACCCTTCGCAGGCTTGCGTAGTAGTGATCGCGAGTGGCCTCGAAAAAGGCGCTCAGGTAGAGCATGGGCGTGGGCAGGACGCCGCGCTCCACGAGGAACAGCGTGATGAGGAGCCTTCCCACGCGGCCGTTGCCGTCGATGAAGGGGTGGATGGCCTCGAACTGGTAGTGGGCCAGGGCGATCTGCACCAGCGGGGGCAGGCCCGTGTCCTGGAGAAAGGCCTCCAGGCCGGCCATGCACTCGGGCAGCTCCTCGGGCGGCGGCGGCACGTAGGTGGCGTCGGCCATGGAGCAGCCGGGCGGACCGATCCAGTTCTGCATCCTGCGGAACTCGCCCGGCGTGGCGTGATTGCCCCGCACGTCATGCAGGAGCCGCTCGTGGAGCTCCAGGATCAGAGGTGTCGACAGGCCCAGCTCCTTGAGCCGCCCGATGCCGTGGTCCAGGGCGGCCACGTAGTTGGCCACCTCCCTGAGGTCGCCGGGACTGCGCTCCACTGCTGCGCCTGCATCGGCGGCCAGGATTTCGCCCAGGGTGGCCTGGGTCCCCTCGATGCGGCTTGACAGCACGGCCTCGCGGGTGAGGAAGGGGCGCATGAGCAGGTGGGGGTTGGCCAGGCGGCCCCCTTCGCCTGCCAGCCACCCGATGAGCCGGTCCGCCTCGGACAGGGAGCGCAGCAGGGAAGGGGTCCAGGTCAGCTTGGGCGGCAGCGGGTCGGGGACAAAGGCAGTGACGCCCTGTTTGATCTTCACGGTATGTCCGGGACTCTTCGGTGGTATCGCCATGGTCCCCTCCCTCTCATGTTCGGCCGCGATAATAGCGGTGCGTCTTATTTTCGAAATATATCAAATGCGATAATAAGAAGGCAAGCACCTTATATGGTGTATTGAGTATCGGACAGAGATAAGGTAGTATCCGTCAATGCTGGATAAAATGCGTATGATCGATCACCTCCTTACAGTGTCAATGCCTCTTCATGACAAAGACTTTTATTCAGTGAACATATATTGAGAGGAGGTCAGTATGGCAGGATCAGTGAACAAGGTCATTTTGATCGGGAGGCTCGGAAAGGACCCTGAGATGCGTTTCACTCAGGGGGGCAGGGCGGTCACCAGCTTCAGCCTGGCCACCAACGAGAACTGGACGGATCAGAGCGGGGAGCGCCAGGAACGCACCGAATGGCACCGCATCGTCACCTGGGGCAAGCTGGCTGAGAACTGCGCCAAGCTGCTGAACAAGGGAAAGCAGGTTTACATCGAGGGAAGGCTCCAGACCCGTTCGTGGGATGACCGCGACGGCAACAAGCGCTACACCACCGAGATCGTGGCCAACGCCATGCAGATTCTGAGCGCCATGGAGGGCGGCGGCGGGGACCGGTCGCTCACCGGTGACGAGGGCGGCGATCTCCCAGCGGGCAACGGCATGCCCGGATCGCCCGAGTTCGACGACGTGCCGTTCTAGCATTCACTCAACCGCGGGCAGGGTTATCCGGCCGGACTATGCACCGCACTTCTCGACGGCCCTGACTATACCCGGGCCCGCTGCGGCGATGATGGACTCGTCAACACAGTAGGTGAAACGTACCCAGCCGGGCCAGCCGAAGCCCCTGCCCGGCACGGCGAGCACGCGCTCTTCCAGCAGGAGGGTGCAGAAGGCCACCTCGTCTTGAAGGGGGGATTTCACGAACAGGTAGAAGGCCCCCTCGGGCGGCACGTAGGTGAGGCCCGCCCTGTCGAAGACCGCGCACATAACGTCCCGGCGGGCACGGTAGATCTGTACGTCCACGCGGTCGTTCAGGCATTCGGCAAGGACCTTCTGCATGAGCGCCGGGGCGTTCACGAAGCCCAGGATGCGGGTGGCCAGGATCATCGCGTTGATGAGCTCGCTCTTCCTGTCGATGCCGGGATTCACCGCGATGTAGCCGATGCGTTCACCGGCCAGCGACAGCTCCTTGGAAGCCGATGTCACCACCACGGAATTGGGGATGTGCCTGAGCACCGAGGGCACGGCGCGGTTGTCGTACACGATGGCCCGGTAGGGCTCGTCCGAGATGACCGTCACGTCGGCATGGTCCTTGAGAAGGTTGCCGAGGGCCTGCAGGACCTCCTCAGGGTAGACCCTGCCCGTGGGGTTGTTGGGCGAGTTGATGATGATGGCCTTGGTGCGGGGGGTGATCCTGCCTGCGATGGCCTGCATGTCCGGGAGGAAGTCCGAGCCGCAGTTCGCCACCACCAGCTTGCCGCCGTGGTTGTCCGCATAGAAGCCGTATTCCACGAAATAGGGGGCCAGCGCGATGACCTCGTCCCCCGGGTTGAGCAGGGCCTTGAGCACCACGTTCATGGCGCCGCCTGCGCCGCATGACATGACGATCTCGTCAGCGGTGAGAGGAACCCCATAGACTGGCGAGAGGTGTGCGGCGATGGCGGAGCGCACATCCGGGTAGCCCGCATTGGCCATGTAGCCGTGGAACATGGATCCGGCCAGTGCGGCCATGCGCATCAGGACGCGTTCAGGCGGCGGGACGTCGGGGTTGCCCAGGCTGAAGTCGTAGACCCTGTCTGAGCCGTGGATGGCCTTGAGCCTCGCACCCTCCTCGAACATCTTGCGGATCCACGATGACTTCTCCATGAAGTCGAGCATCTTCGACGCAACCGGCATGGCAGCCTCCTCATCATTGAATGGACAGGGATGATAACAGGCATGGCAGAAAAAGTACAGATTCGGCCGGCGTGAGATGCTTGCAAACTCGGCATGAAATTCGGGGGCGAAATTCGGGGACGGCGAAATTCGGGGACAGTATACGTATTTCGATCGTTTTGGGGATACCATGCGTAATGGCATGATTTAAATTCGGGGACAGTATATGTATATCGATCGTTGCGGGGACACCATGTGTAATGGGATGATTTGCGAAATATGTATACTGTCCCCCAATTTCGTATACTGTCCCCAGACCGCCGCCTCCGGCAGCCCTTCCCTGCGAGTTTTCCTTCTTGTGAGGCCCGGGAAGGGATGATATGTGTCAGTCCATGGAAAAGACCGGCCCTGCATCCGGAATCCTCTCGGCACAGGCGGTTCCCGGGGCAGAGCCGCGCATGGCATAGAGATCCTCATTTTGCAGGGGAGGGCTGTCGTCCGGCCTGGTTTTTCCATGTCTGCCATGAAAGGGAGAGCTCATGACTGAAAGGATCCGTTCGCCGCTCATCATCAACATCCTTCTTGCCGTCATGGTCGTTGCGCTCTATTTCAACACGCTGGACAACAGCGCCACCAACTGGGACGACCCGGTCCTCTTCACCAGGAGCACCTACTACGGCTTCACCTGGGACCATGTGAAGGAGGTGCTCACCTTCCATTCCGGCTCCACCTACCAGCCCCTGCGCGACCTTTCCTACATGATCGACTTCGGTCTCTGGGGAGATCGGGCGGTCCTCGGCATGCACATCCAGAGCATGGTCCTCTACCTGCTCATGATCGTCGCCTGCTATGCCTTTCTGCGCCGGCTCCTGGCCGCCTTCCACGATGACGAGGACGATTGCTACATCTGGGCCGCCATGGCCAGCGTGCTCTATGCCGTCCACCCGGTGCACGTGGAGAGCGTGGCGTGGCTCTTCGCACGGAAGGAGCCGCTGCTCGGCATCTTCACCTTCGTGTCCCTGTGGGCGTTCCTCCAGGCGAGGCTCGTGTCGTGGAAGTACTATGTTCTCAGCGCGCTGGCCCTCCTGCTCGCCATCCTCTCCAAGCCCACGGCACTGGTCATTCCCGGCGCCCTGTTCGTGCTCGACATCGCCCTGCAGGCTAGGCTGAAGGAGCCGTCATTCTGGAAGAAGCGCCTGGCCCTGTACCTGCCTATTCTCATCGTGGTTGTCCCCATGATCGTGCGGCTGGTGGGCATGATGCATTTCACCGGCGGCATCAAGCCCCATCACGGAGGGAGCTTCTGGACGAATCTGCTGGCCGTATCCCAGATCCTCATCAGCTACATCGGGCTCATCGGGTTCAACATCAACTACTCCGCCGACTACCCCATAAGGCTCTTCACGGATCCCCATATGTGGCAGCCGTGGCTCTACGCGGGCCTGAACGTGCTGCTCGTCGCCAGCGCCGTGGCGGCGTTCATGAAGAAGCGCTATCTCTACAGTTTCTTTGTGGCCTGGTACTATGTGTTCCTCCTGCCCGTTTCCCACATCTACCCCATCTCCCAGGTCATGACCGACCGGTATGCCCTGCTGCCGTCCCTGAGCTGGTGCGTCCTGCTGGGGTACCTGCTGAACAGGCTGTGGCATGCGAAGGTTCAAATAGGTATACTGTCCCCGAGATTCTTCATGGCACTGGCCATAGGGCTTTTCTGTTTCATCACGCTCTTCTATGCCCACATGACCTTCCGGCAGAACGATGTCTGGCAGAACAGCCAGACCCTCTGGGAGGACACCCTGGCCAAATACCCCACCTCGAGCCCGGCCAATGTAAACCTGGCCGCCATCTACATCAAGCAGGGCAGGTATGCCGATGCCCAGAGGCTGGCCATCGAGGCCATCAAGGCGCTGCCCTACGATTATCTCGCCATCAGCAACCTGGCGCTGACCCAGATCATGATGGGGCAGTACGACAATGCCGTCAACAACTACCTCCAGGCCCTCAAGCTCAAGCCCGACCTTCACGAGGCAAGGATGGGCCTCGCCTATGCCTACTGGGAAAAGGGCGATTATGCCAAGGCCTACGAGGTCTACAGCGGTCTCCACCGTGAGGGCATCACGGGCAGCCCCTCCCACAGGAACGCGATGTACTACCGCCTCGGCTATGCGGCCTGGAAGACCGGCAGGAAGGATGAGGCGAGAAAATACCTCGCCATGGCCGAGCCGGGCCTCAGGGAAGACCCGTTCAAGCTGTCCGAGCTGGCCGGTGTCTACACCAGCATGAGGGACATGCCCAAGGCCTACGAGCTCTACTCGGACCTGTATGACAGGCTCGAGGAAGGGGACGCCAAGGTCAAGCTGGCCAGGCTGCTCAAGGCCCTCGAGGAGCGGCTGGGAAAGACCGGGAAGTAGATCAGTCCGCCTTCCGCCTGGGCGAGATCATCATGAGGGCATAGGTGCTTTCCGCCCGGTAGGTATCCAGAACCACGGAGCTCATCCGCTCCTTGAGCTCATCGGTGAGGGCATCCAGGTCCGGGGTGCTCACCGCGAGGAACGCCGGTTGTTTCATGGGTACGGCATCCCTGCCGATCACCATGGGCCTGGCCGTCACGGCGCTCAGGTAACCCCGCATGGTGACGTCATCCTCGTAGACTACCAGGGGCTCATGGCCGGAGAGGCCTTCCATGTAAGCGATCTTCTCGTCCCACTGGCCTTCGGGGCCCGTGAACGCCATGAACCATACGATGCAGGCGGCACATGCCGCGGTAAGGACGAACTGTGCCGGGAGCATGCGCCTCGGCACGAAGAAGACGAAGGCCAGCGCCGCCGGGACAAAGGCAGCCACCGCGATGACCTGCCCCGCGTGTATGGAGGCCCCCCTGATCATGGGCAGGGCCAGGATGACGACCGCGATCGTGAACACGCTGATGCCCGCCAGGGCCATCATCCATGCGGCCAGGGCGCTCCGTCGCTGCTCCGGCCACATGCCGTGGGCGATCCACGCCCCGATGAGCGGGGCTGCAAAGGGGGCCAGGAGCACTGCATGCTGGGGAAGACTCTTCGACGAGAACCACAGCATGGCCAGGACGACCGTGCAGGCGATCCGCAGCGGCAGGAGCTTCCGCCAGGCCTCCCTGTCCGATGGGCCCCCGCCGTGCAGCAGGGCCGGAATCACCAGGAAGATCCAGGGGGCGGTGTAAACGACCGCGGCGAAGAGCCCCCTGAAAAACCCCAGGTGGTCTCCCTTCGAAAGCACCCCGGCAGTGATTCCGGGGCCTGCGAGGATGCGGTACCCTGCATAATACGCGAGCAGGGCGCATGCGACGATGGCTGCACCGGAGGCGAGGTGTATGGAGAAGAACTGCGAGGGCGCGAGGTCCAGGAGGACCAGGAGCAGGGCTGCAGCGACGAAGAACATCAGCATGAAGTAGCCCCCGGTCACGGCCCCGGCCGCGGCCAGCACATAGGAGACCACGTACCAGGCGTCATGCAGCTTTCCCAGGTAGGCCAGCGAGAACAGGCCGAAGGCCGTCGCAGCAAGGGTGACGGGCAGGGCGGTGAGGTTGAGCGTGCCGAACAGGGCAAGGTAGCCGAGGCTGGTCAGCGTCACGACAGATGCTGCCAGGGCGCTTTTCAGGTCGAAGAGGGCCAGGGTGTAGGCGAAGACAAAGACGATGAAGATGCATCCCAGCGTGCAGGAGACCAGCCTGGGGGAGGTTATGTCGCTGGCCGGGATGAGGGCCAGGGCTGTCAGCGTCAGGGGATTCCGGCCCTTGAGGAGTTCCCCGTTGAGCAGGGGCAGATGGCGCTGCTGGTCCTGCATTTCGCTGATGCTCTGGAAGAGCCAGACCTCGCTGTCCCTGGGAGGGGTGAACAGGTTCAGGGGCAGCAGCAGGGCAAGGCTCGCCGCAAGAACGAGCACAAGGGATGCGGCGGATCTCCATGAACGCACAGGGTTCAACCTCCCAGTCATTATCAGCGATTACATGACCCGGGCCGACAGTGTCAAGAGCCGAGAGCATTTCGGTGACACCATACGTATTCCCATTTCGGGGACACACATTTCGGGGACAGCATACGTATTTCTTCAAAGGGGTCCGTCAGAAAGGGGTAAGATGTCATTGCATGAATGAAAGGATGCCATGAGAAATACGTATGCTGTCCCCGAAATGTGTGTCCCCGAAATGGTCTCCGCAATGGGAGGAGTTGACATCTTAAGGTGGTGACCGTAGTATTGGCGGCCAGACCGGAAAGGAAAGGGCGTGCATGGCATCCATAGAAGAACTGTTGAAGGGTAAGGGCATCACACGGCCGAAGGTTGCAAGGCGCTCGGACAGCCGCGCCCTCGATGAGATCAGGCAGGCAAAGATCACCAGGGACTACTGCAAGCACGCCCTGGGGTCGTGCCTCATCGAGATCGGCGACACCAGGGTCATCTGCGCGGCCAGCATGGAAAACAAGGTCCCGCCCCACCTGAAGAATACCGGCACCGGCTGGATAACCGCGGAATACGGCATGCTGCCGGCCTCCACGAACACCCGCACCGCCCGCGAGTCTTCGAGGGGGAGGACCAAGGGCAGGACCCACGAGATCCAGCGGCTCATCGGCAGGTCTCTTCGGGCCGCGACCTCGCTCTCTGATCTCGGCGAGCGGACCGTATGGATCGACTGCGATGTGCTCCAGGCCGACGGCGGGACGCGCACGGCGGCCATCACGGGCGCGTACGTGGCGCTCCACGATGCCGTCAGGGTCATGCTGGGCCAGCAGATCATCGCCAGGAATCCCCTGCTGGAGCAGGTGGCTGCGGTGTCGGTGGGCATCATCGAAGACCAGGTCTTCCTCGACCTGAGCTATGCGGAAGACTCCAATGCCAGCGTCGACATGAATGTCGTCATGACCAGGACCGGCAAGCTCATCGAGGTGCAGGGCACGGCGGAGAAGGATCCCTTCACCATCGATCAGCTCATGATGCTCATCGACTTCGCCAAGAAGGGCATCGACGAGCTCATGAGGAAGCAGTGCCTGGCCCTGGGAATCCCATGAAGCTCCTCGCCGCGACAACCAACCGCGGCAAGATCGGCGAGATAACCCGGATCCTTTCGGTTTCGGGACTGACAATCCTTTCCCCCGCGGACCTGGGTCTCCAGCTGGACGTCGAAGAGCACGGGCTCACCTTTGCCGACAATGCCGTCGCCAAGGCCCTGGCCTGGCACCGTGCCAGCGGGCTGCCGAGCCTTGCGGACGATTCCGGCCTGTGCGTGGATGCACTCGGAGGAAAGCCCGGGGTCCACTCCGCACGTTTCGCGGGGGCAGGGGCAGGAGACAGGGAAAATTACGAGCTGCTGCTGCGTCTCATGGAAGGGGTGGCTGACCGCAGGGCGCGCTTCATGTGCGTAGTGGCCCTGGCGCTGTCCGAAGACACGGTCATCACCGGCGAAGGGCAGTGCGAGGGCGTCATTCTCACCGGTCCCGTCGGGGAGAACGGCTTCGGCTACGATCCGGTATTCCTCGACCCCGGCAGCGGCAAGACCTTTGCCCAGCTCTCCGATGCCGAGAAGAACGAGTTCAGCCACCGGAGACGGGCGCTGGAGGCCTTGAAGCTGAAGCTCGCCGAGCAGGGGATCATCTGATTCGGGGACAGCATACCTATTCAGATTCCTGGATCATGAGGTATCTTTCCGGGCAGGCCCGGGAAAGAAGCTCCATTCATTGGTTTTACCCGCAGCCTGCACTGTGGTACGCTCCGGTCAAGGAGGCTGTACACGACCATGCCCTACACCCTCATCGACCATACCGCGGACCTCGGCATGCGGGTGAGCGCACCCACCGTGGAGGCCCTCTTCGTGGAGGCCGCCCTCGCCTTGTGCGACATCATGGGCGGGCTGACACCGAGTGAAGAGGAGCGCCTCACGGTGAGGAGCTCGGGCATCGACCGGGTGGACCTGCTGGTGAGGTGGCTCCAGGAGGTGCTGTTCCTGGTGGAGGTCAAGGGTTTCCGGGTCGCCAAGGTCGTGGTCGAACACCTCACCGACACCGACCTGAGGGGGAGCCTCAGGGGGGCCTGCACCGGCGAGCCCCTGAAGGCCGAGGTGAAGGCGGTCACGTACCACAATCTCGAGGTCGCGCATATTGACAATCAGTACGTCGCCACCATTATTCTCGATATGTGAGGGGTGAAGACATGAGCGGGCTGAACCTCAGACGCATCGACCCTTTCCGCATCGAGATCGCCAGGACTCCCCCCATGCGGACAACCGGCCTCGTCTATGCCAACCGCGCCATCGAGAGGACCCTGGAGCACGAGAATGTCCTCCAGCAGGTGGCCAACGTGGCGGCGCTGCCCGGCATCATCGGCCCGTCCATGGCCATGCCAGACATCCACTGGGGCTACGGCTTCCCCATCGGCGGGGTGGCGGCCTTTTCAAGGGACGAAGGCATCATCTCGCCCGGTGGTGTGGGCTATGACATCAACTGCGGCGTCTGCTGCATCCTGACCGGGCTGAAAATCGGCGACGTGAGGCCGCGCATGGAAAGGCTTCTGGCCTCGCTGTTCAACAACGTGCCCTCGGGTGTCGGGTCGAGGAACAAGGCCCTGGCCGTGTCGAACAGGGAATTTCTCCAGGTGCTCGAACTGGGTGCCCGGTGGGCCGTGAAGCAGGGCTACGCACCGCCGGACGACCTTCAGGCCCACGAGGATTCGGGGTGCATCGCCGGGGCGGACCCCGACGCCGTTTCGGCGAAGGCCCTCGAACGCGGCCAGCCCCAGCTGGGCACCCTGGGCTCGGGAAACCACTTCCTGGAGCTGGACGTGGTGGATCTGGTGGCGGATGCCGACAAGGCCGGGGCGTTCGGGCTCTTCGAGAACCAGGTGGTGGTCCTCGTGCACACGGGGTCCCGGGGGCTGGGTCACCAGATATGCGACGACTACGTGCACGAGATGGTCTCGGCTGCCTCCCGCCACGGCATCGCCCTGCCTGACCGCCAGCTCGCCTGTGCCCCGGTCATGAGCCGGGAGGGCAGGGAGTACTTCGCCGCCATGGCCTCGGCCGCCAACTTCGCCTTTGCCAACCGGGCGCTCATCGCCTTCCTCATCCGCGAGACCTTCGAGCAGGTCTTCGGCGGATCCGCTGAACGTCTCGGCATGCGCCTGCTCTTCGACTGCTGCCACAACATCGCCAAGATGGAGCCCATCGAGTGGGAAGGCCGTGAGGTTCAGGCGTGCATCCACCGCAAGGGTGCCACCCGGGCGCTGCCCCCGGGGGACAATCGGCTGCCCCGGCGTTTCATGCAGACAGGACAGCCCGTGCTCGTGCCCGGAGACATGGGCAGGATGTCCTACATCCTGTCAGGGGCCCAAGGTGCCAGGGAGACCTTTTTCAGCGCCTGTCACGGTGCGGGAAGGCTGTTGTCGCGGCACGAGGCCAAGAAGCGCTCCCGTGGAAGGAAGATCCTTGAGGAACTGCTCAGCAGGGACATCCACGCCATGGCCGCCTCGCGTGCCACGCTGGCAGAAGAGATTCCGGAGGCCTACAAGGACGTCTCAGACGTGGTGGATACCATCACCGGCGCGGGCATAGCCGCTGCCGTGGCCCGGCTCAAACCCTTCGCCATGGTCAAGGGTTAGCTCAGCCCTCGGCCGGAGCCTCTTCAGCTGTAGCAGCCGCGGCCGCGGCCGCTTCCTCTTCTGCAGGGGCGACCTCAACGATGCGGGCCGTGACGAGCGATGCGATGACCTTCTTCTCGCTCACGCCGTGGGCCAGGTGCACGCCCTCGGGCAGCTTGAGGTCGGAGGCGTGGATGACGTCGTGCTTGTCAAAGATGCCCGAGATGTCCACCTCGATCCCGGAGGGGATATCGGCGGGGGCGCACTTGAGATGGATCGATGTCTCCTCGTGGGCGACCTTGCCCTTTCCTTCCTTTTCTCCGGGCGACTCTCCCACGAAGATCAGCGGCACATCCACGGTGACCTGCCGCTTGGGGTCGATCTTCAGGAATTCTATATGGACCGGCGTGCCCTTGAGCTTGTCCCTCACCACGGCATGGATGAGGACAAGGATGGTCTTTCCGGCGATCTTCAGGTTCACCAGAGAAGTCCCGTGGGCCTTCCGGTAGAGCAGTTCGAATGTCCTTTCATCCACCTGGACATGGACCGGCTCGAAGTCTATGCCATGCACGATACCGGGGATGATACCCTCCCTGCGAAGCTTCCCGACCTTCTTTTTCCTCAGGGTACGCTCGCTGACTTCCAGGGTGAGCTTCTCTTTTGCCGCCATACGATCCTCCAGTCTAGAAAATAGAGACTCTCTATACCGGCAAGGCTCTCCTGAAGTCAATGGGGAAGTCCACGATCAAAGTTCCCTTGACACCCCAATCGTCTTTGGTGATAATGGGTGAGTACGATACTGGTAGGACGCCTACCGGTATCTTTTTCGTTTTTTTACCGAGGACCCTACAATGAACATGAAACGGAACCCCATCACCAAGGAAGGCTACGCAGCCCTCAGGGAGGAGCTCGCACGCCTCAAGAAGCACGAGCGCCCGAAGATCATCGCCGCCATAGAGGAGGCCCGGGGACACGGCGACCTCTCGGAGAACGCCGAATACCTCTATGCCAAGGAGCGGCAGGCATTCATCGAGACGAGGATGCAGGACCTGGAGAACAAGCTCGGAAACGCCGAGATCATCGACACCAACAAGCTCCCCACCGACCGCATCGTGTTCGGATCCCGGTTCATCCTGTGCAATGTGGATACCGAGGAGGAGATCAGCTACCAGATCGTGGGCGTAGACGAGTCCGACCTCAACAGGGGGAGGATCTCGGTGGAATCGCCCATGGCCAAGGCCCTCATCGGCAAGAAGATCTCTGACGAGGTCATCGTGGAAACGCCGAACGGGAAGCGGGAATACGAGGTCCTGGAGATCGTCAAGGAATAGTCCATGGCCGGTGCCATGGTCACCGGCCGTTTAAAACCCTGCAGTGCCTTCGGCACTGGCCAGCCCAACAAAGACTGCAGTGCCTTCGGCACTTTCTCACCCAAAACCCTGCAGTGCCTTCGGCACTGGCCTCTCAATTCCGTGCATCTCGACTGAAAAGACGTCGAGATGCATGGAATTGAGAGGTCATGAGGGTATGCCCTCCTTGCAGGGACAGAGGCCGGCCGTCAATCCTGCCCTGTCATGAAGTAGACGTGAGGCCTGTTCAGGTAGGGGTCGCGCCCCACCTCAGTGCGAACCTTGTACACATGCTCGATGTTGTCGCGCGTGAGCACCTCCCCGGGGCTGCCATGGGCGTGGATGAGTCCGTGGTCGAGCAGGGCCAGCGAGGAGCAGTACAGGCCCGCCAGGTTCAGGTCGTGCAGGGTGACGAGCACGGTGAGCCCGCCTGCTTGAGAGAGCTCGCTGAGCATGGTGAGGAGCCTCACCTGGTGTCCGATGTCCAGGTGCGTGGTGGGCTCGTCCATGAGCAGGATCTCGGGCTTCTGCACGAGGCCGCATGCCAGGAAAACCCGCTGCATCTCGCCGCCGGAGAGGCGCTGGATGCACTGACGCCTCACATGGGCGATCTCGAGGGTCTCCATGGTCTCCTCCACGATGGCCTTGTCCTCCCGGGTGAAGGCCGACATCCTTCCCCGGTGCGGGTACCTTCCCATGAGCACGTATTCCTCGACGGTGTAGGGGAAGGTCACGGCGTGGATCTGCGGTATGAATGCTGCGGTCCTGGCTAGCCTTCTCTTCGGTATCCGGGAGATGTCCTCGGGGCCGAGCCTGATGGTGCCGCCCCAGGGCTTCAGGAGACCGCACAGGCACTTGAACAGGGTGGTCTTGCCGCTCCCGTTGGGGCCGATGAGCCCGAAGATGGTCCGCGGGGCCACCTCGAAGGAGACGCCGTGCACCACCTGGTGGTCCTGGTAGCCGGCCTTCAGCTCCGTTGCGGTGAGCCCGGTCATCTAGAACACCTCCGGGGGTGAGGCCTTGAGGAGATAGGCCAGGAAGAAGATGCCGCCGGCTATGCCCGTGATGACGCCCACGGGCATCTCGTACGGTCTGTAGACCACCTGGGCCAGCGTATCGCAGGCGAGCAGGAACACGCCACCCGCCAGCATGGATGCCGGCAGGAGCACCTGGTGGTCTGCGCCGGCCACCCTGCGCATGGCATGGGGGATGATGAGCCCCACGAAGCCGATGATGCCGGAGACCGCCACGCACAGGCCCGTGACCACCGAGGCCAGGCCCAGCAGGAGGATCTTGAGCGGGCCCGGGGCGAGGCCAAGCAGGTGGGCCTTCTCGTCGCCCAGGGAGATGAGGTTCATGTCGCGGGCAAAGAGAGCGAGACCGGAAAGCAGCACGAGGAGGGCCGCCAGCAGGGCCGGCAGCGCGACGGCATCCGTGCCGCTCAGGCTCCCCATGAGCCAGAGCACCGAGGCATGGACATCCCGGGAGCTGGCGACGCTGAAGAGGAACATGATCACCGAGGAGAGCAGGAAGGACAGCACCACCCCGCTCAGGATGATGGTGGAGGTGGAGAAATCCCTGAACGTGGACATGGCGAGGACCGCTCCGATGCTCAGGAGGCAGCCGGCAAAGCACAGGAAGACCAGGGCGATGCCAGAAAGGCCCGCGATGATGGCAACGGTGGCCCCGAGCGCGCCGCCCGCGGACACGCCCAGGGTGTAAGGCTCGGCCAGGGGGTTCCTCAGGACGGCCTGGAAGACGACCCCGCACCCGGCCAGGCTCGATCCCACCAGGAGGGCCTTCAGGACCCGGGGGATACGGAGCTGCCAGACGACGGCCTGCGCCGTGCCGTGGCCCCCGGGATGGAGCAGGGCATCGATGACGTCCGCCGCCGGGAGGCCGGAGCCCCCCAGGAAGATGCCGCATGCCACGGCGATCGCCAGCAGGGCCAGGAGGATGAGGAACGTCGCATGCCTGTTCATGGCACCCCGGGGTACAGCGCTGCCACCACCGCTTCGAAGCCCCGGAGGAACATCACCGGCGTGGGCTGGCAGACCAGGTCCGCATTGACCTCGTGGATGCGGCCGTTCTTCACCGCCTCCATGCCCGCATACCTCTCCCAGAGGGACGGACCTGTGCCGGGCTCCATCCGGCTCACCACGATGATGACATCGGGGTTGCGCCTGAGCACCTCCTCGATGTTCACCCGGGGGTAGCGCATGGCTGCATGGCCGAAGACGTTGACCGCGCCGGCCCTGCGCAGAAATTCGCCGGCAAAGGTGGCGTCGCTGGCCGTCACCAGGGGGCTTGCCCCGAGCTGCCAGAACACCTTGGGATGGTTCCTGCCCCGGATGCCGGACTGGATCCGCTCGAGGCGGCCCTGGATATCCTTGACCATGGCATCGGCCCGGGCGCCTTTCCCCAGGAGCGTGCCCAGTTCCCGGAAAGCGGCGCACATGCACGCGAAGTCCTCGCATCCGGCAAAGACGTGCACGTCGCAACCCAGCCGCTTCAGGGCCTCCACGTCCGCCTTGCTGTTGCAGTCAGTGCTGGCCAGGACGATGTCGGGATCGAGGGAGTAGGCCTTCTCGATGCTGATGCGGCCGGGGGTGCCCACGACGGCGGCCCGGGAGCCTCTGGGCAGGGGGCAGTAGCTGGTCGCGCCCACCAGCAGGTCCTGGGCGCCCAGGTCCTGGATCTCCCGGGTGATGGAGGGCGCCAGGGAGATCACCCGTCCGGGCGCACGGTCCTGGCCTGCGGATGCGGCCGTCACGGACATGGCCAGCATCGCTGCTGCAACTATGAGAATTCCTGCACGACCCTTCAGTCTCGACCTCGGGCAGGTCATGCCTTCTCTCCCGACATAGCCGGGGCCTTCTTTTTCCCGAAGAGGTAGGTGACCACCACGCTGACCTCGAAGAGGAGGTACAGGGGGATGCCCAGCAGCGTCATGCTCAGGATGTCGGGCGGGGTGAGCACGGCCGCCACGATGGCGATGACCAGGATGGCGTACTTCCGGTACCTCTTGAGCATCAGGTGGTCGACGAGGCCCATCCTGGCGAGGAAGAACATGACAACGGGGAGTTCGAAGGTGATGCCGAAGGCCAGGAGCAGGCTCATGCACAGGCTCAGGTATTCCTTCATGGAGGGCAGCGCCTGGATGCGCTCCGTGGTGAAGCCCAGGAAGAACCTGAACCCGAAGGGGAAGGCCACGAAGAAGGCGAAGGAAGCGCCCAGGAGGAAGAAGGCACATGCCGCGATCACGAAGGGGAGCACGTACCTGCGTTCGTTGGCATACAGCCCCGGCATGACGAATTTCCAGAGCTGGTAGAAGATCACCGGCGCAGCGAGGAAGATCCCCGCGAAGAAGGAGATCTTGAGGTACGTGATGAAGGCCTCCTGGAGCGAGGTGTAGATGAGCTTGCCGTCGGCGGGCATGGCCTGCATGAGCGGCCAGGTCAGCAGGTCGAAGAGCTGCTTGGAGAAGGAGTAAGACAGGGCGAAGCCAGCCAGGACGGCCAGCAGGCACTTGATGAGCCTGCGCCTGAGCTCCTCGAGGTGGTCGGTTACCGGCAGCTTGTCTTCATCCACAAGGGCGTCCTCTTCGATCCCGGTGCTCAGGCATTCTTTTCCGGAGGGGGAGGCTGGTCGGCCGGCTTGGGGGGCTGCTTCTCCCGTTCCTTGTCCGACGAGGCGGTCATGGAGGAGGAGACGTCGATCTCCCGCTTGAGGTCATCGGCGGCCCGCTGGAACTGCCCGAAGGCCTTGCCCAGGGTGCGGGCGATCTCCGGGAGGTTCTTGGGCCCGATGACGAGCAGGGCGATGATGAGGATGACGAAGAGTTCCTGGCCGCCTATACCGAACATGATATGGATCTATATCATTTCATGAAGTCCTGTCAAATGAGCTGCATAAATATAAATACGTGAATACGGTGACAGTATACCAATTTCCAAGAAGAGTATCGTCCACCTCTTCGGCGGGCATGTGCAAGCGTTCCGCTCCGGCCACGACTTGACGGGAGCGGAGCATACCATTACAATGCAGCCTCGCCATGATGAACAAAACCGCTTTTGCGCTTTCTGCCGCCTGCCTTGCAGTCATGCTCTGCACGGCCGCGACCGTGATCGTCATGCCCGGGCCGGCTCATGCCGCCGATGGTGCCGTGGGTGTGCTCATCCCCTTAAGCGGGAAATGGGAATCCGTGGGCCAGAAGATCCTCAGGGGCATCATGACGGCCGGGGAGGTGTTCGGTCAGGGCCCGGGATCGAACGTGCAGTTCGTTGTCAGGGACTATGGGAACGATGAGGAGTCCATCCCCTCGATCATCGACGAGCTTGATCGCAGGCACTCCGTGGTGGGCATCATCGGCCCGGTGGGGGAGCGTGCCTCGGAGATCGCCTGCAGGGAAGCGCAGAAGCGTGGCCTGCCGGCCATCATGTTCACCCAGGCGGAGACGCCGCCCCTCGATGGGACGTACTGCTTCAGGAATTTCCTCACCATCGACATGCAGGCCCGGGCCCTGCTCGATGCGGCACGGTCCATGGGCATCACGAGGTTCGGTGTCATGAGCCCCGATGACCATTTCGGAAGGACCTTCTCCGAGAAGTTCCAGAGGCTGGCGCCCTCGTACGGCATCCAGGTGGTGAAAGCCAGGGTCTATCCTTTGCAGAAGACGGATTACAGGCAGGAACTCACGGCCCTGTTCTCCGGCCTGAAAAAATCCCCGGCAAAGGGGCAGCCGGGCGACATGGAGGCGCTCCTGGTACCCGACTCCGCCCAGAACGCCGCCGTGATCGCCTCGTACCTCAGTTACCTCAAGATAAGGAATGTCCGGCTCTTCGGGCCCACACTCTGGGACAGCCCCGAGTTTCTCAAGGTGGGAGGGAGGTATGTGGAGGATGCCGTCTTCCTGAGCGGGTTCTTCCAGGGCAGCATCATGAGCGCACCACAGGACTTCAGCCGCCTCTTCCAGGACACCTTCCATGCACAGCCATCCGTATGGGAGGCCAGCGCGTACGATGCCGCCCGCATGATGCAGGGTTTTCTCCGCGAGCACCGGCCGTCACGGGCGGATCTGCGGGCCTATCTGGCAGGGCTGAGACGCTTTGGCGGGGCCAGCGGCATAACCTCCTTTTCCCCTGATGGCACCCTGGAGAAGTCGATCCACCTCCTGTCTGTCAGGTCAGGGGTCGTCTATGAAATACGCCCTTGATTCCGGGGGCGATTTGTCCTAACGTGTGGCCCTGCATGAGGCCCGCACTCTTCATCATCCTGGCTGTCTTCGCCGCAGCGATCCTTTCCGGCTGTGCCCACGAAGGCGATGCCATCAAGCCCGCCCAGGAGCTCTACGACGAGGGGGCGCGCCTTGCCGTGAAGGGGGACGTGGAGAAGGCCGCGGACACGTTCATGCAGGTGAGGACCTATTATCCCGGACATGACCTTGCCCGCAGGGCCCTGCTGGCAACGGCGGACCTCTACTATGACAAGGAAGAATACGAAGAGGCCCTCAAGAACTACCAGGAGTTCAGGCTCCTCTACCCCACTGACCCGGAAGCGGGCTACAGCCTCTACCGGATCGGCATGTGCCATTACAAGCAGCTGGGCACCTTTGACCGTGACCAGAGCGAGACCACCAGGGCAATCCAGAGCTTCGCCGCCTTCATCAGTACCTATCCGAACTCCCCCCATGTCGAGGATGCGGCGGCGCGCCAGAAAGAGGCCCGGGCCCTCCTGGCCCAGCATAACCTTTCCATCGGCAAGTTCTACCTGAAGAAGGGCAATGCACCCGCGGCCTGCAACCGGTTCCAGGCGGTGAAGGCGCAGTACCCCGACGTCCAGTTCGAGGACGACCTGGATGCGCTCATACTCAAGGCCTGCTCCTCGGGTGTCAATGCATCGAAGGACTGATCGTCCAGGCCCCCGGCATACCTGTCAATATATTGATCATTGCTGTTTTCCTGCTCAGGCAGGGGCTGATTGTCTGTAGAATGCCTCCATGACTATGTATTCATGCATTCAACCTCTGATGTTCGAGGATGTTTCCGTCAGAAATACCAACATTGATCCCGTCCAGGGAACGCCGCCGCTCCCCTCAATTTGACATAACAAACTGATTATATAGATTATAATACGTTATGGCATGATTTAAGCAATCCTTCCCGACATGATGCTTATCATGACAGGGGAGGAATGATGACCAAGAAAGAGATCGTGCGGGCACTGGTTCTGAGCCCTCTGTACTGGAAGCTCAAGCTCAAGGACAGGGCATATCTCATCCGCAAGCTCATCCCACGGCGTTAATCCCGTGCCTTCAATAAGGTGCAATACGGGGACGCAATACGGGGACAGCATACATAATTCAGGAAAT
>JALOOZ010000030.1 GCA_025454155.1 Thermodesulfobacteriota bacterium
CCTACGGCTTCGGTCCGGCGCTGCTCTGGCAGCCCGGTTCTGGCAATGGCAATCTCACCCTGATCGGCAAATGGATCTTTGATTCCCATCGTGAGAACCGCATGAAGGGTGATTACGGGCAGGTGCTTATTTCAAGAAAGTTCTAAGCAATGAGAATGGTTCAGGCGGAACTTGGAATTAGAATGGAAAGAAACCAAAGGAGAAGCATATGGCGCGATTCATAAGGTCAGCAATGATGGCAATTTTGATTATAGCGTTGGCAATGTTGTTCACGGCCTGTGCATCCGTGCAGAAGCCTTCGGGGTTCCTGGGTGGCTACTATAAGGATATGACGCCGGCTCCTGGACTGGAAGGCAGCTGGATGCGCTGGGTGAAGCCTGGGGTGGATTTCAGCAGATACGACAAGCTGATGCTGGACGGTGTCGTCTTCTACCTCTCCCCCGACTCGCAGGACAAGGGCATCGACCCTGACATAATGAAAGAACTCGCAGACACCTTCAACCAGGATATGGTAAATGCCGTGAAGAACAAATACCCCGTAGTTGCAGAGCCAGGCCCGGACGTAATGCGCATCAAGTTCGCACTGACAGGCATCAAGCAGAGCAGGCCGGTCCTCAGCGGGGCCACCACGATCATACCAGCCGGTCTGGCCATCAGCACCATCAGGAAAGGGGCCACAGGCGCATGGTCGGGTTCGGGTGCAACCGGTTCGGAGGTGATGGTTATCGATTCCGTGTCCAATGAAGTGATCGCCGTTGTCCAGACCGAATATATAGCAGGCTTCACCGAGAGGTTCACCGAGTATGGGTCAGCCAAGGATGCCTTCGAATTCTGGGCAGGCAGGCTGAGGTATCTTTTGGACAAGGCGCATGGTGTGAAATAGTATGAAGATAATTCAGAATAATGAGGAAGGCGTGAGGAAGTCGATTGATTTCATGGAACAGGGCCACAAAGGCTGCCTGAAACTTCATTGCTCACCCCACCCAGGTGGTCAGGTTCTCGGCTGGCTCCCGTTCCGACCGGATGAGATTGGCCGGGAAATCCGGGTCCGGATAGCCCAGTGCAATGGCAATGACCAGGCGCTTGGTCTCCGGTATTCCGGTGTGTTCGCGGATTACCTCCGGGTATAAAATACCCTGGTCCTCGATGCAGGTACCGAGGCCGAACTCCATGGCTGCAAGGCAGATGTTCTGCATCACCGCGCCCATGTCGAGCAGGGGGCCTGCCTCGGACAGGGCCTTGTCGCTGACAAGGATGACAGCTGCCGGGGCATCGAAGAACCGGAATCCCCGCTCCAGCCACCAGGCCCGCTTTTCCTTGTCTTCCCGGGGGATGTCCATGGCCTTGAACAGCAGCTTGGCCAGGGCAACCTGGCGTTCCCTGTAAATGCTCTCCACAGGCCAGCCCACCACCAGGTGATCAGGCTGCATGGCCGCACCGCTCCTGAGCTTTTCCACGACGGCAGCCCTGATCCGGTCGAGCCTCTCACCGCTCACCACCACAAATTCCCACGGCTGGGTATTCATTGCCGAAGGCGCCCGGCAGGCGATGTTCAGGATATCCTCTATCACGTCCCTGGATACCGGTCTGGATGTAAACGCCCGGATACTTTTCCGCTGTCGTATGGCCTCTATCAACTCCATCCTGTCTGCTCCCTCCAGGTATCGTTCATCAAAAACCATCGCTACGCAGGGTCAATATAGTTGACATACAAATTATACAGACACAAACATTTTCACTGCTGCCATAGCGAAGGATGCAGGGTATCAGGGCTTGCTACTTGACAACGGCATAGTGCGATGCCAAGATTCAAGCCCTCAAACGGATGAAATCCTCATGGCCGGTCTGCAGGGGGCACGTGGCCGCATTATCAAGGGCCTGCATGAAGATCAGCCATTCACCACAAGAAGGCGTTGCGATGCAGCCAGAGGGGTACCTGATGCCGTCATTACGCTGGGACCGAATCATCAGCGGGATGGTGTTGATCCTGTGTCTTGGCTGGACCCCGGTCCTGGCCGAGGATGATTCGACAGAGGACGCACACATCCAGGTCCTTCTGGGGGCCACCCGCTATTTCGATCTGAACTTTCAACACCGGAGCACTACGGACCCTTCAGTGGAAGCCACCTCCGAGATCACCGTGATGCCGGCGCTGGGCATAAGCGGCGGCATGCCTCTCCTGAAGGGGCCTGTCACCTTAGGGCTGGAAGGCGGCGCGCTGTTCAGCTGGAGGAACGACAGTGTCACGGCCGTGGGACAAGGGGGCGGCAACGTCCGTGTGTACATCGACAACAAGCTCTATCTGCTGGATCTCTTTTTCGGGCCGTATGTGATAGCCGACCTCGGGCAGCGCACGCGCATCTATGCCGGTGCCGGACCGCTCCTGATGGTCGGGCAGTATGATACGAGCAGCGACGAGCACGTGAGCGAGAGCGAAACCATACGGGAGGATGAGAGTTCCATGGCCTCCGGTGTCGGGTTGCAGGCCCGTGCCGGGATCGAGTTCAAGTTCGAAGACGGTTCCTTGATGGGTCTATGTGTACGCGGCTTCAACTCGAGACTGGATTTCGAGGATGTGGCGGAAGATAACGAGGTGAAGGGCCTCCAGTTCCTTATCACGTTCACCCCCACGCCATAGCCCGATGGGTATGGGGGGTGAAAAGTCTCGAACCCTGACCATGCACTGTCCGCAGTGCCTGCAGGGCTGTTGACCCCTTGCACGGACAGAGGGGGACCTTGATATCTGCACTCCTCTTCAGGTATCATGCTGACCATTGACCGTGGTCGAGGGGGGTCTCATGAAGGTATCGGCATTGTGGATCACACGTGTACTCGTCCCTGTTCTCTTCTGTATCTGTCTGTCTTCCGGTGCATTTGCCCAGGGGACACTGGTCATAGCCGTCAACGGCGATTGGCCGCCCATGAAGATGAAGGATACCCAGGGGAAGCTCACCGGGTACGAAATGGACATGATAAAGGCCGTCGGTGCCGAAGCGGGTTTTCAGTTCACCATAATAGAGGTGCCATGGGAGAATATCTTTGACGATTTGAACGCAGGCAGATTCGACGCCATAATGGCCTCGGTGAGCATAACAGGTCAAAGAAAAGAGAAGTTTGATTTCTCACTGCCTTATTTTTCCGCAGAACAGCTCCTTGTCGTTCCGAAGTCACTGGTATCAAAGTCTTTGGAGGGAAAGACCATTGCAGCCTTTGAATCAACCACCGGGGCTGCCGCGCTCCAGAAGTCCGAGCTTGTTGCAAAGAAACTGTACCCTGCTGCCGAGACGGAAGGACCTTTCAAAGACATGGCTGACGGGAAGGTTGATGGCGTCATCTGTGACACCCCGGTCGCTATCAACTATGCCTTCTTGAAAGAAACGTATAAGGGGAAGTTCGCCATTGTGAGCGAACAATCCGTTCTGGGCGGACCGTCGGTTAAGGAAGAGTATGGGATTGTGGTCAAGAAAGGGAACACCGGCGTGCTTGACCTCTTGAACACCGGCATAAAGGCTGTAAAGGCCAAAAATATCGATACAGATATAAAAACCAAGTGGATCAAGTGGTGATTCCTTAACACAAGATTCCCTTGCCCTAGACAAGAGTACCGCATGTAATCCGTTAGGATCATAGGTTGGGATCTGCTATCGTTGGATTATGATACGGATGTGAGTCCTCACTGCTGTTCAATAAAAACCTTGAATAATATCAAATGGGGTTGCCCCAAGAACATGAACTATTATATTATTACAAGATTAAGATCAAAGGATCTTGCTGGTATTCAGAACAGGTATAGAGACATTTTCTGATATCGAAAAGATATGTACGAGGTCGAATGCAGTCCGCTCAGCTGGAACCCGATGAGAAGGAACTGAAAAGGCGTCTCCGTATTGAAGAGATGCTCTCGGAGCTCTCTGCACGGCTCATGGCCACCCCTTTCGATCAGGTCGACAGCGAGATCAACAATGCCTTGAGGCAGATCATGGAGTTCTTCCAGGTAGGTCTGTGTGCTCTGCTGGAAGTCCAGGAAGAGAGGGGATTTGTCAGAGTCTCTCATAGCGCGTATCGCGAAGGCGTTGAGCCGGTATCCGGGGAGATAAACCTTGCCGAACTGTATCCGTGGACCTACGGGAAGCTGATGCGTGGGGAGCACATCACCATCAACCGGGAGGAAGATTATCCTGAAGATGCCCTGAGGGACAGGCAATCTTATGTGGCATTGGGTACAAGATCCAGATTGGCCATTCCCGTAGCCGTTGGCGGCAGGGTTACGAGAATAATCACGATACATCAGACACACTGGCATCATAGTTGGCCGGAAGAGTATCTTCCCCGGCTGCGCCTGCTGGGTGAAGTCCTCGTGAATGCCCTGGAGCGCAGGAAGGACAGGTTGAAACTGGAGGAGCAGCTCAGGTTCGAGAAACTCCTGACCGAGATCTCGGGGCGTTTTGTCAATATGCCCCCTGAACAGGTGGACGATGCAATAGAAGATGCACAGCGCCGTGTCTGTGAATGCCTGGAGTTGGATCTTTCCGTGCTCTGGCAGTGGTCGCTGGAAACCCCCCGCATCCTGAAATTGACCCATCTTTCTCGACCCATAGAAGACCCGCCGCTCCCGGACCCCATGTATGCCTCTGAGTACTTCCCCTGGTGCCAGGAGCAACTGGAGGCAGGCAGGGTAGTTGCCGTTTCATCCCTGGATGACCTTCCACCAGAGGCAGCCCGTGACAAGGAGATCTGGCAGCAGTTCGGCGTTAAAACATCATTGACCTTCCCCCTATCGCAAGGGGGATACCAGCCCATCGGAGCAGTGTCCTTCAACGATCAGCAGAAGGAACGAACCTGGCAGGAAGGGCTTATTCAGCGGCTCCAGCTGGTCGCACAGATGTTCACCAACGCGCTCATCCGCAAGCAGAACGAGACGGCATTGCGTGAAAGCGAGGCGCGTCTCGGTCTGGCCACTGAAGCCGTGGGGGCAGGCCTGTGGATCATGGATGTCGACACGAAAAAGGTCTGGGTTTCGCCAAAGAGCAGGGAGTTGTTTCATTTTGCTCCGGATGAAGAGATATACTATGAGAGTTACTTCAGGGTGATCCATCCCGAGGACAGGGACCTGGTCGACCAGGAGGTGCAGCAGACACTCCGGTCCGGAGATAAACTCCAGTGCGATTACCGGATCGTGCTCCCAGATGGAAGCATCCGATGGATTGTGGCCCGCGGGCAGCGCTTTGTGAAATCGACCGGAGAGCCGGGTCGTATAATTGGCCTGGCCCTTGACATCACCGAACGCAAGCAGATGGAAATCCAGCTCCTAAAAAATCTCCAGGAGATCGAGAACCTCAAGCAACAACTCGAGAGAGAAAACATCTATCTGCGCGATGAGGTGAGGCATTTCCATGCGCACGATGAGATCGTGGGCGACAGCGAAGCCCTGCGGCAAGTGCTGGCAAAGGCCGAGCAGGTTGCGGGCACCGAGTCCACGGTGCTCATCATGGGCGAGACCGGAACGGGCAAGGAGCTGCTTGCCCGGGCGATCCACAATATGAGCAGCCGGAAAGACCGGACTCTCGTGACCGTGAACTGCGCTTCCCTGCCCCCCACCCTGATCGAGAGCGAACTCTTCGGACGCGAAAAGGGCGCATACACCGGCGCGCTCACCAGGATGACCGGGCGATTCGAGACAGCCGACGGTTCGACCCTGTTTCTGGACGAGATCGGCGACCTGCCCCTGGAGCTGCAGAGCAAACTGCTCAGGGTCCTGGAAAACGGGATCTTCGAGAGACTGGGCTCCACCCGGACCATCCGTGTCAATGTGCGCATCATTGCCGCGACCAACCGTGACCTTTCCCGGGATATCAACGAGGGGAGATTCCGGAAGGACCTGTACTACCGGCTGAACGTTTTCCCCATAACCCTACCCCCGCTGCGTGACCGGAAGGAGGATATCGCGCCCCTGGCCTGGACCTTTGTGAGGCAGTTTGAAAAGACCCTGGGCAAGCACGTAGAAAGAATCCCCAAGAAGAGCATGGATGCTCTGGTGGGCTACCACTGGCCCGGGAATATAAGGGAGTTGAAGAATGTCATCGAGCACGCAATGATTATGAGCACCTCCACGATCCTTGATGTCCTTCCGCCTGCCCTGGCCAGGCAAGACACGGCAGGCGTCTCAGGTTCCTTTGAAGATATGGAACGCCGGCACATCATCGAGGTGCTGAACAGGACGAACTGGCGCCTCTCGGGCAAGAACAGCGCCTCGGAGCTCCTGGGCATGAAACGCACCACGCTCCAGTCCAAAATGAAGGTGCTGGGCATCACACGGCCCGCCTCATCATGACCGGAAGAACGCGAACCACTGGACGAGGAACTGCTCAACACAATGGAAGGCATCTCTTTCCGCCGATATTAAGTCGCTTTGCCGAAATATCGGCAGCGGCACAGGCAATCCCTCTCGCCCCCCGAGACATCATGCCCCGTTATATGGAGTAGTTTCATACCATTATCCGAGCAAGCGCACAGACAGGATCCCTGGCACGAATCCCGCTTAATGAAAGGTGCTCTGACCACGTGGGGTGGTGTGGAGCGTTCATTCTGCATCAGGGGGAGTTTCTGCTTCAGACGTGGAATAAGAGGACCCGACAGATGATACAGGCAATGATTGACATGGAATTTGCCCCGGACAAGATGGGTGAGGCCCTGCAGATCCTGCGCTCCATTGTTGAACGGACCAGGGCGGAAACCGGCTGTGTCAGCTGCTCCGTGTATCAGGACACGGAAGCGGAGAACCAGCTCGTTTTCGCGCAGGAGTGGAGGAGTGAAGACGATCTTCAGCGGCACCTCCGTTCGGCGGACTACCAGAAGGTGCTCCTGGTCATGGAGATGGCCCTGACCCGGCCCGAGGTCAGGTTCGACACCATAATTACCACGAACGGGGTCGGGGTCATTGAAAGGGCGCGGGCCCCCCAAAAAGAATGACCCCCTCATGGGCATGGCACCCATCGGACATGTGAAAATAACTGGCGAAATTTCACACAAAGGAGTGAGAGGAGCATGAAGAAGACAATACTTGCATCCATAGTGTTAGCACTTATCTTCGCAGTGATTGCACATGCCAAGCAATCCGACCAGCCAAATCCGGATCCATGGCCCAGGACAGCTGAGCTCGGTGGTGTGAAATATACCGTCTATCAGCCGCAGCCCGATTCCTGGGACGGCTTCACCCTCAAGGCCCATACCGCCGTGGCGATCCAGGCCAAGCAGGAGCAGCAGCCGACGTACGGTGTCATATTCTTCCAAGCACGGACCCTCGTGGACAGGGACGAGCGGATGGTCCGCTTTGAAGACCTCCGTATCACCGAGGCCAAGTTCCCGTCCGCTCCGGACATGGCCCAGACCTACCTTGACCAGATACGGAAGGCGGTTCCGAAAAAGATGAGGGTGGTGTCCCTCGACCGGATGGAGGCGAGCATGGCTGTCCTCGAGCAGCAGAAGAAGACTCTAGGGGTGCCGCTCAAGAACGATCCGCCGAAGATCATCTTTTCCCCGAGGCCGTCGCTCCTCGTGTTCATAGACGGCGAACCCCGCTTTACGCCAATCAAGGACAGCGACCTCGTCCGGGTGCTCAACACCCGCGTGCTCGTGGTGAAGGACTCCACAGGCAGACTCTACCTGCATGTCTTCGACGGCTGGATGGAGGCGCAGACATTCCAGGGCCCCTGGGCAGTTTCACAAAAGACCCCCAAAGACATCAAGAAGGCGGAGAAGGCAGCGAGGGAATTGAAGCAGGTTGATCTCCTCGAGGGCGCCGAAGACATGGAGACCAAGAAGAAGCCCTCGCTTACAAAGATCGCGCCCGTGGTCTACGTAACCTTCGAACCCGCAGAGCTCATCATGACGGAAGGGGAGCCGAACTTCGTCCCTCTCGAGGGTGGGGTCCAGCTTCTGTATGTCAGGAACACCACGGGAAACATCTTCAAGTACCTCGTGGACCAGAAGACGTATATCCTCGTCTCCGGCCGCTGGTTCAAGGCGGATTCGTTTTCAGGCCCCTGGCAGTACGTTCCTGGAAGCGATCTCCCGGCCGATTTCGCGAAGATCCCCGACGACAGTCCCAAGGAGAACGTAAAGGCCTCGGTGCCGGGTACACATCAGGCGAATGAGGCAGTGGTTGCAAACGCCATTCCGCAGACTGCGAAGATCGACCGGAAGAAGACCACGTTCACCCCCCAGATCGACGGAGAGCCCAAACTCATGCCTATTGATAGAACATCTCTCTATCATGTCTCGAACAGCTCATATCCCATAATCAAGGTTGAGGAGAATTCGTGGTTCGCCTGTTCGAACGGCGTCTGGTTCGTGGCCAGATCCGTCAAAGGGCCCTGGGCCGTGGCCGATTCCATACCTGCAGTGATCTACTCCATTCCTCCCAGTTCATCGATTTATTACGTGACGTACGTGCGCATTTACTCCTCCACGCCGGAGTACGTGTATGTGGGCTATACATCGGGATACTACGGCTCATACGTAACGGCCGACAATGTCGTGGTGAATGGCACCGGTTACTATTACACCCCCTGGTATGGAACGTACTGGTACGGCTATCCGGTCACCTACGGGTATGGCTGCTGCATGTGCTGGACACCCTGGTACGGATGGGGCTACGGCTATGGCTTCGGCTGGTATTACGGCTATTATCCTCCCGCACCGTACTGGGGCCCCTACTACGGCTGGGCCTATAACTCTGCCGGGGGCGTAACCGCATGGGGACCAGGCGGATGGGCGAGCACCACGGGCAATGTGTATCACCAGTGGGGAAGCACGTCTGCAGTGACCAGGGGCGCCACCGGGTATAACGCCTACACCGGCAACCAGTGGTCCGCCAAGTACGGCATGGCCTACAACTCCACCACAGGCACGCTCGCTACCGGCCGAGCGGGCTCCGTGCAGAACGTCTATACCGGCGGGTATGCGTCAGGCAAGGCGGGGACGGTGACTTCACCCTCCAAGGGGGTCACGGCCTCGGGCGGCACGGTGACCGCAGGCAACGTGAATACGGGCAAGGAAGTGACGGCCGGGAAGATAACGGTCACAGGCCCGGGCGGACAGACGGGTTCGGCTGGAGCCATCAAGGGCGAGCAGGGATCGGTGGCCCGTGTGGGAGACAATGCCATTGCCTCGAAAGACGGGAATGTCTACGTGAACAAGGGCGGCGAGGGCTGGCAGGAGGTAAATCGTCCCGAGGGAACGCCGAAGGTTCAGCCGCAGCAGCTGCCGCAGAACCTCGATCGTGAAGTGCAGGCGCGCAATACGGGTCAGCAACGCACCGACAGCTACCATGCAAACAGACCAGCCGGAGGTTATAATGCATCCACTTACAGGCCGTCTGGAGGAAGGAGCTACGGAGGAGGCCGTGGCGGAGGAAGGGCCAGGTGACAGAAAGGGCGTGAAGCGGGTCACTCCCGGGCGAAGGTGCGTTTCACAGGCAAGGTCTCGACTCCTGCTTGGAGGGTGCGAACACGAAGACCCTCACCGAGATCGGCATCACGCTCGAGACACTTATGCCGGCCCATGATTTCTGGTCTCGTCTTGACCAGAGAAAGGGGAAATAAATCATGGCTGCAAAATCCAAGAGTGGCGATGGGGAAAAGAAACGGCTCGAGGATGCTCGCACCAAGGATGTTCCCTGGAGAAAGTGGGGGCCCTATCTGAGTGAACGTCAGTGGGGCACGGTGCGGGAGGATTACAGCGTAGACGGTGACGCCTGGAATTTCTTCACCCACGACCATGCCCGCTCGCGGGCGTATCGCTGGGGTGAGGACGGCATCGCAGGTATTTCCGATGACAGGCAGCACCTCTGCTTTGCGCTCGCCCTGTGGAACGGAAACGACCCCATCTTGAAGGAGCGTCTGTTCGGCTTGACCAACAGCCAGGCCAACCACGGCGAGGATGTGAAGGAGTACTACTTCTACCTCGACAGCACACCCACCCACTCCTACATGAAATATCTCTACAAGTACCCCCAGGCGGCCTACCCCTATGAAGATCTCGTCAGGACGAACAGCCGGCGGACACGGGAAGAGATGGAGTATGAGCTCCTCGACACTGGCGTCTTCAACGATGACCGCTACTTCGACGTCTTCGTGGAGTACGCCAAGGACGGTGCCGAAGACATCCTCGTTCGCATCACGGCGGCCAACCGGGGACCGGACGCGGCAGAGCTGCATCTCCTGCCCACGCTGTGGTTCCGCAACGACTGGTCAGAGTGGATTGCCGAGTCTAACCGAGCTTCAGAGAAACCAAACCTCAAGCAGATCAAGGCATCTTCAGGCGCGAGTATGGTTGAGGTGACGCATCCGCTGCTTGGCAAATATACCCTTTCCTGCGAGGGCGAGGTAGAGCTGCTCTTCACCGAGAACGAAACAAACCACGAGCTGCTTTTCCCCGGGCAGAAGAACGAGAGCCCCTATGTCAAGGACGGCATCAACGACTGCGTGGTATCAGGCGAATGTGCGGCGGTGAACCCGGACAAGGCCGGCACCAAGGTCGCGGCGAACTACCAGATCAGTCTCGGCGCCGGTCAGACGGCAACGATCCGCCTGCGGCTCACCAGCAGTTCGGTCAAGATGGGCAACCCCTTTGACATACAGTTTGATGAAGTCTTTGCCGAGCGGATTCGTGAAGCCGACGAGTTCTACAAGTCGGTGACACCGCCGTCGGTGAGTGAAGACAAGGCGGGCGTCATGCGCCAGGCCATTGCAGGCATGCTCTGGAGCAAGCAGTTCTTCTTCTTCGACGGTGACAACTGGCTGGACGAGCACAACTCCAACCCGCTGCATGCCGGATATCGAAACTCCCGGAACTCGGAGTGGTTCCACATGCTGAACGAGGACATCATCTCCATGCCCGACAAGTGGGAGTACCCCTGGTACGCGGCCTGGGACCTGGCCTTCCACACGCTGCCGATCTCCATCGTGGACCCCGACTTCGCCAAGGAGCAGATGGAACTGATGCTTCGCGGGGTCTACCTGCACCCCAGCGGACAGATGCCCGCCTATGAGTGGAACTTCAGTGACGTGAACCCCCCGGTCCATGCCTGGGCCACCCTGTTCCTGCACCGCACCGAGCAGGCCCTGCGCGGCGTTGCGGATTATGATTTCCTCAGGGCGGCCTTCAACAAGCTGCTGCTGAACTTCACCTGGTGGGTGAACCGCAAGGACCGCTTCGGCAAGAATGTCTTCGAGGGAGGCTTCCTGGGCCTGGACAACATAGGTGTGTTCGACCGCAGCTCCCCGCTGCCCACCGGCGGACACCTGGAGCAGGCGGACGGCACGGCGTGGATGGCCCTGTTCAGCCAGAACATGCTGGAACTCACCTTCGAGCTCGCCGTCCAGGACCCCAGCTACGAGGACATGGTCGTGAAGTTCGTGGAGCATTTCTACTACATCGCCTCAGCCATGAACCGCCCCGGCCAGGACGGCATGTGGGACGAGGAGGACGGCTTCTACTACGACATCTTGCGCCTCCCCGACGGCAGCGCGCAGCGGCTCAAGGTGCGCTCCATGGTGGGGCTGCTGCCGCTGTGCGCCACAACGGTTGTCGAAGATTGGCAGCGGGAACGTGTCCCGCGAGCGCTGGCCCAGCTCCAGAAGCGCCTGCGTCGCATGCCCGAGCTTCTGGAGTCCATACACCCCACGGGCCCGGGCCATTTCGGCGTGGCTGAGCGGGGAATCATGGCCCTGGTCAACCCGGAGCGGCTGAGACGGATCCTTGCTAAGATGCTCGACGAGAATGAGTTCTTCAGCCCCTACGGCATCCGCTCGCTCTCAAAGTTCCACGAGAAGCACCCCTACATCTTCCATGTTCAGGGCCAGGAGTTCCGGGTGGACTATCTGCCTGCCGAGTCGAACACCGGCATGTTCGGCGGCAACTCCAACTGGCGGGGGCCGGTCTGGATGCCGGTGAATGCGCTGATCATCCGGGCGCTGCTGAGCTTCTACCTCTACTACGGCGACAACTTCAAGATCGAATGCCCCACGGGTTCAGGCAAAATGATGAACCTCTTCGAGGTGAGCAAGGAGATCGGCGAAAGGCTCACCCGGATATTCACGCGCGACGAACACGGCCGCCGGCCCGTCAACGGCGGCACCGAGAAGTTCCAGTCCGATCCGTACTGGCGCGATCATGTCCTCTTCTACGAATACTTCCACGGCGACAACGGCGCCGGGCTGGGTGCTTCTCACCAGACGGGCTGGACCGGGCTGGTGGCAAAGCTCATAGAGCTGTACGGTTATCTCGATCCTGTGAAAGCGCTTGCAACAGGCAAGGGCTCGGCATTCATGCGTGGAGGTTCGGACAGCAAGTCAAAAAAATGAAGCCGGGAGTTTCGCCGGACAGGAGCTAAAAACATGAACGGAAAAAGAACAATAATTCTGATCAGTGCCTTTGCGGTTTCAGCGCTCATTGTCTGGCACGACTTCCCCATTGAGTTTCCGAGCAACAGACCTGGGAAAGGAAAGCATGCATGAAAAGTATGTCCATGGTATTCATCGCGGCTGTTGTACTGGTTTCGTTCCAGACCACCCGGGCCGATACCCTCGAGCTCAAGAACGGTCAGATCCTCAGCGGCACGTATGCGGGAGGCACCGCGGGGACCGTGCGCTTCGAGACCGCCAAAGGCGTGCAGGTGTACACAACTGCCGAGGTGCTGGCACTGACATTCACGGGCCAGAAGGCCGCGGCAGCACCGGCAGCCAAGGAGCAGGCGGTCAAGACGCAAACGGCCAAACCTGCCCCTGTTTCAAAACCCGTTTCCGTAACGGTCCCGTCCGGCACGACGCTGCTGGTGAGGATGGCTGACGGGGCATCGTCGCATGATGAAAAGGGAAAGCGTTTCACCACGACCCTTGATACCGACCTCGCTGCCGGCGGCGTGGTGATCGCCAAGGCCGGATCCCGTGCCTACGGCAGGGTCGAAAACTCACAGCAGGCCGGTCGTTATGCAGGCCAGAGCCTGCTGGACATCCGCCTGACAGAGCTCACTATTGACGGCAAGACGGTGCCCATCGTGACCGGTCCCTTTGCGCAGGCCGGGGCACGGTCCGGGGGCAAGACCGCCAAGGGCGCCCTTGTGGGAACGGCTGTCGGCTCCATTGCCGATGGCAGCAAGGGCGCTGCCAAAGGGGCTGCCATCGGTGCCGTGGCTTCGGGCCTTAAGAAGGGGGAGGCCATCGTGATCCAGTCAGGGGAGCTCCTGGAGTTCAAGCTCCAGCAGCCGCTGAGCGTAACGGTGCAGAAGGGGAAGTAGCCGTTTTATTTGAACTATGTACAATCACAGGATGATTACCATGAGAAAGGGTAAAAATATGAAATCAAGGCAATGGTATTACAGAACAGGTGTCCTGCTGCTCCTGTGCCTGATGCTGCCGGCATTGGAGGCAGCCGCAGAGAGCGATGAGGAGATTGTAAAGAAGTCGCTGAACCCGGTGGCTGCCATGATAAGCTTTCCCATGCAGTTCAACCAGGACAAAGGCATAGGTACGACTGATGATGCAAGACGCACCTGGATCAACTTACAGCCGATCATTCCCGCGGAGCTGAGCAAGGACACGAACTGCATCATCAGGACCATCATCCCCATCATCAAAGCCGATTCCCCGGACCCGGGCGGTGAAACCGAAAGCGGGATGGGTGACATCCTGCAGAGCTTCTTCATATCGCCCCAAGACCCGGTGAACGGGTGGATCATGGGTTTCGGACCGGCGTTCCTCTACCCATCGGCGAGAAACAATGCACTTGGGGCAGATAAGTGGTGCGCCGGCCCGACGGGTGTCCTGCTGAGGCAGGAAAGCGGCTTCACCTATGGCCTGCTCTTCAACCACCTCTGGTCATTCGCCGGCAATGATGACAGGGAAAACGTCAGTGCCACATTCCTCCAGCCCTTCCTCGGCTACACCACCAAGACGTACACCACGCTGCTGGTCAACACCGAGTCCACCTATGACTGGAAGAACAGCCAGTGGACCGTGCCCATCAACATCATGCTGAACCAGATGCTTAAGATAGGGGCGGGGCAGCCCATAAGCCTCCAGCTGGGCTACCGCACCTACACCGAGGCCCCGGAGTACGGTCCCGACTGGGGGCTGCGTTTCGCCATAACCTTCCTGTTCCCCAGAGGGTGATGGAAGGATCGCCCAGACGGGTGTGAGGTATTGAAAGATGAAAGGAAATAAGTATAAAATCATCATTTATACGCCAGGGTGAAAACCATGCAATAGTGTATGTGTTCTGATGGAGAGATGATATATGTTTCAGGAATATGCAAAAAAACCACAGCACATGAGGAGTGAATATGGGGAAGATGGTATCCGGGGTTTTAGCGCTCATGGTGTTCGCCGTCTGTTTCAACATGCCAGCATATGCCGAGGATGGAACAGACAGCGCATGGCGGGTGTCAGTGGCGCCATTTATCTGGTTCATCGGCATTGAGGGCACAGCGAATGTAAAGGGGCGCAGTGCTGATGTGAACATGAATTTCAGTGATATCCTCAGCAACCTGGATATGGTAGGCGAGATCAATATCGAAGCGGGCACCGACAAGTACGGCGTGTTTGTCCAGCCGAACTATCTGGATATGTCTGATGAGGTTACCTCCACGTTGCCCATATCCGGCGCCCAGGTCAAATCCACGATCACCTGCACCACCACGTTCATTGAATTCGGCGGGTTCTCCCGGCTTGTGGACGTCAGGAGAGAGACCGGCGGGCACAACACCATCGACCTCTTAGGGGGCTTGCGGTACTGGGACATGACCAACGAAGTGAAGCTGAGTGTTCCCACTGCAGGGGTTGACCGCACGGTAAAGGCAGACACCAATCTCCTTGACCCATTCGTGGGACTGCGCATGAAGGCATACATCGCGGACAAGGTCCCCTACAGCCTGAGGGCGGATATCGGCGGGTTGAACACCGGATCATCTTCCAGCTTCACCTACAACCTCCAAGCGCTGCTGGGCTATGATTTTACGCAGAGCATCACCATGTTCGGCGGGTACCGTGTCCTGTATGTAGACTTTGGCGATTCACAGGCTGGTGCCGACATCAAGCTCCATGGGCCGGCCCTCGGGGTCAACATCACATTCTAGAGCATGCAAAGCATCGGGGAGAGATACACAGGGGTGACAGTGCTGTGAGAAGGTATAAACAGGAAGTACGTATCGCTGGTTTTCATCAGAAAGGTGTCTTACCATGAAATTACGGGCCTTCTTCCTCAGGGGAACTCCTCCTCCACCCGTGGAGGAAGGCCGGTTTTAATGCTACATAATCTTATGCGAAAGGAAAAGGCTGCAACGCTAAAAACAGATGAATGACATACAACACAACTATGAAGTGTCCATGAACCAGGAGGATTTAAAAGGCTGCCTTGCACACCGGGGTATCTCCAGAGCATTCTTGGTGAACATTCTGGTCATGTGTGTCCTGCTGATAGCATGGGCATGCCCTGCTCCGGCTGACGAAATCTCCGAAGCCGCAGTTAAAGCTCCAGAGTCCAACGTGCTCAAGATACCGTACGGCTTTTACAATGATTCCTTCGGTGCGGCAGTGGGGTATGTGTACGGCATTACCGGGTATCCCCAGCCTTTTTCCACCATACTGGGGACTGTCATTGCAGGGTCCAACAATGCACTGGCCTGCTACCTGCTCACCCGCGAGATCCGGGTGCCCTATACAGAGCGCCTCTTCTTCGACACCGACCTTGCCGTGAGCACCTTCGGCACCATCCAGAGCTATACCAGCGGCAACCCCGATTTCCCTGGAGAGCAGGCGGGCAGCAATGATTCTGACAGGGACAACTATGTGGAGGGCAGTGGTGATGACAACCTGGTGCGCGCCAACTTCAAGTACCTGCTGCCCATAGGAAGCGGCCAGGACATCCTGAAGGTGAGGCCCACGGAACTGGAAAGGGGCCTGCCCGTGGAGGGGAGCCCGGGAGGTGAGTCATGGAACCCGCTCGTGAGCGGGAGGACCTATGTGGAGTTCAGGCCATACTGGAGGGAGCAGACCATTGATCCCGACTATGGCTCCCTGGAGCAGAAGACCAATGGAATCGCATTCTCCCTGTATCGGGACAATACGGACTTCCTGAGGAACCCTTCAAGGGGGAGCGCCATACGCGTGAAATACACCCAGGACTGGGGGTGGTTCGACAGCTCCAGGCCTTACTACGTGGGTGATGTCGAATACAGCAAGTATGTCTCGCTGGGGTCTTCCGAGAAGTTCAGGCAGAGGGTGCTCGCCTTTGATTTCTGGACCGCCAACTCATTTTCGTGGGACAGGACCAGCGTGGAGGATGGCAAGCAGGTATACCAGAGGCCTCCGGCCTACCAGGGAGCAATGCTGGGAGGGCTCTGGCGCATGCGCGGCTACCCGGCCTCGCGCTTCAATGACCAGGCTGCCGTGTACTACGCCGCCGAATACCGGCTTATCCCGGAGTGGAACCCTTTTGCCCATGTCGACTGGATAGAGAGATATCTCGGGATCAAGTGGTGGCAGTGGGTCCCCTTTGTCGAGGTGGGTCGCGTGGCCCCGGTATGGACCGTGGGCGAGCTCCACAGCGAAATGAAATGGGATGCCGGGTTCGGTGTCCGTGCCATGGCCAAGGGCATTGTGGGCCGCCTCGACATCGCAGCGTCGAGGGAGGGGTTCGGAATAAACATGATGGTGGGCCAGCCCTACCAGTTCTAGGTGAACAGGAAATATCATTGCCCAGGGTTGATATTTTTCCGGCAATGCTTATGTTAAAAGGATGATAATAACTCAGGACAAAGGTATAATAAAAACAAGGAGGAAGTCATGAAAAAATCACTGAGATCAGCACTTGCAATAATGATCTGTTTCGCTTTTGCATTGTCCGCCACATCATGTGCGTCCGTCCAGAAGCCCAAGCAGACGGGTTTCCTGGGTGAGTATTACAAGGATCTCAAGCCGGGACCGAAGGAAGGTGTCAAATTCCGCTGGATTAAGCCGGGGACTGATTTTTCAAAATACAAAAAGATGATGATTGACCCTGTTGTCTTCTACTTTGCCCCCGATTCAGAGGACAAGGGCATCGACCCCGAGGTGATGAAAGAGCTCGGCGACATCTTCAACCAGAACATCATGGATGCTGTGACTGACAAGAGCACCATCGTTGCCGAGCCGGGCCCTGATGTTCTTCGTATAAAGGTTGCTCTGACAGGGATCAGGCAGAGCAGGCCTGTGCTCAGTGGTGTCTCTTCGGTCGTACCCGTCGGCCTGGTCGTCAGTGTCGTAAAGAAAGGCACCACGGACGCGTGGGTCGGTTCAGGTGCAACAGGAATGGAAGCGATGTTCATCGACACCGCGACCAATGAAGTGGTCGCTGCAGGCCAGGATGAACAGGTAGCAGGGTTCACGGACAGGTTCACCAAGTATGGCTCGGCCAAAGAGGCCTTCAAGTTCTGGGCAGAAAGATTGAAGGTGGTCTGGAAAACTTTACAGGCTACAGGCAAGGCGCCGGAATAGCACGGTGAGGGGCAGCCCTGGCATGAGGCGGCTAGAATGACAATGAGGAGGTCAACGGTATGAACGGAAGCATATGGCGGCAAGCCACCATTATGACCGGCCGCGTGATGAAGAGGTCTGGGTTCCTGTGCGGGCTGTCCGCCCTCATAGGTGTCCTGCTCATGGCAGGGTGCGCACATGATCAGACAGCTGCAGCGAAGAAATCCGTGGATCTGAGAGACCTTGTCCGCAAGGAGGTATCCGATCCCGTACGGGCTCAACAGATACTGGCCCTCATGGAGCAGGTGGAGGCCGGGATTAACTTCCAGAAGATGATAAACCAGGACACCCAGAAGCAATTCATGAGGCTCAATGCCGACTATAACACGACACCGGAGCAGATCCAGGGGCTCCTTGACGGGACAAAAGAGTCCCGTGAGAAGAACAGACAGAAGACCTTGGATGCCTTCTTCCAGATACAGGCGCTTACGACCCCGCAGGAATGGGAGGTCATTTCCAAGGCGGAGATACAGAAGTATCCTGATTTTCTGAAGATAATTGAGACTCCAGATAAGAAATGAAGCTGACGTGCAACGAAGAAAGAGTCAGGGAGAGCGATGCGGCAATAAACTGAAAAGCCAGTTGTCAGACAGAAGGAGAACCATATGATAATGAGTTTATTTCTTTCCGCATTCACTATTTCCTCGATGCTGCTCGGACCATTCCTGCCCGGTATAACGGTGGACAGCTACGGCAGGATGGTGGTGGATCTCGACAAGACCCGTGCGGCGATACAGGAAGTGATCCCGCCGACCACCGCAGAGAGCACCGCCAGGGGTGAAGCAGTATTATCCCAGATAGACCAGATTGCCAAGGCCATCAATGAGTACAATGACGCCTTTACGAGCAATGGAAAGGAGTTTGCCCGCCTCTACCTGACCCATGGTTCGAAACCTGAAGATTTCCAGAGGGTGTTCACACAGATGGACGCAGCAAGGGAAAAGGGGCAGAAGAAGATCCTTGAGGCACGC
>JALOOZ010000169.1 GCA_025454155.1 Thermodesulfobacteriota bacterium
CGACTGGGTGAATTTCAAGGGAAATGTCACGGGTGGGACACCTCCATACACCTATAACTGGGATTTTGATTATGTCAGGCCCAGCCTTCAGGTTAAAGACCCCGGTGACATTGAATTTATTAATGTTACCGGAACGGATTTTGGCGTTTCATATGCAGTGGAATTCACCGCAACCGATCAGACAGGAAATTCATCCGTGGACTCCATAGAAGTCCTTGTGTTCAATGACTGAAAACTGCCAATGATGAAACAGTAGTATGAAGTGTGATTTGTCCCATTCCACCCGCTACCCGGGGATGGCAGGTTTAACGCATCATTCCTGCCGCCTGTGATATTTCTAATAAGGGACGTTCTCTTGTGAAGCATTAAAGGCTTGTCTAAGGTTATTCCAGCTCCCCCTTTGCGAGTTTATAAAATTTATCTGGAAAAACGGACCGGTACTTTGTACGGGACTGGGTTATTGGCTTGAGGACTATACCCACCTGCTCTGATACATCTCCTATTGCTTCGAAGGGTTCTGGTAAAAGCTCTTTTGCACGTTTAATTCATAGAGCCTCATGGCTGCAAAATCAGGGAAAAATGTGAGAAGTCAGAGATAAGTTTAAATTAATGAGCTATTTTAAGAAAAAAATAGATATCTTTAGAATGTGAAAAATCATATAAGCTCATTTCATTACAAAGCAGATCTTCGAGGTAATAAGCATAAAATTAACCTTGAACTTACTCATAAACCTTGCTAGGTGATTAGCACTCATTTAAAGTGAGTGCTAACAATCAGACCTTGGAGGAAAGGAATGAAGATTAAGCCATTGCATGACAGGGTTCTCGTAAGGAGGATCGAAGAGGAACAGAAGACCAAGGGGGGAATCATAATCCCCGATACGGCCAAGGAAAAGCCACAGATGGGTGAGGTCATCGCTGCAGGCGGCGGAAAAAAGACCGAAGACGGGAAGGTCACCCCTCTTGATGTGAAGAAGGGTGACAAGATACTCTTCTCGAAATACGCAGGAAACGAGATCAAGGTCGAGGGTGAAGAGCTGCTCATCATGAGAGAGGAAGATATCCTCGGTATTATCCAGTAGGCAAGGAGGAGTTAGACATGGCAGGTAAGGAAATCATCTACAATCAGGATGCACGGAACAAGATTCTGAGCGGCGTTAACAAGCTCGCAAACGCTGTAAAGGCAACTCTCGGCCCCAAGGGCCGCAACGCAATTCTTGACAAGTCTTTCGGCGCGCCTCTGGTGACCAAGGACGGCGTAACTGTTGCCAAGGAAATCGAGCTCAAAGACAAGTTCGAGAATATGGGCGCACAGATGGTGAAGGAGGTCGCATCCAAGACATCCGACATCGCAGGCGATGGCACCACCACCGCTACCGTTCTGGCCCAGGCCATCTATACGGAGGGTCTGAAATATCTGGCCGGCGGCATGAATGCAATGGACCTTAAACGCGGCGTAGACAAGGCGACTCTGGCCATCGTAGAAGAGCTCAAGAAGATGAGCCGCAAGGTGGAGGACAAGAAGGAGATCGAGCAGGTGGGCACCATCTCGGCCAACGGCGACTCCGAGGTGGGCTCGCTCATCGCGGACGCCATGGACAAGGTGGGCAAGGAGGGCGTCATCACGGTGGAAGAGGCCAAGAGCATGGACACCACCCTGGAGCTGGTGGAGGGCATGCAGTTCGACCGCGGCTACCTCTCCCCCTACTTCGTCACCGACGCGGAGCGGATGGAGGCCCAGATGGAGAGCCCGCTCATCCTCATCTACGACAAGAAGATCAGCAACATGCGGGACATCATCCCCATCCTCGAGCAGATCGCCAAGAAGGGCAAGGCCCTGCTCATCATCTCCGAGGACATCGAGGGCGAGGCCCTGGCCACGCTGGTGGTGAACAAGCTCAGGGGCACCCTGAAGTGCGCGGCGGTGAAGGCCCCCGGCTTCGGTGACCGGCGCAAGGCCATGCTGGAGGACATCGCCATCCTCACCGGCGGCGAGGTGGTTTCCGAGGACCTGGGCCGCAAGCTCGAGAGCGTGACCATCACCGACCTCGGCACCGCCAAGAGGGTCATCATCGACAAGGACAACACCACCATCGTGGAGGGTGCGGGCAAGAAGGCCGCCATCCAGGGCCGCATCACCCAGATCAAGGCCCAGATCGAGGAGACGAGCTCGGACTACGACCGCGAGAAGCTCCAGGAGCGCCTGGCCAAGCTGGCGGGCGGCGTCGCGGTGATCAAGGTGGGGGCAGCCACCGAGCCCGAGATGAAGGAGAAGAAGGCCCGCGTGGAAGATGCCCTACACGCCACCCGGGCGGCGGTGGAGGAAGGCTTCATCGCCGGCGGCGGCGTCGCGCTGCTGCGCTGCATCGACAAGCTGAGCAAGCTCGAGCTGCCGGGCGACCAGGTATTCGGCGTGAAGATCATCCAGAAGGCCCTGGAGGAGCCGCTCCGCCAGATCGCGGTGAACGCCGGCATGGAAGGCGGCATCGTGGTTGAGAAGGTCAAGGCGCTCAAGGGCAATGTCGGGTTCAACGCGGACGCTGAGGAGTACGAAGACATGGTGAAGGCCGGCATCATCGACCCCACCAAGGTGGCGCGCTCCGCGCTGCAGAACGCGGCATCCGTTGCCGGGCTGCTGCTCACCACCGAGGTCATGGTGGCGGAGATCCCCGAGGAGAAGCCCGCCATGCCCATGCCCGGCGGACACGGCATGCCCGACATGGGCGGCATGATGTAGTCCCCCGGTTACAGAAAGAGGTACAGATGCGCAGGGGACAGGGCGTATGCCCTGTCCCCTTTCTTTTACGTGCAGGCGCTTCTCGACGAGGATAGGGAAGGAGATGTTACTGCCTGACCGAGGCTGCCGCCGTAGTCTTCACCACGTTCTTGGCCAGGAGTTCGAAGATGTCCCTGATGAGGTCCTTCTTGCGGATGGCCCCCTTCTGGTTGTGCAGCACGATGACGCTCCTCAGGATCAGCTCGTTGAGCATGCCGGCCAGGATGTACGGGTGGACGTTCACCACCAGGTCGTCGTCCTGGGCGGCCTTGATCATGGCCACCAGCCGTGACTCGATCTTCTTGTAGGAACTGATGTTCTTGAGGGTATAGGCGGAGAGGTGCCGCTTCTTCTTGATCTCGTTGGTCTCGTATTCCGACATGAAGATGTTGAGGAGCTGCGAATTCTCGATGTACAGGTCCAGCAGGCGCAGGACGAGCTCCCTGAGCCTGTCCAGCGATGACCCCTTTTCTTCCGCGATCTCGTTGAATATGAGGTCGATGTCCGTGAGGATGCCCGATATCAGGGCGGCGAAGACGTCTTCCTTGTTCTTGAAATGGTTGTAGATCGTCCTCCGGTCAAACCCCGAGAACTGGGCGATGTCTTCCATGGTGGTCCCGTAGAACCCCTTCTTGTGGAAGAGTTCCCTGGCGGACCGCAATATAACGGTTCTGTTCCGGAGGATCTGTCGTTTTCTTCTGATCTTTTTCTGCATTGGATCTCAAGCTGTTTTGCTTGTATCACAAAATCACTCTTTTCCCATATAAGTCAACAGAAATTTATTAAAAGACAAAGACGGCAATAATTCACATGCTGTCTATAGCAAGGGGAAAGCATATAAGTCGCACCTGGGGTCTGTGAAAAGCAGACCTTGACCGGCAAAGCCTCTTCGGGATACACAGGTGTGCATCGTGCGGTCCCCGGGCATGCCCGGCAGGGGTTTTCGGGCATGTGCACGGGGGGACAGTGACGCTTCAGAGAACCGTTCGAGCAGGGATCATGGGGTGCAGGTCTCACATGGACAATCACGAACACCGGGCTTTGGGATGCCGGATGGTCAGATGCCCGACATGCGGCAGGGGAACGCCCTTCGAGGGGAATCCCTACCGGCCGTTCTGTTCCCGGGGTTGCAAGGGACTCGACCTCATCCACTGGGCCACGGAAGGATACCGCATCGAGGGAACTCCACCAGAAGACGGGACGGACAATGAGCCAGACGAATGAACCGGTTATCCTCACCAGGTCATCCCATGCCATCTCGCGAAAGGATATCGATCCGGACGCGCTGAAGGTGCTCTACCGGCTTTCCAGGAGCGGTCACAAGGCATACCTCGTAGGGGGTGCGGTGAGGGACCTGCTCCTGGGCAAGAAGCCCAAGGATTTCGATGTGGCCACCGATGCCAGGCCCGGACAGGTCAAGAAGCTCTTCGCCAACTGCTTCCTCATCGGCAGGCGCTTCAGGCTGGCGCATATCAGGTTCAGGGGGGGCAAGGTCATCGAGGTGGCCACCTTCAGACGGGAGCCGGATCCCACCGAGGAGGCGGACGCCGACCTGCACAACACCTTCGGAAGCCCTGCCGAAGACGCCTTCCGCAGGGACATCACCATCAACTCCCTGTTCTATGACATCACCACCTTCTCCGTCATCGACTATACCGGCGGCCTGCGGGATATCGCCCAGCGAAGGGTGTGCATCATCGGAGATCCGGAGGTGCGGTACACGGAAGACCCTGTGCGGATGGTGAGGGTTCTCAGACACGCGGCCCGCCACGGGTTTTCCATCGAGGACCGGACCGCCCGGGCCATCCAGGAGAAGCGGGAGCTCCTGAAGGCCTGCTCCGGTTCCCGGATGTACGAGGAGTTCAACAAGGACCTGCACTCGGGCTGTGCGGCCCCGATCGTGTCCCTGCTCATGCAGTACTCCCTGCTCTCCACCATGCTGGGCGAGGTGGGCGGGGTGATCGAGCAGAGCCTGGAGGAAAGGGAAGAACTCCTGAGGCAGCTCGGTGTCCTGGACAAGGCCGTCAGATCCGGCCAGCCCCCTGTGCCGTCCATTGCCTACGCGCTTCTCCTGCGGCCCTGGACCCGCATGGTGATGGACAGGGACGCCGGAAGGATACCCGACAGGATCAAACACCTCACCGATGTCCTCGCAGCTTCCGGCATGGGCGTGGTCAGGGTTTGATAGAGCCCGGAGGAGTTGGAAAGGATGAGGTTGTTGGCGATGACCAGGTTCGTGGCGGGAGGGACGAGAGTGAAGGCGATCCCGCCACCCATCTCCTGGAAGAGGTTGGAGCCGACATTGCTGACCAGCGTGTTATTCACCAGCTGTATGCTCGAGGTGGCATTGGTGGTCACCATCACATAAGCGCCGCCGCCCATGCCCCCGAACGTCGTCGGATCGTAGGCATGGTTCCCCACGAACAGGTTGTTCCGGACTTGGCCTGCGCGGAATGCGCTGAAGTAAAGCCCGGCGCCAGTTGCCGCGGTGTTGCCCACGATCCGGTTGCCTTCCACCAGGGCGTCGTCGGCCAGGTGAATGCTGATGGCCCCTTCCACGGCGCCGAAGAACAGCGGCATGAGCACGTACATGCTGTTGCTCGCGATCGTATTCCCCACGATGAGAGGGGTGGAGGCCCAGGCGTAGATCGCGGGCCCAAACCGTGCCTGGTTCCGGGCGATGCGGTTGCCCTGAATCAGCGGCATGGACTGCAGGCAGTAAATCCCTCCACCACTCCCGTCGAAGTCGTTCAGAATCTCGTTGTCTTCGATCGTGT
>JALOOZ010000031.1 GCA_025454155.1 Thermodesulfobacteriota bacterium
CCCCAACATCACCCGCGTGGTGCTGTCCGACATCCAGTCCCTGCTCTGGAAACTCAATGCGGTGATCCCCGACGCCGGGTCCATCGGACTTGACCGCTCATCTCTCATGGAGGACAAGTATGCGAGGTTCGTGGTGGTCATCGGCAACATGGAGTGCCCGGACACGCAGTATTCGATCCGGGAGGTGGACGTGCTGTTCCTCAACACCTGGAACGAGCTCTTCTGCATCTCCTTCAAGCCCGAGCAGGTCGGTGCGTGGATGGCACGCATGAAGAGGCATTCCACCGAGGTCACCCTCTGGCTTCCCAAGGAGGGAAACACCAGGGAACTCACCCAGGCGCTGGTGAAGCTGGTTTCCTGACAGGGGTGAAACGCGCTGCAGCGCCTTCGGCGCTGGCCTCCCTGACCGGATCATCCCGATGAAGAGACCATCGGGATGATCCGCTCCGGGAGGTCGGGGTCTTCATTGTCGTTGACTCTTCTCTCCATTGCCGATACAAAAATTCAGGCAGGGCAGTAACCCGGCACGTACAGGAGAAGCAGGAGATCCCGTGAAAGACCATCTTTCCATCGGCATATGCCAGCTCCGCCAGGGGTACGATTACAGGGCCAACATCGACAGGGCCCTTGCCATGGTGGACCGCGCGGCGGCCATGGGCGCGAAGATGGTTGCCCTGCCCGAGATGTTCTTCACCCCCTATGAGCCTGCGGCGATCCGCCGGGCTTCCCCCTTCAGCCAGGCCGCCCTTGAAGAGCTCCAGGCCCTGGCGAGACAGAGGCGGATCTTCGTAATCGCCGGCTCCATGCCGTGGCCGTCCGGCGGGAAGAGGCTTTACAACCGATCCCACGTGATCGATCCCCAGGGGGAGATCATCCATCGCCATGACAAGGTTCACCTCTTCGACTGCACCCCGCCCGGCGGGCCCAAGGTGGTGGAGTCCGAGACCATCGTGCCGGGCGGCACCCTGGGCGCCTTCTCCACTCCCTGGGGGATCACGTCGGTCATCGTCTGCTACGACATCCGGTTCTCCCCGTTTGCCCAGCTCCTGGCGGACAGGGACGTGAGGCTGCTCTTCGTGCCCGCCGCCTTTTCCCTGGCCACCGGCAGGGCGCACTGGGAGATGCTCGTCAAGATCAGGGCCGTGGAGCTGCAGGCCTTTGTCATCGGCGTGCAGCCGGCGCAGAACCCGGAGCTCAAGTATGTCCCCTGGGGGCATTCCATCGCGAGCTCGCCCTGGGGCGAGGTCCTGCGCGATGCGGGACCGGACGAGGCCGTGGAGATCGTGGAGGCCGACCTGGGCGAGATAGACCGCATCAGGGCCCAGTTCCCCCTGCGGGAACACCGCAGGACCGACCTGTACGAGACCCTCTGGAAAGGCTGAGCCATGATAGAGATCCGTTCCCTGACCAAGGCCTTCAAGAACCAGAAGGTGATCGACAACCTCGACCTGTCCATCGTGGAGGGCAAGATCACCATCGTCATGGGGCCCACCGGGACGGGGAAGAGCGTGCTGCTCAAGCATGTGCTGGGCCTGCTCAAGCCCGATTCCGGTGAGATCCTGGTGGACGGGCAGGATATCGTCTCCATGGACGAGGTCCAGCTCACCGAGGTGCGGAAGAAGTACGGCGTCTGCTTCCAGGATTCGGCCCTGTTCGATTCCATGACCGTGGGGGAGAATGTGGGGTTTCCCTTCACCATCCACACGGATCTCACCAGGGAGCAGATCGCGAAGGAGGTGGGCTCCCTCCTGAAGGAGGTGGGCCTGGGAGGCATCGAGGACAAGATGCCCGCCCAGCTTTCGGGGGGGATGCGCAAGAGGGTGGGCCTCGCCCGGGCCCTGGCCCTGAACCCGAAGGTCCTCCTGTTCGATGAGCCCACCACCGGTCTCGACCCGGTCATGATCAGCGCCATCAACGCCCTGATCAAGCAGGTGCAGGGCAAAACCGGCTCCACGAGCCTGGTGATCAGCCATGACATCAAGGGGGCCTTCTCACTGGCCGATTACATGGCCCTGCTCTTTGACGGGAAGATTGCCTTCTATGGCACTCCCGATGACTTCAGGAACACCGATGACCCGCTGGTGAGGCAGTTCGTGGAGGGAATGCTCACCGGTCCCATCAACCCCATCCAGTGAACGATCCGGTTGCCGTTTTCACGGCATGGCGAACTGCGCCTCCGGGTGCCTCACCGAGAGCACCGGGCATGGCGCCTTCTTGACGATCTTCTCCGCGGTGTGCCCGAAGAGCACGTGCTTGAGGCCCGTACGGCCGTGGGAGCCGACCACGATGAGGTCGACCTGCTCGCTGCGGGAGAACTGGATGACCTCGTAGAAGGGGATGCCGTGGAGGATATACGTGTCGCAGTGCATGGTTCCGGGCACCATGAGGTTGACCATCTCCTCCAGTTTGATGGAGGCGTTCTGTTCGAAATCGAGGTAGAGCTGGGGCAGGATGGTGGGGCTCAGGTTGTATTCGGAGAACTCGCTGAAGTCCTGCATGACGTGGACGAGATAGAGACGAGCCCTGAAGAACCCGTTCAGGGCGATGGCATAGGTGAAGGCGTGCCTGGCAGGAAGGCTGAAGTCCGTGGGGACGAGTATCTTGCCGATCATGGTCTAAGTAATTAATCCCGTGGCGGCCCTTGTCAATACTGCCCATCTTGCCATTCTCGCCTCAACCCTGTATATGAGGCCACAGATGAAGCGTTCCGTCTGGGTCGTCCTGAGCATGGTACTGCTTTCCGGCTGCGCGCATCTGGAGGTGCCTCGAGGAGGGCTGTATCCCTTCCGGGCAGAGTTCGCGGCCCATGGAAAGGTCCGGGGTGCGGACCTGAGCGTGAACGGTGCCATCGTGCTCGCATCGGCGGCAGAGGGGACCATCCAGGTCTACGGGCCCGGAGGGATGGCCACGGGCACCATCGACATCACCCCGGAGGGACTGGTGGCCAGGGACATGTGGGGCAGGGTCACGGACGTCATCGATGTGCCCCTGCAGGGGATCGTCGGCCTGGTGGCCGGTGATGTGCCCCCACAGGCCTATCTCTACCGGTGCAGGATCGAAGGCGGGACGAAGGTGGTGTACCACTGGGGTTCGTTGTGCATCGATGATGCTTTCCTGCCCAGTGAGGTCCACGTGCCGGGGGAGAAGGACCTGCACATCGATTTCAAACCTTCGGGGGGGCGTATCGGTCTGGAGGTGCATTACGGGCCTGATACCCTCTGGATTTCCCTTGACGTGATCCAGGGAGGCAGGTGGATCTCATCATGAAGGGCAGTGAAGCGGAAAGGGGAAAAGGCGTTCCATGATTACAGTCAAGTGCCCAACCTGCGGCAAGAAGGTCGTGTGGGACGACTTCCAGCCCACGGATATCCGTTGCACCAAGTGCGGCGAGCGGATGAACGTCCACAAGGAGCTCAAGAGGAACATCGAGATCAGGGAGCATGGAGAGCCGGGCCAGCGCTTCTACTGCCCCCGCTGCAGAGGCGTCATACACCGCAGGTGGTTCCTCAAGTGCCCGCAGTGCAGCTACTGGGTGTTCGGGCCCTTCACGTTCTACGACAAGCTCGCCATGGCGCTGCTCATCAGCATCGCCTACCTGGGCTTCTCCGTGATCTATCTGATCTATTTCCATTAGGCCCCGGGATGCCGTGAGTTCTGCAGGCACCCCCGGCGGTTCCGGTTCGGATATGGGAGAGACGTTCATCAGCCCGGACAAGGTCAAGGCCCTTCAGGAGAGGATGAAGGCCCTGGGGATCCATGAGGCGGATATCGAGGAGAGGTTCATCCGTGCCCAGGGCCGCGGCGGCCAGAAGGTGAACAAGACCTCCTCCTGCGTGCACATCAGGCACATGCCCACCGGCATGGAGGTGAAGTGCCAGGAGACGAGGTCCAGGGAGGCGAACAGGTTCTTTGCCAGGAGGATTCTGGCGGACAAGGTCGAGGAGAAGGCCCTCGGCCGGGACTCTTCGAAGAACCAGGCGATAGAGAGGATCCGCAGGCAGAAAAGGAAGCGCGCGAAGCGCTCGAGGGAGAAGGCAGGGGCACCCGGAACCGGCCCTGCCTGATGCATGGACCGGGCATGGCTTTCCAGCGGCTGCCCGGGTGCCGGCGAAGATGAGAGGGGAGGGGGATATGGACACGACGCAGCAGTATCTCATGGAAAATCCGGAGGAGGCCCTCAGGCTCGATGTCAAGACCGATCCCGAGGCGGTCAAGAGGCAGGCGGCGCTGTGCGGGATCGGGCCGGGGGCGCGGGTGCTCGACGGCGGGTGCGGTTCGGGCAAGACCACGTCGGTCATCCGGGAGGTCATAGAGCCGGGCGGGTCCATCGTGGGCATCGACTTCGCGGAAGACCGCATACGGTTCGCCGGGAAGAACTACGGGGGAAGGCCGGGCATCGAGTTCCGCTGCATGGACCTGAGGCGGCCCCTCGACGAACTCGGAACGTTCGACTTCATCTGGGTGCGGTTCGTCCTGGAGTACTACCTGGAAGGATCCCTCGACATCATCAGGAACGCGGCCAGGGCACTGAAGCCCGAAGGCTGTCTGTGCCTGCTGGACCTGGATTACAACTGCCTGAGCCACTACCCCATGAAGCCGGAGATGGACGCCGTTCTCCAGAAAATGATCCTCAAGATGATGCAGAAGTACAACTTCGATCCCTATGTGGGAAGGAAGATGTACACCTACCTTTTCGACCTCGGGTTCCGTGACATCGAGGTGAACCTCATCCCGCATCACCTCATCTACGGAGAGCTGCAGTCGAGCGATGATTTCAACTGGATCAAGAAGGTGGAGATGGCCTCGGTCAAGGCAAGCGAGCTCTTCAAGGAGTACCCGGGCGGGTACGATGCCTTCTTCAGCGATTTCAATGCATTTTTCCATGACCCCAGGCGGTTCACCTATACGCCCCTCATCCTCTGTAAAGGCAGGAGACCCCGCGATCTTTGAACCTGAAGCGGATCGGGGGAAGAGATTCTTGTTGTATGAGTCGCTCCATGTAGGATAAACAGAAGCTGGAGCATGAGCTTCATGCGTTGTAATGCTTGAGAATGAGTCATGGTGCGGGGCTGAGACAATACCCCGGTAACACTGAGCTTTCCGCAGGGAAACTGCTGGGAGGTGTTCGATGGGGGCCACATATGGATCGTGATGTCTTCAAGGATGTGGTGCATGACAAGGTTGCTCAGGGCAGTTCTTTTCATCGAGATTCCGTGATCCCCCTGAGGAGGAGCGGATTCGACAAGCCGGGCCGTTCCACCAAGAAGATAAGCCAGAGAAAATGCATCAACATAGTGAACTACTTCCATTTTGCAGGGTCCCCGATCTTCGCGCATGCTTTCTCCAGGCTGACCCAGGAGGAGTTTCTGCTGAAGATCCTTCCCGAACCATTCCAGAAAGAGGAGATCACGTGCAGTCTGCCCGGAGGTACAGCGCTTGATCTCCAGAACTTCTCCATAAAGGACCTCATCGTCGACGACGGGAAATATCTGCTCGTCATATCCATAACCCTCCTGGAAGTGACGAGCACCACGTTCAGGGCGAGGATCGAAGATGCGTGCTACAGGTTCAGCGGCAGGTCCGCGAGAAGGATGACCTGCCAGCACATCGATGCGGTGATCGTACGTGACAACGCGACCATCCATGGAATACTGGAGGATTTCAACCCCAAGGGCCTTCGCATCGTGTTGCCCGACGAGCCGGAATCCCGGCCCTTGGGCATGAAGGCGGGTGACGAGGTATCCATAGAACTTCACAAGGATAACACCCTCATCTTCTCGGGAAAGTGCCAGTGCCTGCGGTTCGTGGACGACGGGAACACGATCATCCTGAAACCTCTCAATATCGGGCATCCCAGGTTCAAGGAGAGAAAGAACAGAAATCCAAGGGTGAATCTCGTTCCAAGGCCCAAGGCCATTTTCGATCATCCCTTCAACAACAAGACGATCACCTACGAGATCGACGACATCACCACCTCGGGCCTGTCGATCCGGGAGGGCAGCACGAACAGCCTTCTCATGCCCGGCATGATACTCCCGTCATTGACCATCCTGTACGCCGGGGGGCTCAAGATAGAATGCTCAGCCCAGATCGTGTACAGCACGGTGAAAAGATTCGGCCAGTCGATCCGCCATGGCCTCTCGATCCTCGACATGACCATGAGGGACTTCAGCGCCCTGTTCGACATCGTGAGCAACGCGTACGACGAACGCGCCAACATGAGCTCAGAGATAAACATGGATGACCTGTGGGAGTTCTTCTTCGATTCGGGGTTCATCTATCCGGGGAAATACGAGCACCTGAGCCAGATCAAGGATAAGTTCAAGGATACCTACAAGAAACTGTATCATGAAGGACAGGACATCTTCACGAACTTCACGTATCAGAAGAACGGCAGGATACTGGGCCACAACTGCACCATACGGGCATACCAGAGGGCATGGATGATCCATCACCTCGCCGCCCGGTCCAGCGGTGCACGGCGGATCGGGCTCGATGTCCTCAGGCACAGCCATTACTACTTCGACGGCATGTACCGGATCCCCTCGATCGGCATGGATTACATGATCATGTATTTCAGGCCCAACAACCGGTTTCCCGACTACTTCTTCGGCGGGTTCTGCAGGGACTACAAGAACCCCCGTGCCTGCTCCATGGATCTCTTCGCATACCTGAACCTGGCGATACCACCGGCAGACCGTTCTCTCGGTGAGGCAGCGACCGTGCAGGAATGCACCCCCGCTGACATCAGGAGATTGCGTGAGTGGTATGCAGCCCGGTCCGGAGGGCTGGCCATCGATGCCTTCGGCATCGACACCGAGCTGCGCGATGAAGAGCAGCCCCTGAAGGACATGTACGGCAAGATAGGTCTGAACAGGAGCTGCACCCCCTTTGTCCTCAGGAAGGATGGACGGGATCAGGCCTTCCTCATTGCCGACCAGTCCGATGCCGGGATCAACCTCTCCGAGCTGCTCAACAGCATAAAGATCTATGTCGTCGATCCGGATCTCCCATGGGCCGACCTGGTCAAGGCGGTTCTGTCCCTGGGGGATAGATATGAGACTGAGAGCATCCCCCTGCTCGTCTATCCGGCCGGCTACCTGAAAACCCGGGGGATCTCGTATGAAAAAAGCTACAATCTCTGGGTTCTGAACACCGAGTATGGCGACGATTATGTGGAGTACATCAAACAGAAACTGCAGTTCAATCTGATAAAATTCACGTTGAAATTCCTCATGCTCAAACTGTCCCGCAGCTGAGGGCCTGCTTCCCGGACATTCATGTCACGAGATTCCGCGCAGCCGCTTCTCTCCAGTTAATATTTCTATGGGGAAAAGACGATAAGGATCGCAGTGAAGAGACTGCGGCACTACCCGTCTCCTTCGAGGAACATGGACTCAGGTGAGGAGATACATCTCTTCTGAAAAATTGCGACATGAGCGATCCGAAGACAGAAAAAAAAGAGTTGTACAATATCAAGCTCTTGAAGAATTATATCGAGTATCTGAAGAGATACTACCCCCACCTGGACATCGATGAAATCCTGGATTATGCCGGCATGACGAGGTACCAGCTGGATGATTCGGGCTCCTGGTTCACCCAGGAACAGACAGACAGGTTCCACAAGATCATCGATGAAAAAACAGGTCACGCAAACATCTCGCGGGAAGTGGGGAGATATGCCGCCATATCGGCGACGTATGGAACCTTCCGGCAGTATGTCTTCGGTTTCATCAGCCTCGCGACCGCCTACTCCATGGTCCAGAAGATCGCGAACCAGTTGAGCAGGGGCATGAGATACAGGATCAGGCCCCTCGGCCCCAGCAGAATGGAGGCCGTATCCACACCCACACCGGAAGCGGAGGAAAAGCCCTATCAGTGCGAGAACCGCATCGGCCTCCTGGAGGCGCTGGCAAAGCCGTTCACCGGCGAATATGCAAGGGTGGAACACCCCGAGTGTTACCACAGGGGGGGGGCGTGCTGCAGGTACATCGTGTCCTGGTATGAGCCCCCGCACCTCCGGTTCAAGCACTACAGGAACCTCATAACCGCGATCGGCCTGCTGCTGCTCCTGGTCCTCGAGCCCTTTCTCGGCCTTGGGATATACTCCCTGCTCCTGATGATAGGGTATGTCGTCGCCATCCTGTGCGCCAGTCTGTATGCGCTCCACAGCGAGAAGAACGAGATATCCAGACGCCTCGAGGTGCAGGGGGAAGCGGCCGAGCAGCTCATGGAAGAGTCGAACAAGCGATACAACGAGGCGCAGCTTGTTCAGGAGATGGGGCAGGCCATATCAAAGATCATCGATGTCGATGAGCTGCTCGACTCGGTCATGGCCCTGCTCGAGAAGCACCTCGATTTCCAGCACGGCATGGTCATGCTTGCCAACAAGGAGAAAACCCGGCTCATATACAAGACAGGGTTCGGTTTCACGCAGGAGCAGGAAAGGCTCCTTTCCGGGGCTCAGCTCCATCTCGACAAGCCCGAGTCAAAAGGGGCCTTTGTCGTCGCTTTCAGGGAACAGACACCCTACCTTGTCAACGATATCAACGAAATGAAGAAGGATCTCTCGGCGAGAACGAGCGTCATCGTTGAACTTCTGGGGACATCCTCGTTCATCTGCGTCCCCATCATCTACGAGAACGAGTCCCTCGGTGTCCTGTCCGTCGACAACGACGAGACCAAAGGGCCGCCCAAGCAGAGCGACCTGAACCTCCTCATGGGCATCGCCCCCCAGATCGCCATCAGCATCAACAATGCGAAGACCTTCGAAAAGATGCAGGCCAGCGAGGAGAAGTACCGGGTGCTCGTGGAAAACGCGAACAGCATCATCCTCAGGCTCGATACCCAGGGGAGGATAACCTTCGGGAACCGCTTCGCCCGGGATTTCTACGGATACAGCGAGCAGGAGATGCTGGGGAGGAACATCCTGGGCTTCATCCTTCCGGAAAAGGACATCCAGGGCAGGGCACTTCTCCCCGTGGTCCGCAAGTTCCTGACGAACCCCGAGGCATACCTCACCACGGAGAGCGAGTGCATCCTCAGGAGCGGGAAGAGGGCATGGGTCAGCTGGAGCAACAAGGCCATCTACGACAGGGACGGGAAACTGACGGAGATCCTCTGCGTGGGCAACGACATCACGGCCCGCAAGCAGGCCGAACACGAGAAGAGCCAGCTGGAGGCCCAGCTCATCAGGGCACAGAAGATGGAGGCCATCGGAACCCTGGCCGGGGGCGTGGCCCATGACCTGAACAACATCCTGAGCGGCATCACGAGCTATCCCGAGCTCCTTCTCATGGAACTGCCGGACGATTCCCCCATGAGGAAGTCCATCACGACCATCAAGAAGACCGGCGAAAAGGCCGCCGCCATGGTCCAGGATCTTCTCACCCTCGCCCGCCGGGGTGTCAGCATCTCCAGCGCCGTGGACCTGAACTCCGTCATACGAGACTACTTCGAGAGCCCCGAGTTCAACAGGCTCGAGGAGTACCATCCCCAGATCAGGTTCGACATCCACCTCGACGACGACCTGAAGTACATCCTCGGCTCCGAGATCCATCTGGGCAAGACCCTGATGAACCTGGTGTCGAACGCCGCCGAGGCCATGCCCAGCGGCGGCTCCGTCATCGTGAGCACCGAAAACAGGTATCTGGACAAGCCGCTGAAGGGGTATGACACGGTCGCCCAGGGCGAATACGCCGTCCTGACCGTGGCGGACACGGGCATCGGCATCTCGGAAGAGGACCTGCGGATGATCTTCGAACCGTTCTTTTCCAAGAAGGTCATGGGCAGGAGCGGGACGGGCCTCGGCATGACCGTGGTATGGTCCACGGTCAAGGACCACAACGGATACGTCGACGTGGAGAGCGAAGAGGGCAGGGGCACCAGGTTCGACCTGTATTTCCCGGTGACCAGGTACCTGGTCAGGGACAAGGCCGTCAAGGGATCGATCCAGGACTATGCCGGGAACGAGCATGTCCTGGTGGTGGACGATGCCGAGGAGCAGAGGGAGATCACCAAGAACGTCCTGAAGAAGCTCGGCTACCATGTCGACACCGCACAGAGCGGCGAGGAGGCCATCGAGTTTCTCAAGGTGCACGGGACGGACCTCGTGATCCTGGACATGATCATGGAGCCAGGCATCGACGGCCTGGAGACGTACCAGAGAATCCTCGAGATCCGGGCCCACCAGAAGGCCATCATCGTGAGCGGCTTCTCCGAGACAGAACGGGTGCGCAAGGCCATCAATCTCGGCGTAGGATCATATATACGGAAGCCGTATTCACTCCTGGAACTTGCCAGGACCATAAGGACGGAGCTCAACAAGCAGGCGGAGTGACACCGCCGGCCCGTGCTGCAAGGACCCCATGCCCGGGCATTGCCCGCAATGCAGGGTGATGGTAAGACGTCGGCATGGATATCACGACCAGGTTCATCCTCTTCCAGGTTCTGATCATCGCCCCCTTCGCGGCGGGCATGGCCGCCAAGAGGCGGTGGCGCTTCAGGAATCTCCCGGCCTTCACCAAGAGGCTCATCCGGGTCAATCTCGTCCTCATCGAGCCCGTCATCGTGCTGTGGAGCACTTGGGGGCTCGTCCTGACGAAAGATCTCGTCATGCTGCCTCTGGCGGGGCTCTTCCTCGTCGCCGCAGGCATGGCCTTCGGCGGTGTCATCAGGGGGCCGCTGGGCATGTCCGGGAAGAAGGGGGGGACCTTTCTCATCAGCTCGTCGCTGGCCAACCATGGATTCACCATGGGCGCCTTCCTCTGCTACCTGTTCCTGGGGGAAAGGGGTCTCGGTCTCGCCTTTCTCTTTCTGGCCTACTTCATGCCCTACATCTTCCTCGTCATCTTCCCGTACGCCCGCAGGGTCTCGACCGGCGAGCCCTTCAGCCTTGCAACGGTCCGCGACTTCTTCCTGAACCTCCAGAACATGCCGTTCTATGCCGTTGTCGGCTCGGTGATCCTCCTGTCCCTCGGCATCCAGAGGCCAGGGCTTGCCTTTCCCGTGGACCTCTTCATCATCGTCTCCATGGCGCTCTACTACTTCACCCTTGGCCTCAACTTCGAGATGCCGTCGTTCTTCACCTCGGCAAGGGAGAACGCGGCCCTGGCGTTGGTCAAATTCGTCCTGGTCCCGGCCGTCACCCTTCTCATCCTGGCGGCGGTCCACCTTGATCCGGCCCTGGAGGCGGTCATCCTGCTGCAGGCGTTCATGCCCGCAGCCATCTATTCCGTGGTGGCGTCCGTGCTCTATGAACTGGACGCCGCCCTGGCGTCCAACATGTTCGTGTGGAACACCCTGATCTTTCTGGCCGGGGTCCTGCCCGCGATCTTCTTGTGCAGGGATACGATCATGGCGCTGATACGGTGAGGGGGCGCGCGCAGAACCAATCTGTCAGGAAACCCGGTATCTCTTCAGCTTCTTGTGGAGGGTGGCGCGGGTGATGCCGAGTTTCCTGGCCGCTTCGCTCTTGTTTCCCCCCACCGAGTCGAGGGTCTTGAGGATGGTGGTCTTCTCCATCTCGTCCAGGCTGAGGTCGTCTGCAACCCCGGGGGAGATCGAGGGGGGCCGCTCCTCGCGGAAATACGGTATGTCCTCCTCCCTCAGGTAGGGGGAGCTGGACAGGACCACGGCGCTCTCGATGGTGTTCATCATCTCCCGCACGTTACCGGGCCAGGGATTGCGGATGAGCCGGTCCATGGACTGCGGCGTGAAGCCCTTCAGTGGTTTGTTGTTCTTTTCGGAGAAGATCTTCAGGAAATGCCCGGCCAGCAGGGGTATGTCCTCCCGGCGCTCGCGCAGAGGGGGGACGGCCAGATTGATGACGTTCAGGCGGTAGTAGAGGTCTTCCCTGAACCTGCTTTCCCTGACCAGCCCCGTGAGTTCCTTGTTGGTGGCCGCTATGATGCGCACGTCGACCTTGAGCACCTCCTCGCCTCCCACGCGGGTGAACTCCTTCTCCTGGAGGACCCGCAGGAGCTTCACCTGCATGGCCAGGGACATCTCGCTGACCTCGTCGAGGAAGAGGGTGCCGTGATCGGCCTGCTTGAAGCTGCCCTCCCGGCGGCGCAGGGCGCCGGTGAACGCCCCCTTCTCGTGGCCGAACAGCTCGGATTCGAGCAGCCCTTCCGAGACGGCGGCGCAGTTCATCTTGATGAACGGCTTGTCTCTCCGGGGGGAATTGAAGTGGATGGCCCCGGCCACCATCTCCTTGCCCGTCCCCGACTCCCCGGTGATGAGCACGGTTGCGTCCGAGTTCGCCGCCCGGGAGGTGGTCTCCAGGAGCCTCACCATGGCCGCGCTCCTGCCGATGATGTTGCCGGAGTCGAAGCGGTCCCCCACGAGCTGCCGCAGGCGGCGGTTTTCCTCCCTGAGCATGCTGTGCTCCATGGCCTGTTCCATCTTGAGGCGCAGCTCCTCGAAGTCCAGGGGCTTGGTCAGATACTCGTAGGCCCCTTTCTTCATGGCCTCGATGGCCGACTCCACGGACGAGTAGGCGGTCATGATGATCACCGGTATGGCTGGGTTGATCTCCTTGATGGCCGCCAGCGCGGTGAGCCCGGAGATCTTCACCATGCGGATGTCCATGAGGATGAGGTCGAAGGGCCCTTCCTGCACCCGGTCGATGGCGCTCTGACCGTCATCCGCCTCGGTCACCGCATATCCCCAGCCGTTCAGGAGGGTCTTGAGCATGGTGCGGTGTCCCAGGTCGTCGTCCACGACAAGGATGTCCTTCCCGGTGTTCGCTCCCATGTTCATTCACCTCCTGCGGGCATGATCAGGGAGACGGTGGTCCCCTGTCCCGGCGTGCTCTCTGCCTTGATCTCTCCCCCGTGGGCCTCCATGATCTTGTGGACGATGGCCAGCCCGAGGCCTGTGCCGGCCTGCTTGGTGGTGAAATACGGGTCGAAGATATGCGCCAGGTCATCCCCGGCAATACCGTGCCCCGTATCGCCCACGCCGATGATGAACCGCGAGGTCCTCTCGTCGCACCGGAGGCTCACGGCCAGCGTCCCTCCTCCTTCCATGGCCTCCATGGCGTTGAGATAGAGGTTGAGGAGCACCTGAGAGATCTTGTCCTGGTCCACTTCCGCCCGGCACGGCCCTTCAGCGAGCCCGCTCCTGTCGATCACGATATTTCTCTGGAGCGCCTGCTTCCCGATCGTCTCCAGTGACCGGTTCACCACGTCGAGAAGGGAAACGGACTCCTTCCTGAGGTCCATGGGCCTGGCGAATTCGAGGAGCTGGCCGATGACCCGGTTCAGGCGTTCCACCTCGCCCACCATGATGTCCGCAATCCTCTGGTCTTCAGGGACTTCGCGGTAGCGCTCCTTGAAGTAGGTGGCGAAGCCCTTGATGGAGCTCAGGGGATTCCTGATCTCGTGGGCGACACCGGCCGCCAGGCTGCCTATGGATGCGAGACGGTCCTTGCGCTCCACCTCCCTCTTGAGGTGTTCGATCTCGGTGATGTCTCGCAGGAGCACGATATGTCCCAGAAGGTGGTCTTCGTCGTCCCTGAGGAGCCCTGCACTTGCCTCGAACGCCATGGTCTTTCCGTCAACGGGTATGCGCAGGTCGCGCACGGCGATGTCGCGGGGCTGGCGGATTTCGCTGATCAGGGCGGTGATCTGTTCAGGCAGTGCTTCCTGGGACGATCTTCCCATGACCTCCGCTGCCGAGATCTTCAGGAGCCGCTCCGAGACCTCATTGAGCGTGATGAGGGAGCCCTTCTCTCCGATGACGATGAGTCCGATGGGCATGTTCTCCACCAGGGTGTCCGAGAAGGCCCTGATCCGGGACAGGGAGGCCTTGGCGGAACGGTAGTTGTGGGCAATGACGATGGAGACGACCCCCAGGAGCCCGTACATCAGGAGGGCTGCGGCAAGGATGATCTTCTGCTTGATGCTCTCCGTGATGATCTTCTCCACAGGGTCCATATCGAGGCCGACGTAGATGACCTGGACCGGAGGCCTGTTCAGCTCGGGGATCATATGGGGCCAGAACCAGTCGCGGGGTTGCCTGTCGGGGTGGAGCATGAACATCCCGCTCCGGGAAGGGGTGAATCTCCGGTATACCTCGAAGACCTTATTCCCGCCCGGGGTGGCCACGATCCTCCACCGCAGGGTCCGGTCGATCCTGCCGGGGAGGCCGGGGCCATAGGTCCTCCCGATGTTGAGCGGCTGATTGTGTGCGACGATCTTGCCCTGACTGTCGGTGATGAGGATGTACAGGATGTCGGGGAGATCCGCGGTTTCCATGATGAGCCTCTGCACCCTGGCGCCGCTCCAGTCCCTGCCCATCATGCCCGTCCTGGTGCCTGCCTCGAAGGATCGGATGAGGGCCGCTCCCTTCTCGCTGAGCATGAGCTCCATGTTTTTCCTCTGGGTCCTGATGCTCTCCATGGTGGTGAAGATGAAGATGGGCACCATCACGATGAGCGATCCCATGATCACCCAGGGAGATGTCCTGATCCATGCCTTCCTGGAAGGCCTCTTGTCACTCTCATCCATATGATACCCAGGACTGGGCTTTACAACTCCCATGCCAGATGCCCCCGATACGCTGTTTCCCTGCTTGGGCCGCCGTCGTGTCACCAGGCGGTGTATATCTTTTATACAACTGTATAGCCGTCCTGTATACAAAATATACACAACGAGGAAAGGGCTCGGGACTCCACTGTCCCAATGACAGGCGCGATGACATGAACACCAATTGATATCAATGAGATACACACAGAATCGGGCGGTTGGCACGCTCGTTGCTCATCAGAAAGGCATACTGCGACAAGGAGGCACTCGATGAAAAGATATGGTCTGGCACTCGCGATGGTGGCGATTATGCTGGCAGCGGCACTTCCTGTCATGGCGTTCGGCCCCCGGTGCGGTCAGGGACCCGACGGCCCCAGGTTCGAAAAGGGGCAGCCGGCGGGGGGGTGTCCCTTCTACGATTATCAGTCCAGCAATCTTACCGATGACCAGAAGGCGCAGCTCAAGAAGCTCGACGACGAGTTCTACAAGAAGACTTCACCCATCCGCGACGAGATGCGTCAAGGCAAACGGGAGATGAACACCCTGCTCAGCAGCGACAAGCCCGATGAGGCAAAGATCTGGGCTACCCACAAGCGCGTGAGCTCCCTCAAGGACCAGCTGGAGCAGGAGAGGATCAGGCATCAGCTGAACGTCAAGAAGGTCGTGCCCGATGCGAAGTTCGGGCCCGGGAAGGGCATGTCCAGAGGCTGGGGGCAGCGTCCCTGTGCACGGATCTGAACCGTGCCCGGCTGAGCGGCAGAAAACAAGCGGGTAAAGAAACCTCTTCATAACCATAAACGTCCTAACTACCTCCTCTTGGGATGGCGGATCCTATGCCCAAACCGCCATCCTTTTTTTTTATTTTTCACCAAACTTGTCTGCTGCCCCATGACTCTGGTAAAGGGGGAGGGGCTTTCTGAAACCCCGATAAAGGCAGGGAAAGGACATGGTGTTCTTCGGGCAGGGATATGCCCTGATAAAGATTGGGATCATCTTTGCCCTGATGATCATGGCCATCCGCAGGAGATGGTCGCTGGGGAGCACCTTTCTCCTTTCCTCGGCCGCACTCGGCATCCTCTTCGGCCAGGGACTCCTGTCCATGCTCGTCTCAGCCCTGAACTCTCTTGCTGATCCGAAGATCCTGAGCCTCGGTGTCATCATCTCCCTCATCCTCATCCTCAGCACGGCCATGGAGGTCACCGGACACATGAAGAGGCTCCTGGATTCCTTCAAGGGACTGGCCGCCGGTCCCAGGATCAACATGATCCTGTTTCCAGCCCTGATCGGACTTCTTCCCATGCCTGGAGGGGCGATATTCTCGGCGCCCATGGTGAAGGAGATGGGTCAGCGGGGGCATCTGGGCGCGGACAAGCTCAGTTACATCAACTACTGGTTCAGGCACATCTGGGAGTACTGGTGGCCGCTGTATCCCGGGATCCTCCTGGTCTCGGCCCTGGCCGGCATTCACCTGGAAAGGTTTATGCTCTTCATGTGTCCGCTGACAATCATCACGGTCCTCGCCGGATACCTCCCCCTGCTCGGGGAGAACCTGGGGGACCAGGACCCCCCGGTCCGTGCCGCCCGGGCAGGGCTGTATCCCTTTGTCCTGGAACTCGCCCCCATCATCATCACCATAGTGGCCGGCATCGCCCTGGGGGCCGCCCTGGCCGCCATGCTGCCCCACCTCCGCATCAACAAGGAGGTGGGATTCATAGGGGCCCTCTGCCTGGCCCTGGGGTGGGTCTACGTCAAGGAGGACATGACGCCTCGGTCGTTCATGGAGATCGCATGCAGCAGGGGCGTGGCCCGCACGCTCTACATGGTCTTCTCCATCTTCATCTTCAAGGGCATCTTCGAGGGGAGCCATGCGGTCCAGTCCGTTGCGCAAGAGCTCATGCAATACAGCCTCCCCCTGAGTCTGCTGACCGTCCTCCTCCCGTTCCTGGTCGGCTCGGTCACCGGCATGACCGTGGCCTTCGTGGGGAGCACCTTCCCGATCCTGCTCACGATCATGGCATCTCTCGGCCAGGAACGGCTCATGTTCCCCTACCTGATGCTGGCCCTGATCAGCGGTCTCCTGGGAGTCATCCTGTCCCCGGTCCACCTCTGCCTGCTCCTGTCCAACCAGTACTTCGGGACCGGCCTCGGAGCCGTCTACCGGCACCTGTGGCTGCCGTCGCTGTGCATCCTGATCTTCGGCCTCCTTTACTTCTGGATTGCCAAGACCGTGATATTCAGGGTAATCTGCTGAGCGCCAGGGATCCTCGGAACACACCGGAAAAAGACTCAATCTGATGGCTGATTGACTATCAGGAGAAACTCATATACTAGTTAAGGGGTTGGGGGTATACATGTCTTTGACGTATCGAGATGCGGGCGTTGATATCGACAAGCAGAACCTTTTTGTCAAGGCCATCAAATCCAGTGTGAAATCGACCCACGGCCCCGAAGTCATCGGAGGCATCGGAGGATTCGCCGGGCTGTTCAAACTGGACATCGGCAACTATACCGAGCCGGTCCTGGTGTCCTCCACCGACGGCGTGGGGACCAAGCTCAAGATAGCCTTCCTGGCAGACAACCACGAAGGTGTCGGCATCGATCTCGTGGCCATGGTGGTCAACGACCTCGTGGTCGTCGGTGCACAGCCCCTGTTCTTTCTCGATTACTTCGCCACCGGCAAGCTGAACCTCGAGCGGGCCAAGATGATCATCGGGGGCATCACCCGGGGCTGCAAGGAGGCCGGCTGCGCACTCATCGGCGGCGAGACCGCCGAAATGCCGGGCTTCTACCGGGAGGACGAGTATGACATCGCCGGCTTCGGTGTGGGTGTAGTTGACAGCGACAAGATCATCGACGGCTCCCGCATCGCCGCAAAGGATGTGCTCATCGGCATACGGTCCTCGGGCCTGCACAGCAATGGATTCTCCCTGGTGAGGAAGGTCCTGTTCGAACGGGCCAAGCTGCGCATCGACGACTATCTGGAAGACCTCGGCAAGCCCCTTGCGGAAGAGCTCCTGACCCCCACGAAGATCTATGTCAAGAGTGTGCTCAATGTGCTGCGGGGCTTCGAGGTCAAGGGCATCGTCCATGTCACGGGCGGCGGTTTCATCGACAACATCCCCCGGGTGCTGCCTTCGCGGTCATCGGCCCAGATCAGGAAGGGGGCGTGGGGAGTACCCCCCGTCTTCCGTTTCATCCAGGATATCGGAAAGATCGAAGATACGGAGATGTACCGCACCTTCAACATGGGCATCGGCATGGTCCTGGTCGTTTCACCCAAGGATGCGGACGATGTGATGCTCAGGCTGAAAGGGCTCAAGGAATCCGCAGAGATCATCGGCCATATCGAGTCGCGTGCCAAGGGCGGTGAACCGGTGGTCATCTCTTAGGGGGCAGGCGTGATTCGCATCGGCGTCCTGGTTTCGGGCAGCGGATCCAATCTCCAGTCCATCATGGATGCCTGCGAACGCGGTGATGTCGATGGCCGGGTCTGCATCGTTCTGAGCAATGTCGAGGGTGCCTATGCACTCGAGCGCGCACGCAAGAAGGGCGTCCCCACCCGGGTGATCTCCCACACCGATTATCCCGACCGGGAGACCTTCGACCGCGAACTCGCCAAGGCACTCCAGGACAGCCGGGTCGATCTGGTGGCACTCGCCGGCTTCATGCGGGTGCTCACGCCGGCATTCCTCAGGCAGTTCCCAGGCAGGGTCATGAACATCCATCCCGCGCTGCTCCCCTCCTTCCCGGGTCTGCATGTTCGCCAGAAGGCCATCGACCACGGTGTGAGGTTCTCCGGGTGCACCGTCCATTTCGTGGACGAGGGGGTGGATTCCGGCCCCATCATCATCCAGGCCGTGGTCCCGGTGTACCCCGATGACACC
>JALOOZ010000032.1 GCA_025454155.1 Thermodesulfobacteriota bacterium
CTGTTACGTGCCAGTTTGAGGTCCTTTAGCGTGAGGCTGCCACTGTGGTTCTGCATGGAATAGTAGGCGATGGCAGGATTTCCAGATGTATCAAAGGCCAGACTGCAGTACATCCCGCAAAGTGTCGCCTCATCCACAAGCCTGGTGGTCCATGAAGCTGCGGTCCTGGTCGCATATTTAAGGCACTGCCTGTGAGAAATGCCTGAAGAATCCTTATATTCACTCTCCACATAGTATGCGACACAGAGGTTCCCTCCGGCATCCAGGGCACAGCTGATATCACCAACCTCGAATCCAGTCTCAACCCACTCGCTCGTCCAGACGCCATTCTGCCTGTAAGCAACCCGCAGCCCCTTGCTGTCGGGGTCCGATGAATTGGGAGCGAGATCTGCGGCGTGGAATATGACCGGATTTCCCTCTCCATCGATCATCATGGCCGCATGAGCGCCAACCCGGTTCTGCTCGCTGGCTGTCCCGTTCGGATTGTAGATGTTCCCTTCCACCGTCTCCTCGACCCCTTCGGTTTCAGGCGAGGAACCGTCCTTCGTGACATAGAGAAGGTCAGGGTAGTTGAAGTTCATTGCATCTATGCCTTCGTAGAAGAACTGATAGCAGAGATGTATGTCCCCCGAGTGATCAACCGCCACCGACACGTTCTTGCCGGCAAGGCCGTCTTCAAAGACTGGGTTTCGTTCGACAAAACCAATCCCCCCGGTATATTCGGTCCATACATCGTTTTGAAGAATGCTGAACATGATATCGGACTGCTGCTCCGAACCGCCGGCCCTGACTGTACCGCCCTGGTAGGCGACAACGGGCAGATCACCCTGCGAGAGGCTCAGATCCAGGGTTCTGCAATTATCGATGTCTATAACGGCCTCCTGAGAGATCTCGCTGAGGGCATCCATGTCCCAGAGGATATGGTTGATAGTGTAGCTTGAGGCCTCCTGACCGTCGGTAAAATAGACGACATGGAGCTGGTTGTTCCCGTCGGGGATGGCCCTTACATTGGGTAACAGCAGGCCACTGCCTGAAATCTGTTCAATGCTGACCCTCTGCCAGCCGGTATCACGGGGAATATCCGGTGTATCATCATCCGTCGACCCTCCGCCGGAACTGGACCCCCCGCTGCAGCTTTGCAAGCCGGCGATGCCGAGAATGAAGGCAACCACGAGCGTGAGGGCGTGAAGTTCAGTTCTTCGAGATCTGGGTGGACGCATGGTAAAGCTCCTTTGCCTTTGGGTGGATGTTGTAGCTGCCCTTCTCGACCTCCGCTGCGGCTGGTAGTCCCTGATACAGCTGAATCGCCTTCTCGTCATGCCCGTAGTGCTTTAAGAGGCCTGCCAGATTGATTCTGGCCTCCACATTGGTCGCATCGATGGCGATGGCCTCTTTGAAGGCATCTCGTGCCAGACCGTCATCACCGGCCTGCAGGCGGGCAACCCCGAGACAATTGTAAAGGCTTGCCTGTTCTACCGGGCCCAACGCTTTCTTCTCATCCAAAGCCTTCTGTGCGATCAGGATGGCGTGGCGGTAATCGCCCCGTTGCATGTATGCCAGGCACAGGGAGATGAACATGTTGGGGTCGGGTTTACCCTTGAGAAGATGCTCGTGAAGTCCTTTCAAATCCTGGTCCAGCAGGCACTGGCCACCGATCTCTACAGATGCGGTGCTTCCCGAGAATGAATCGTGTTTGCGGGGGTTGCCTTCAGCGGCTGAGGGAGGATTGAAAAACTCCGCCAGTTCGGGGTCACATACCTCCCATTTTCGGCCCTGCTGTATGCAGGTCTGCAAATACTGGTCAGCCTTATCCTGGTATGCTGCGGCCTTGGTCTGGATGATCTGGGCGTACTGATCCTTCTGCTCGGGGGTCAGTTCGGCAGGTATCGGTGCCTCCTTCAGGAAGCTCGCAAACTCGCTGTTTATAGCTGAAGACTGGTACAATGCCTTCAAGGCCCATTCCGGCGATTTGTAGAGCATGACCGTCTGATAGCCTTTCTCGAGCCTGTCAAGGAGCTTTGCTTTTTCCGCCACAACGGCATTGTCGAGCTCACCTTTGAGCTGGAGTCCCATGAACTCGTCCTGCACCCTGAAAGTCTCCGAGTAAACCATATGCGCCATATCACCCTGGAGCCTGTGGTCATCCAGTGCTGCCATTTTTGGATACGCCTTCTCGGCCCTCCTCAGTAAAGGCTCCGCTTCTCTAAACTCGCCTGCATCAATATAGAGGGCTGCTGATCTTGCATCGGCACGAACCCTGCCTGCTTCGGTAAGGCCGTTTCTGTTATCCGTGAGAACCCGAATAACCGTTTCCATGTCACCGACTTTCTGGGCATTTTCAGCAAGGGCGAAAACAACCTCATCCAGCGTTGCTGAATTCCTTGATTTCATGCCCATGAGCCGCTGATAATCCTTGCTGGATAGTTCATACTGCCCGAGGTCTTTCCTGATATGACCTGCCTGGAGGAGGAAGTCTCGGGTGTTCTTATGATCCGGAAGCCTCAGGGCGAAGGACTCGAGATAATCGGCCACGAGCCTGAACTGTGCCATGCGCAGAGAACTGTCAATCATGGTGTTGAGGGTACCCTCGACCTTGGGGGATGAAGGATATCGGCTGACCAGGTCCGCTCCAGTGGTCAGGAGCGTCTTGATGTCTCCCTTTTCCTTGCTCGACAGTATGACTGCGCTCAGTGCCTGTTCCCCTATGCCGCTGGACTCGCTCCGGGAGGCATATTGGATGAGCTCGCTCTTGCCTTTTTCCCAATCGTCCAGGGCGGCAACTGTCAGTGAGGAGATCACCTTGTTCTCCGTTGACTGGAGTATCACCGCCACCTCGCTCTTCAATTGCTGGTCTGCGATGTCGGTGTTCTTTAGAATCCCGTTTCCAAAAGCGATGAGTCCCTCGTAGTCTTCCTTGAGGCTGTAGGAATCAAGGACCATGTGGACGGCGGCCTTGGTGGCTTTGTTCCCTGGATGGGCCTTCACATAGCTGGTGAACTCCTTGATCGCATCGTCATAGTCACCCGCATCATAGGTGACCCAAGCAACGTTAAACTCGACATCCGGTACCTTTGACGATCCGGGGAAGTCGGCTGCATAGAGCTTGCCTGTAGTCTTAAGCCCTTCCCGGGCAAAGGCGGTCTCAAAGTAGTTGAGTTTTTCCTTCTCCTTTAAGGCATTGTAGTAGGAGATGACCGCACCATAGAGCTTCTCCTCTTTCCCGGTGTCGTTTGGAGCCATGCGCATAGCCAGTGCCTCGTATTGCTTGCCGGCCTTAAGGTACTGACGGGAAGAGAAGAGCGCCTCGGCATAGTTTTCGCTCATTTCAGTGTACACGGTGCTGGTTTCAAAAAAATCCAGATAGATCTTGTAAGCATCGGCAGCGCGCTCGAAGCCTTCGATTGCATCCTTCTGCCGGGCGTCATCGTGAAGGTAGGTGACTATGTTCCTGGCATAGAGCTCGAAATCCGACTGGTCCTTGATCTTCTGCTCGTCAGGGACATGGGTGGAATATTTCTCCTTCCTGAGCGCCTTGACAATGAGGGCCACATCCTGGTCGGCATGTTCAAAGGTGCCCAGTGTCTGCACGCATTCGAAGATATTGCGGGCGTATTCCAGCAGTTTCGTCGATTCCTGTTCCAGCATGGATAGCTGGCGGTACACCACCACGGCATGGGACCACTTCTTCTTGATGTAATAACGGTTAGCCAGTTTTTCCAGGACCGCCGTATAGACCTGTCGCGACCATGAATACTTCTGGAAATAGGCCAAGGCTTCCTCGGGTGGATTGTCCTTGTAGCATTCCGTGTAACAGTAGGCCATGTCCATGAGGGCCTCCTGCTTGATGTCCACCCGCTTGTAGGTGTCGATCTCCAGTTCCTTTCCCTTACCCGAGCCTTGTACGACATCTTCGAAGAGCCTGATGGCTTCCCTAAACTGAAGCTCATTGATGTAGCACCATCCCAGCTTGTAGCGTGCAATGGAGATTGCTGTGCAATCGGGAAACTTGAGGATCGCTTCGTAGTGCTTCTTGGCCGTATCGAGGTCCTGCTTGCTGATGAAGTAATCACCAAGGAGCAGGTATGATTCGGGTACGTAGGGGCTGCTCGGGTACTTGGTGATGATGGTGCGGTACTGAACCACCATCTCATCGATCTGATTCAGCTCCCGATACTCGTGGGCCATGAAGAAGTGAACCTTGTCCCTCGCCTCGAAATCGGGAAAATCGTTCAGGATGCGAAGATATATCTCCAGGGCCTGGTTCTTCAGCGCATTCGCTTCCATCTGGTCGAATGCAGATGCCGCATCGCCCTTTTCCGTCCTGCGGACGTAATAGACGATCCGAGACTGCTCTATGTAGAGCTCGGCCAGCCGAAGATAGAGCTCGGGAAGGTAAGGTTTGTTCCGTGCCTTGTGGATCAGGGCCTTCGTATTGAGTATGGCGAGTTCAACCTTCCTGTTGTCCTCGCTGAGCTTGGCAAGATACTTTGCCTGTTCGACCTGCTTGTCTTTCTTCTCGTAGCCATATTCGTCAGCTCGTACAGGTTGCGCAATGAGAAGAAGAAGGGACAGGCCTCCGATGATCAGGCATCTAAACGATTTGTCCATGGCATGTAGTGTCTTCATTTGAAAAAGATATCCCACTCTTCAAGATTTTTGCATCTGTTCGGAAGCTCCACTTTGAGGTCGGCCAGCTCGTCGTTCCAGAACTCACCCTGGAAGGGATAGACCACGATCCCGCGGGAAGCCTCCGCCTCGCTTTCATCTTCCTCCGCGTAATGGTACTGATTGACCCTCTGGTACATGTCGAGCCCGATCTCGTAGGCCATCATGTGGGCCTCCTCCTCGTACTGAAGGAGGTCGTTGGCATACTTCTCATATTCCTTTTCGATCTGTCCCTGCAGGTCCGATGTGCTCTCGGCGATCTGGGATGCATATATCTGGTCCAGATAACGGTAAAAAGAATCGCTGCCATCTTTGCTGAATTCGGTACAACGACTTCTTTCCTGCTCAAGGAGCTGGAGGAAATCCCATGTCAGTTTTATCTTCCTCTTGTTCAGGAGAAGCAGCAGCAGTTCCTTGTTTTCGCTTATCCCGTCCCTCTGATAGATGCCGCTCAGGGCCTTGCCGTAGTGACCCTTGAACTCATCCACCACGCTGAGTGCGTTCTGGTAATGACACACGTCCTTGTAGATGAATGATTTCAACATGTAGTATTCCGGGGTCAGATAGTTCCTGAAACTAGGAGCCTCAAAGGCATACAGGAGCCCCATGGCCTTCTCGGGGTTTCCCATGCGGTAATGTGCCCATGCCCTCTCCAGCAGATTCTGGGATTGGGCGAGGATGTTCTCCTCTATGGCCTGATACAGAAGATCCGATTCCTTGTACTTCTTCTTTTCATAGAGCAGCCGTGCCAGGGTCTTTCTCGCTTCATCCTTGAGATGCTCATCCGTGCAGGTGCTGGAAAGGATCTGTTTGAGAAGAGGCACGGCCTCGTCGATCCTGTTCTGGTAGATCTTCAGCAGGGCCTTCTGGTTGAGATACTGGTAGTAATACTTCGTCCCGACCTTGATCTTGGTGAAGTGATCATCACCCCATGAAAAGAACCCATGTTCCCAGTCATAGACACCCTGATGATAGTGGATGAAATCAGCGAGATCTCCCTCCACATAGCCGTACTCCTGATCACAGACGGTCTGCTGGATGATCAGGTCGTAGTCAAAGGCCTGATTCATCGACATGGCCTCGAAGATCTCCAGGCTGTATTCGGCGATTCTTGGATTCGGCTTCCTGGAGACAAGCCGGGCAAGTACGTCGGATGCGGCATAGGAATACCCCATTCTTTTCAGGGAAACGCCCAGGAAGAACTCCGCCCACTCATAATCGGCTGCATCGGGTGTGTAGCTGCTGACATACTCATAAAAGTAGGGGCATGCTTCCCGGTAGCTCTGTTTCTCAAAGACTTCGTAACCCTTGAAAAAACTCGTCTGGTCCACCTGTGCCTGGGAATCCTGGGGCTTGGTAGGTTGTTCGGCAGTGTCCGGCAACGCCGCCATCCCGGGACTGGACAGGCCAAGACAGAAAACGATGAGAAGGATTGCTATGCGCTCATTCATTGTCTTTCTTCTCTTCCAGATAGCCCCTGAGCTTTTCCACGGTCTCATCCTGTTCATTCTTGCGGGGCAGCAGATCGAACTGGAGAGAGAGTCCCACACCGAGATAGATGTTGTTCTCGGTATTATCCTTTTTCATGTTGATCAGGTCCCGGATCTCGAGGGTCATGCACAAGTTCTTGTTGAGGAAGTACCGAGTTCCTGCACCCACACAGATGGAGGGGTCGCTCTCTGCATCGGTCTCGCCGTTGCTGTATTTCTTTTCATAGGCGATCATGCCTCCACCAATGATGAGATAGCTTTCATGGTTTATGATGCCCTTGTTCCAGAGGGCCTCCTTTCCATACAGGGGTTTGAGGATGAGATTGGAGTGAACCATATATTTGGGCTCCAGAAATACCTCAGGGGTGACGCCGAATTCATTTTCAAGTTTGCCCTTGATGTCCTTTTCCTGGGTGAACATGTACTGGCCGCGGATGACTTCCCAGGCAAGGTAGTGGTTGAAGTGATAGGTGTAACCTATCCCGACAGGGTATGCGTTGAAGAAGTCTTCATCCGGGATGTACCCGACGCTCAGGCCGATCTCATGGTACTTGTGGAAGACACGTTCCTGGATGGCGAAGACCTTCTCGTCATCCTTCGAATCTTTGCACAGCCCTGGGCTTGACAGCATGATCATGAACAGAAGGAAGATGCCTACGGTCGTCTTCTTGCACATTGCTCTACTCTCCTTAAAACCCGACGATGTCGAAGATGAACGGATACGATACAATGACCTCGCTGCCATCGGGTTGGGGGAATTCCCATGATTTGATGGATGACTGGATGCAGGCATGGATATCCGACGAGTTGATGGTGGACGACTTGATGCTGACCTCTCCAACCTTTCCGGACATCAGTATCTTCCACTCGAACACGACCCGTCCCATAAGCGAGGGGTTGGCAACAAGTGCCGTTTCGTAGCAGCGGGTGATCTCGTCGAGGTGCTGGTCAATGATCCTCTTGACCTCTTCACGGCTCATGCCTCCGCCCTGAACCTTCACGGTCTTGTTCAACTGGGCGGTCACCTTAGCCTTGACCTGATTCTTCCCCGTATTTCCCTTGTCCAGTGCTGCTACACGGACTTCCTTGCCCCCTGCTCCACCTTGCATGACCTGTGAAGAGCCCTTGGTATTCACGATGCCAGCCTTGGGTATCTCTATTCTTCCACCATCGAGTTTTCCGACAATGCCCCCCACCTTGAACTGGGCCTTGTTCTCGGCGGAACTGCTTACGGCATCCAGATTGGTGACCGCCGCCATGGCCTCCTGGGGCTTGATCCCGATATTGTCACCCAGCATGCTCAGAATTCCCGCCTGGTGAACATTCTTGGTGGGCGCTTCCCCCTGACCGGAGCCCGTCCCTGAACCCTGAGCAGACGCTACCTTCTGAGATACGGGCTGGGCTTCCACAGGCCTGTTCAGTTCAGTCGCCTTCTCGGTTTTTTTCTCGATGCGCCTGGCCACCTGCTGTTCCTTGATCTTCAAGATCTCCGGGGCCTTCTTGGGCAACTGGGGTGGTTGGATCCGTTTCCTGATCTCCTCAAGTTGTTTCGAGTCCACTCGCACAAAACGACCGTCATCTGTAGGCAGAGATTCCGGCTTGTAGGTCGGCATCATGCCGAGGATGATCAGAAGAATGACGTGAAAGACGACTGATCTGCCGAAATGACGGACATACTCTCTATCACTACTGGCTGTCTCCTTGACCTTCGGGCTTTCTGAAGGGGCTGCCTGCCTGAGGAGAAACTCATACGGTCCCATTTGGATGATAGCCGTTTCATTGGCAGGGAGCCGGTGTTGACAGGATACTTGACAAGAATCGTCCCGGTTCTCAGCGCCACATACCTGAGCACCTTGTCTCACGCCCGCATGAATGGGCTTCACATCTGCTCTGAGCTGCTCATTCAGATACAGGAGGATCTCACCGCTCCCCCTGTTCTCTGCCAGGCAGATCTGTTCTTGGTCGGTCCTTATGAAATATTTATCCCCTGCCCCTATGAAACGAACATCGACAATGGAATCCGCTCTGGTCTTGACGACCTCCAGGAGGATTTCATTTTTCTTGCCCCTGCTTGTCCCCTGCGACGGAATGGCATAGGAATTTCTGATCTTGTCCTTCAGGGAAAAAGTGGCCCGGGCATCCTCCTCATCGTCCTCCTCGTCATCCGCGTCAGGTATCCTCTTCACGATAGCCTGAGGTGGAGATTCAGGTGCCTTTTCCTTACCAGTGTCTTCCGGGGCCATCACCATTCGTCCAGTATCGTCAGGGTTGCAGGTCTCGTGTTTGGAATCCTTCTGACTGGAATAGACCGGCTCTATGGCACAGAGTACCCCAAGGTTCCCGAAGAGTGCCTGCAGTTCCTGTACGGCTCGGAGAGATGCATTCCTCTTGAGGATGACCTTCCTGCCAGAGAAGAGCCGTTCAATAGATACGCGATCCTTCTTGAGCAGGCGCTCAAGATTGCCTTTCACCTCATCAAGGGATATGTCGTTCTTGATCTTCCCTTCGAAGGTCAGGTTGTAGTTATCAGCCACCTTGTCGGGGATATTCGCCTCTGCATCACTTCCTCCTTCGGTGGCGAGCCCTGGCGACTCGGCATCAACCCTCCCACTCGTGCTGGGAACATCCTCATGGGTGTGTCCCAGATCCTTATCATTCGTACTGTGGTCAGGGGAGATGCTGTCCGGGGAAGCACTCAATTCATGGAGGCGCTTACCGCTTCTGTTCAATTTGATCTTCAGGGTAAAGGGCCCTATGACAATTGAATCCAAAGGGCTGATGATCATCCGCTCAGATGCATCATGCCGATTGGGTTGACTGTTCTCCGACATGTAGTAGGTTACACTGACGCTCCCTTTTTCCACGCGGAGGAATGCATGTACGTCGGCTATTGCCCTGTCGTTGAGCTGCAGATCAACATCACTGCCGCTCCCCACGGAGATCTGTTCACTGGAGAAGCAGTCCCATCCCAGGTATTCATCTCCTCTGAAGACAAAGACCTGGAGCATGGTTGGCTGATCCGATGAGGCACCAGTCTGTATCGCGTTCCCTGTCATTGGGTTCTTGTTTTCCATATCAGCTTTCCAGGCTCATCATCCTGTCTGTGTCCGGCAGCGACCGAAACCTTACTCCTTGGATACCAGTCGATCGGCTCCTTGACGCCCGTCCTCGCTCGAGTGTTCCTGCTTGGGCTCCCTGACTGATTCCTTGGCGGCATCGGCAGAGAAGCCTTCCAGGATCTCCTGCCGGTAATCTTCTCGATATTTGAGCATGCTCTTTATCTCGCTCTTCTTCCTCTGGAGGAGATAAACTGCACCGGATTTTATCGTCTGTCCGATGATATACGTGTTACCGAAATCGATTCTGTTCTGGCGCGAACCCAGTGATTCCTGTGTTCCTTCTGAGGGGTCCTCCTGGACTGTTTTCGCGTTCTGCATCAAGTCACCGTCTGCACACGCAGATCGAGTCGCTGGAATAATCAAACATGTAATGGCTAGGCATATTACCCATACCCATTTCCTCTTCAGTTCCATGGATTCTCCTCCACGCTACTGTTTCAGCACCCCGAATTGGAAGTTCGGGAACCCGGCCATGCCTGCAGTTTTGATGATACTGTTGATGGTCTTAAAGGAAAGCCGCTTATCACAGAGAAACAGAACAAGGTTCTTGTCCGTTTCTTCATCCTTTGACCGGTCCACCTTTTTCTTGCATTCCTTCAGTCTCTGGTACAGGACCGATCCCTGCAGGTTTTCTGGATCGAGACCGATGACCTTGCCGTTTCGAACTTCGGCAACGACATCACTGCCCAGCCAGAGGTTGTTTTCTGATACGACGAGCCTGACGTTATCCTGGTAGTCTGCCTGTGCATTCGACTTCGGTAGCTGTATCTTGCCATCTATCTTCATGGTCACAACATCCTTGGAGAATGATACCAGCAGGAAGATCAGAAGGATGGTGAACATGTCCATCATCGATGTCATCTGAAGCTTGGGAGGGATGAATTCCCGGGATCGTCTTTTCCTTCTGCCCAGAGCCATGGCGTCCTCCCCTACCCCACCTTTCCTGAAATGACCACATTGGGAAACAGCTGTTCATCATTTGAATACCGCGCAACGTCCATTGTCTTGATGATCGTGTCGTAGAGAATGGAATCTTCGGGAATAATGATGACCGTATCACTCCTTGGATAGCTGTTCTTGATGTCCTGCAGGAACATGGACAGCTTTTCCAGTGGATACTGTGCCTGTCCTTCCTGCGCTATGTAGGTTTCAAGGTTCCTCAAGGTCTTATCATCCACCTCGTCAGACATTGCGGACACGTGGATTCCCTTTTCTTCAAGCTGCACAATCACTGTTACCTGAACCGTGTTCTCGGCTGCCCCTGCACCTTCGGAACTGCTCAGGACGGGAACCGAGGTGTTGATGGCACTGAGGTGGAAAAAGCTTGCAGAGAGAAGGAGGAAGGGGATCATCACAAGGAACATGTTCATGATGGGCACCAGGTCGAGATCAGTATCCTGTTCCGGCCTTCTTCGGGAAGATCTGAAACCTATCATGCCTTCTCCTTTTCCTGCTTAAGGGAGGAGAGCATGTTGAAAAGGCTCAAGGCCTTTTCCTCGAACTGGTCTATTAAAAAATCACCCCTGTTGTTGAGAATGTAGAATCCTATCAGACATGGTATGGCCACGATCAGTCCAAATGCGGTGGTGAGCATGGCAACGGAAATTCCACTGGCGAGCAACTCCTGCTTCATTGCCTCATTGGCATTGCTGACCCCCTGGAAGGCCCCGATGAGACCGATGATAGTCCCCAGGAGCCCGAGGAGTGTGGAGATGTTGGCGAACATGGTGAGCAGGTTGATCCGCGCCTTCACCTTGGGGATCTCCTGTATGATCTTCTCTTCCATGGCCCGCTCGATCTCCCTGTCTCTCTTGTCCGATCTCAGCAGACCGGCCTTCAGGATCCTTCCCAGGGGATGATTCTCGAATCGTGTGCATTCCTCGATGGCACTGCGGAAATTTGCGCCTTCAAGGGAGACCATGATCTTTCGGAACACCTTTTCCACATCGAGCTTCATACGGAAATATAAGAAACTCGCCCTTTCACAGAACAGAGCCAGGGCGATTATGGAAACCAGCAAGATAGGATACATGAAGAACCCACCAGCCTGAAACATGGATAACATGGACATTCTCCTTTCTCTTTCTGAAATTTACCTTCAGTATGCTCAGTTCGATGCATTTGAATGGAACCGATAGGGACTGCCCACCAAAATGCACCATATTTCAAACAATTACTCACTTCATAGAGTCCGGCTTAAGCACCTAACATGCCAAGGAGGTGTGGTCTTGAACTGTTCGAGGGTTCGGCAATAGATAATCATATTTATATTCATTATGTTACATGATTATGGCAGGATTCAACCTGTCTTCTTCCTTCGGCCTGTTGTGCAATTCTTCCAAGCTTTTTCCTGAAATCAGTTACACATTCTGTTTTCCAGTTACATTTTCGAATGTTACCCGCGTCATCTGTTCACCCATCCTGTTCTGTCCATGATTTCAGGTGAGATCGAGGGAAATAAATCTGTGCGGATATTCAATCGAACTGATTCACCTTCGTCAGCTTTCGATGCACGTTTACCTTTGCTTTGGCGACATAATCCCTCTATGGAGGAGCATGCAGGGATGATGTCCTGGCAACACAGATTCGTATTCCTGTACGGTCCCAAACAGGAAGTGCGGATCATCTCCCTGGATGATCGTATGACCGCTTACTTCACCAGTGCTCCACATGATAATGCTCTCACTCCTTGACGTGCATCCCTTGTGTCTGTTAATTCTTCCATACCCTTAAAGGACACCTATCCCGTGTCCGATCCCGCGGCATCGAAAGGAATGCGGCTGCTCATGAAAGAAGGAAACAGTGGCTTGAAGGTCCCCTTTACCAAGATGGCCGGGGCAGGAAACGACTTCATCTTGATCGACAATATGAAGTCCTCTCTTACCCTGAACTGGCAAGCCTTCGCCATGAGCATGTGCCCCGTGAGAACCGGCATCGGCGCCGATGGAGTCATCGTCCTTGAACCTGACAACGATACCGACTTCATCTTCCGCATATTCAACGCCGACGGCAGCGAGGCCGAGATGTGCGGCAACGGAGCCCGCTGTGCCGCCCTGTTTGCATACCTCCAGGGTGTTGCAGGGAAGACCATGAGGTTCAGAACACTGGCGGGCATCATCGGTGCCAGGATCGATGGAGATGATGTTTCCGTTGCTATGACCGACCCCTACGGACTGGATACCGGTATCGATATCTCCACCCACGGCGGGGTAAAGACCGTGCACTATGTCAACACGGGCGTTCCTCACGCTATCGTCTTCACGGACCGCATCGATGAGGTGCCCGTATTTGAGCTGGGCTGCCTCATCCGTCGTCATGTCCGCTTCGCACCATCGGGGACCAACGTTGACTTCGTAGAGACCGAGGGGAGCGGCAGCATCAGGGTACGCACCTACGAGCGGGGGGTTGAAGGCGAAACCTATGCCTGCGGAACCGGCGCAGTTGCATCGGCCATCATCTCGCACCATCTCGGTATGGTCAAAGACATACCGGTCCAGGTGCATATGAAAGGCGGCGATCTGAAGATCGATTTCACCGTTGTCGATGGGCGGTATTCCCAGGTCTGGCTCATGGGTCCGGTGAATACGATATTCACGGGAGAGGTCGTGGCGAACCTGTGAGGATTTGGGGAATGCCGGTCCGGTCACGGATAGATCAATCCATGATGGATGGAGTTTTCATACATGCATGAACTCGTAGCAGTCCTCGATTTCGGTTCCCAGTACGCCCAGCTCATCTCCCGCCGCATCCGTGAATGCGGGGTGTACTGCGAGATCATTCCGCATGATCTCCCTGCATCTGAACTGCGGGCCTTGGGACCCAAGGCCATAGTCCTTTCCGGGGGGCCCGCATCGGTCCTCGAAGAGGATCATCCTGGTCTCGACCCAGCGATCTTTGAGCTCGGCATCCCGGTGCTCGGGATCTGTTACGGACTGCAGCTCACCGCCAGGATGCTCGGGGGCAGGCTCGAACGTGGCCTCGCCAGGGAGTACGGCCCGGCCGCCATCGATATCGACGATACCGGCAGGCTCTTTGCCGGCCTTGAAGACAGGCTTGATGTCTGGATGAGCCACGGCGACCACGTCTCGGTCCCACCTCACGGATTTACGATACTCGCCCATACTCCCACCTGTCAGGTTGCTGCCATGGGCGATGACAACAGGAAGATCTACGGTGTCCAGTTCCACCCGGAGGTGGTTCACACACCCAGGGGAAAAGAGATTCTCCGCAACTTTCTCTTCACCATAGCTCGCTGTAGCGGCGAATGGACCATGAAGGGGTTCATCGAGGAGTCCATCAGGGCCATCAGGGCAGAGGTAGGTAATGGGAAAGTCATCTGCGGAATGTCTGGCGGTGTCGATTCGGCTGTAGTCGCAGCACTCATCAACAGGGCCATCGGCAACCAGATGACCGCGATCTTTGTGGACAACGGGGTGCTCCGCGCCGGCGAGGCAGAGGAGATCAGGGATACCTTCACCGATGTGTATCCCTTGAACCTCGATATCGTCAATGCAAGCGAGAAATTCTTCGCAGCCCTCTCCGGAGTCACCGATCCCGAAGATAAGCGCAAGATCATAGGCCGCACCTTCATCGACGTTTTCTATGGCGAAGCAGCACGCATAGGCGGCGCAGATTACCTCGCACAGGGAACCCTCTACCCCGATGTCATCGAGAGCAGGTCTGCCAAGGGCGGCCCATCGGCCACCATCAAGAGCCACCACAACGTGGGGGGGCTTCCTGAGGACCTGAGGTTCACCCTCATCGAACCGCTGAAGGAGCTCTTCAAGGACGAGGTTCGCCTTCTCGGCAGGGAGCTGGGGATGCCCGATTCCATCTTGCAGCGCCAGCCCTTCCCGGGGCCTGGACTGGCCGTGCGCATCCTGGGGGAGGTGACGAAGGAAAACGTGGCCATCCTGCAGGAGGCAGACAGGCGGGTGTCCGAAGAAATGGTGAAATGGGAAGGGTACCGTGATGTCTGGCAGTCCTTCGCCGTACTCCTGCCGGTTAAAACAGTTGGGGTCATGGGAGACGAGAGGACCTATGCCAATGTGATAGCCGTCCGTGCGGTCCAGAGCATGGACGGCATGACCGCTGACTGGGTCAGAATGCCCCATGAACTGCTGGCACGGATCTCGACACGCATCATCAACGAGGTCAAGGGGGTGAATCGGGTGGTCTACGACATCAGTCCAAAACCACCGAGCACCATAGAGTGGGAATGAGCGTTTCCCTGGATGTGACAGGTCGTATCAGACATCGCTATCATCGACATGAGGAGGTGCCCCCATGGGCGGACTGTTCGGCATAGCTTCCCGGCAAGACTGCGTGAAGGATCTCTTCTACGGCACCGATTACCACTCACACCTCGGCACGCGACGTGCTGGACTTGCCGTGGTGAACGAGCGGGGCTTTACGCGTTCCATCCACTCCATCGAGAGCTCGTACTTCCGCTCGAAATTCGAGCCCGACCTCGCCATCTTCCAGGGCAACATGGGCATCGGGGTCATCAGCGACACCGACTCCCAGCCGCTCATCATCAACTCGCACCTGGGGACCTTCGGCATCGTCACCGTGGGCAAGATCAACAACCTGGTGGAGCTCGGCAGGAAGGCGTTCTCCCAGAAAAAATACTTCTCCGAAACCTCTGGGTACGAAATCAACCCCACCGAGCTCATCGCCATGCTCATCTGTGAGCACGACAGCTTCGCTGGCGGGATCCGGCACGTCAACGATTCCATCAGGGGGTCGTGCACCATGCTCCTGCTGACGCGCGAAGGCATCTATGCCGCCCGGGACAAGTACGGCAGGACTCCCATAATCATCGGGAAAAAGGACGGGGCTCTTGCCGCGTCATCCGAATCCAGCGCCTTTCCCAACCTCGGCTACGAGACCGAGTACTATGTGGGTCCCTCCGAGATCGTGCTCGTCACGCCGGACGGGTATGAACAGCTGTCCCCCCCTGGCGAGAAAATGCAGATATGCTCGTTCCTGTGGGTGTACTACGGTTACCCGCCATCCACGTACGAAGGCATCAATGTAGAGGAGGTAAGGTACCGGTGTGGAAGGGCTCTGGCCAAGGACGACACCATGGAGGTGGACTTCGTCTCGGGCATACCTGACTCGGGCATCGGCCACGCACTTGGCTACGCAATCGGCAAGGGCATCCCCTACATGCGACCCTATGTCAAGTACACCCCCACGTGGCCACGGAGCTTCATGCCCCAGAACCAGTCAGTGCGCGACCTGGTGGCAAAGATGAAACTGATCCCCAATCGGGCCATCATCAAAGGCAGGCGTATCATCTTCTGCGACGACTCCATCGTGCGTGGCACCCAGCTTCAGGACAACATCCAGATCCTGTACGAGTACGGGGCCAGGGAGGTGCATATGAGGGTGGCCTGCCCCACCCTCATCTATCCCTGCGAGTTCCTCAACTTCTCCACCTCGCGCTCCCAGCTCGACCTGGCCGGGAGAAAGGCTATCAAGGCCATCGAGGGCAGGGATGACGTCCACCTGGAGGAATACGCCAAGGCTGGCTCCGAAAAGAACCGGGCCATGGTGGAGCAGATCCGCAAGACCCTTGGCATGACCTCGCTGAAGTATCAGACCATCAGCGACCTGGTGGAGGCCATAGGCCTGCCCAAGGAGCGGCTCTGCACTCACTGCTGGGACGGGACGAGCTACTGCTGAAAAGCCGGGGGCTCTTCTGAACATCTTTCCTCTGCCCCGGAGTGATCGGCACCTTCTCTCTCGATACGCGTGAGCAATGCCATTCAGCTATGTCCCTGTCTCCAGAAGCGAAGCCAGTACAGGAACCTCGTATCCTGATGCCTCGACCATGCGCCTGAGCTCGTCTGCACCATCGGACAGCTCGTGCAAGTCCTTCATGATGGACTCACTGCTCCTCTTCTTCCCTGCCATGCGACGGAGCGCCGAACAGAGAGCAAGCCAAGAGATCATGGTCTCCATGGACTCCTTGTTGAACCACCAGGTCTCCTTGAATCGATTGAACCCCAGGAAGTCTCTGACCGTCGTGTCTGAGAGCATGCCCTTGATAAGGGGACCCCGATCACGCATGGTCGGCATGCCCTGATGCCTGGCGAGCAGCCTTATCAGCATGACCTCGTAACGTGCCCTTGCCTCGTCTGCTCCCAGTTCGGCAAAGGTTCCGGCCATGGCATGGCCGAGCATCCAGTCATCCATGAGGGCTGCTGATCTTCCGGCGGCATCGTCTTCCCCGCCGAGTCCTCCCAGGGGGGCGACGAGTGCCCAGAGCATGGGTATACGCCACGCCCAGAGATCATGTGAGGGCTTATCAGGTATGATGGAAAGCAGCTCCTGGATCTTCCTGTCTTTCTTCCAGGCCGTCTTGCGCCGGAGCCTGTCAACAGTGAACAGGGCATCCAGGAACAGGCATACTTCATCGCTCACGTCCTTTTCCCGGGGAGACCATCCTGCGAATTCCCGTGCGTTCTTCAAGAAGATCGAGACCTTCTCGCTGAACACGGCCGGGACCGTTCCCACGCGCAATCCCTCTGATACGAGCATCTTCAGGGAATCCCCGGAGATCATCTCGCTGAAGGGCTTGAGCACCTTCTCCACAGAGAGCTCCTTCAAGGCGGTCATCATGTCGGGTACACCTCTTCCCATGAGCCTCAGATCCAGTTCTCGGCATCTACCGTCATAGTCATGGAAATCCCTGAAGGAGGTGAAGACATGGCACTTGAAGGCGCCCAGGTGCACCAAGAGCCCGTCCCGCCAGAGGCTTCTGCTGCTCCGGAGATACTCCAAGCCGCCTTTTTCGTCCCGGAATATGTAATAGACGTCGTCCTCGTTCCTGAGACCGAGCCCTTCGGCCAGGCTCTTGTGCACGATATGCCGCCTGCCGCCCTGGTCCATGTTCAAGCCCACAGACCGACCGATGGTGCCGCTCACCTCGGCAAAGCGGTTGTTGTAGACCACCAGCGAGCGCTCGTCGCCGTAGCGGTTGGAGTAGGCGAACACGTCCTCGTTCACATGACCCTCGGAGGTGCGGAAGTCATAGAGCACGAAGTGCTCCACCCCTGAAAAGAGCCGCCGCTTCTTGAGCAGGGGAAAGATCTCCTGCTCGTGGCGCCACACCAGGTGGCCGTCCACGGGCTCGTCCCAGTAGGAGCGTCGGTACTCCATGCCGTACTTCTCGGAGAATCCCTCGATCTGGCCGTGGCCGAACATGGGCAGTCCCGGCATGGTTGCCATGAGCGTGGCCACGCCGAAGTACTTGTCGTCCTTGCCGAATCCGTGGACCGCAGGCTCCTCGTCGGGGTTGTTCATGAAGTTCACAAAGCGCCTCAGGATCTCAGGGTTGAAGCGCAGAACATTCTTCATGACATCGCGGTACTTGCTGTTGTCCTCTGTCTTGAGCATGTTCATGAAGGCGCTGTTATACACCCGGTGCATGCCGAGGCTCCTGACGAAGTAACCCTCCATGAGCCAGAAGGCCTCGGCAAGGAGGAGCGTATTCGGGGCTTCCGCGGCGATGCGGTCAACGAGCTCCCGCCAGAACTCCACGGGAAAGAGCCTCTCGAACTCGTCGGGGGCGACGCTGTGGCCTGCCCGCGAGGGTATGTCCCCGCCGTAGCCCGGAGCCGGGTACCAGAGGCGCTGGAAGTGGCGCTTGGCCAGCGTCATGGCCGCGTCGAACCTGATGATGGGGAACCGCCGGGCTATGGCGATGGTCTGGCCGATGACAGCCTGGCGGACCTCATGCTTGAGAAAGTCAAGCTGTGCAGTGTCGTTCCAGGGCATGCTCGTGCCGTCGTTGCCGTGGTAGATGTAGCGGGTCTGTCCGGTGTAACGATCGTGCCTCCGGAAAACCACGGCCGCGTCGGTGCGGCTCCAGTAGCCGTCCTCGATCTGGATCTCCACCCTGTCGTCGCCGGACAGGTTTGCCCCGGTGAACCGGTAGGCAGGGAACGGGGGATGGTCGAGCTGGATGAACCAGTCCGGGTGCTCGATGACCCACCGGGAGTAGATGCCCATGTGGTTGGGCACCATGTCTGTGGCCATCCTTATCCCATAGCGCAGG
>JALOOZ010000170.1 GCA_025454155.1 Thermodesulfobacteriota bacterium
ACCAGGACCTTTTTTCCCTGATTGACCCTGCTGTACTGTTCGAGGTACCCGACGGCATGGGCGCTCTCCAAGGCTGGAAGGATACCCTCGAGCCTTCCCAGCAGCTTGAATGCCGCCACGGCCTGGACGTCGTTCACCAGGACATAGCTGGCCCTCTTCGTGACGGCCAGGAAGCTGTGCTCCGGACCCACCCCCGGGTAGTCGAGTCCTGCTGCGATGGAGTGGGTGTCCTTGACCTGGCCGTCCCTGTCCTGGAGCAGGAAGGAGCGTGTCCCATGGAGCACGCCCGGGGTCCCGAAGCTGATGCTGGCCCCATGCCTGCCGTTTCCCTCGCCATAGGCCTCCACCCCGATCAGCTCCACCGTGTCTTCGTCCATAAAGGCATTGAAGATCCCGATGGCGTTGCTTCCGCCGCCCACGCACGCGATCACTGCATCGGGGAGCGACCCGCTGAGGTCCAAGACCTGCCGCCTGGCCTCGCGTCCGATGACGGCCTGGAACTCCCTGACCATGGAGGGGTATGGGTGCGGGCCTATGGCCGAGCCGATGAGGTAGTAGGTGGTGTCCACATTGGCGACCCAGTCCCTGATGGCCTCGCTGGTGGCGTCCTTCAGGGTTGCGGTGCCTCCTTCGACCGGCACCACCTCGGTGCCAAGGAGCCTCATGCGCTCCACGTTCACCCGCTGCCTGGCCATGTCCACGCTGCCCATGTACACGCGGCACTCCATGCCGAAGAGCGCGCATACCGTGGCCGTGGCGACGCCGTGCTGTCCGGCCCCGGTCTCGGCGATGATGCGGCGCTTGCCCATGCGCCTGGCCAGCAGGATCTGGCCGATGGCGTTGTTGATCTTGTGGGAGCCGGTGTGGTTGAGGTCTTCCCGCTTGAACCACACCTCGCAGCCGAAGTGGTCCGAGAGCCTCTTCGCATGGGTCAGGGGCGTGGGCCTGCCCACGTAGTGTACCAAGTAGGAGTTGAACTCACCGCGGAAGGCCGCATCATCGAATGCCGTTTCCATGGCACTATCGAGCGCCTCAAGTGCGGGCAGCAGCGTTTCCGGCACGTACTGCCCTCCGAATTCCCCGAAGTTTCCCTTCATGTTCTCGCCTCCCTGATGAAGTTCTCGACCTTGATCGGGTCCTTGACGCCCGGGGCCAGTTCCACCCCGGACGACGAATCCACGCCCGCAGGTCTGGCGGCACGGACGGCCCGCCGGACATTGTCCGGGTTCAGCCCGCCTGCCAGGATGTAGGGGATGTCCCTTCCCTTCCACCGTCCCTGCCTGCCCGTTCCCCTGCTGGAGTCGATGAGGATCCGGCAGGGAAATTCCGGCAGCAGCTCCTTTTCATACTCCTCCATGGCGTAGATGATACCGTATCGCCGTTGAAGCTTCTCGTGCTCCCGGGATGGTGCCGCATGGAGCTGGATGGTGTCGATTCCCAGACCTGCGCAGGTCTCGAGGATCTCATGCACAGGCTCCGTGGTGAACACGGCCACCTTCTCCACATTGGTAATATCCCGTATCCAGGGTGACACCTCGTCCCGCATGACACCTCGCGGGCTGGCCGTGAAGACGAAGCCCAGGGCATCGGCACCCATGGCCACGGCCATCAGCGCATCCTCACGCCTGGCGATGCCGCAGATCTTGACCCACATGGAAGATCTCCTCCCTCTGTCCCTTCCCGGCAAAGGCCCTGCCGATGAGCACCGCACCGTACCCCAGGGCTGCGAGTTCACGCAGCCTCGTGCCTGAGGTTATGCCGCTCTCGGCCACCCTGACCTTTCCCCCGGGTATATGACCCGCCAGATCCTCGTGCCTTCCTGCATCCACCTGCAGGGTCCTGAGGTCCCTGCTGTTGACCCCGATGATCTTTGCATCGATGGCCAGGGCCTTGTCCAATCCTCCATATCCATGGACCTCCACGAGGCAGTCCATGCCCATATCTCTCCCGCAGGCCTGGAGGGCCTTGAGCTCACGGAGGCCCAGCATTTCGGTGATGAGCAGGAAGGCGTCAGCACCATGAGCCCTGCCAGCCAAGATCTGCCGCTCATCCACGATGAAGTCCTTCATCAGGACGGGGAGGGTGCAGGCTGACCTGACAACCCCAAGATGCTCCATCCGGCCCGCGAAGAACTCGGGCTCGGTGAGGCACGAGATGGCACTTGCTCCAAGCCGCTCATACTCCCGGGCCATGGTTGCCGGATCCTCCTTGATGCCCAGGACGCCGGCGGCGGGGGTGGCATACTTCACCTCGGCAATGACGGCCATACCGCCAGTATCAAGGGCCGCGCCGAAGTGCCTCCTGGAAGGCTCCAGGGTCGGCGGCGGGGTCATTGACGCCGCCCTCCGTCGCGACAGCCTGTACATCTTCTCCAGAAAGTCCGCGCTCATGCCCTGGCCCTGTTCAGGGCATCCAGTGCCCTGCCGCTGTAGAGAACGTCCCGGGCCATGACTACGCCTTCGTGCAGATCTATGGCGCCATCGACGGCCATGAAGGCGGCCGCGGCATTCAGGAGTAGCCCGTTCAGGCAGGCCCCTTCAAGCTTCCCCTGGAAAAGGTCCTGTATCCTGCGGGCGGACTCCCGGGGGCACGTTACCTTGAGCTCGTCCGCTCTCAGAGGAGACAGTCCTGCATCCTCCGGCCTGAGCTCGCCCCTGCGTATGGTGCCGTCGCTGAGTCTCGCATACCGGGTGGGCCCCGAGACAGACACTTCGTCGAGGCCGCTGTGGACCACCATGGCGCCCTTGAGCCCCATGTTCCTCAGCGCCTCGCAGATCGGATCCACCAGGGATGGCGCGTACACCCCGATGACCTGGTTGGTGGCCCCCGCCGGGTTGGCCAGCGGTCCAAGCGTATTGAAGATGGTCCGGATGCCGAGCTGTTTCCGGGCAGGCATTGCATACTTCATGCTCGGGTGGTAGGCCGGCGCGAACATGAAGCAGAACCCCGTGTCCCGCACCATCCTGGCCGCCTCCTCGGGTCCCAGGTTGATGGGCACTCCGAGGGCCTCCAGGCAGTCCGCGCTGCCGGAAGAGGAACTCACCGAGCGGTTGCCGTGCTTGGCCACCTTGTATCCCGCTCCGGCCATCACAAAGGCGACGGCAGTTGATATGTTGAAGGTGGAAGCGCCGTCGCCGCCCGTACCGCAGGTGTCTATGACGGTGCCGCATCCGGTGTCCACGGCCACGGCATGCCTGCGCATGACCCTGGCTGCCGTTTCGATCTCATCGGGGCTCTCGCCCTTGATCCGCAGTGCAGTGAGAAACCCCCCGATCTGTACATCGTTCACCCGGCCCGACATGATCTCATCGAAACACTCTTCCATCTCGGGATGAGTCAAGTCCTGTCCTGCAATAAGTTTTTCAAAGGCCTCCTTCACGACATCCTCCTTGCCTGTATGATGAACCGCTCCAGGATCTGCTCACCAAAGTCGGTGGCAATGGATTCGGGGTGGAACTGGACGCCGAACATTCTCAGCCGCTCGTCGCAGATGGCCATGATCTCACCGTCGTCATAGGCCCTGGCGCACACCCGCAGGCCGCCGGGCAGGCTGGCCTCTTCCACGGCAAGGGAGTGATACCGCACTGCGGGGAAGTTGTCGGGAATCCCCTCGAACAATCCCGTGCCGTCGTGGGAAATCCGGGAGAGCTTGCCGTGCATGACCCTTTTCGCCGGCACGATCCTGCCGCCGAAGGCCCGGGCGATGCACTGGTGGCCCAGGCATACACCCAGGATGGGGACGCTGCCGGACAGGTTCCTGATGAGCTTCACGGAAATTCCGGCATCAGCCGGGTCTCCCGGGCCGGGCGAAATGATGACCGCCCCTGGGTTCAGCGACCTCACGCCATCCAGGTCGATGACGTTGTTACGCCTCACCACCACCTCTTCCCCCCTGGCAGCGAGGGCCTGCACCAGGTTGTAGGTGAACGAATCGAAGTTGTCGATCATAAGGATCATGCGATACCTCCAAGGGCCGTCTGCAGGGCCTTCAGCTTGCTGTCGATCTCTCTCATCTCCCGCTCCGGCGTGGAGTCCCACACTATCCCGGCTCCTGCCTGGAGATAGGTCCTCCCGGCCCGGGCGAAGATGGTCCGGATGACGATGCCCGTGTCCATGGTGCCGTTGAAGGAGAGATACCCCACCGCTCCGGCATACGGCCCCCGGCACCTGCCCTCCAGTTCGTCGATGATCTCGAGGGCCCTCACCTTTGGGGCTCCGGAGACCGTTCCGGCGGGGAAGCAGGCCTTGAGCACGTCAACGGCATTGATCCCGGGGCGCCTCTTCCCCTCGACGCACGACACGATGTGCATGACATGCGAGTAGAACCTCACCTTCTCCCGCTGCACCACGTTGATCGATCCCGGGATGGACACCCTGCCAAGGTCGTTGCGGGCCAGATCCAGCAGCATGAGGTGCTCGGCCCGCTCTTTGTCGTCGCCCAGGAGGTCCTGCGCCAGCTCGTCGTCCTCTCGGTCGTTCCTTCCCCGGGGCCTTGTCCCTGCAATGGGGACCGTGGTGATGGCGTCCCCCTGGAGCCTCACCATCTCTTCCGGGGACGAACCGATCAGGGTCACGTCTCCGAGTTTTATGTGAAAGAGGTACGGGGAGGGATTGATCCGCCGGAGCCTGCGGTAGATGTCGAAGGGATGGCCCTCGATATCGATCCTGAGTCGGCGGGAAAGGACCACCTGCATGATGTCTCCCCGGCGAAGATAATCCTTGGCCGCGAGGACAGCACCCGTGAAGTCGGTGTCCGAAAGGGAAACCTCCCGGACACCTTTGAAGCGGGGCATCTGCGGCCGGACATCGGTCACTCCTGAGGAGAGCGCCTCTTCGATTTCCTGGAAATCATGCCGGGCTCGTGTAGATGCCTCCCGGTCGGATATGCCCGGTTCAGGTATGGCCCGGAGCATCCTGAGCTCCTGCTTCAGGTGGTCGAAGACGAGCACGGTGCTCGCCTTTCCCAGCATGGCATCGGGGAAGCCCGATGCCCTTTGCGGCCTGGGCAGCACCTCCACGCCACGGACCATGTCGTAGCCGATGTAGCCCACATGGCCACCGATGAACGGAGGCAGCCCGTTGTCGTTGAACTTCAGCGGGCGTGAGACCACTGGGATACTGGACCAGGGGTCACCCTGCCCCTCTTCAATGACCGTCATGCCGCCCTGATCGAAACGCCCGACAAAGCTGTAGGCCACAGGTACCGATTCCAGCAGGAATCCCTGCGCGTCCGCCACGAAGGCCATGTATGCACCCACCGGCGTGACGGTGTCGCAGGAAAGGCCCTGGACCACGAGCACCCCGTTGTCATCGATGTCTCTGATAATCTTCATCCGATCCGGCATTGTCTTCTCCAAAATCAAAAAAAGGCGGCAAGCCCCTGGAGGAGCCTGCCGCCTTCACGTGTGACCTAAACCTTTACCCTAAGGCAAACCTCCCCTCACACCATTATCCATGGCGCGCCACCACCACCTGTTTTTCGTACGTGCAGATAGTTCTC
>JALOOZ010000171.1 GCA_025454155.1 Thermodesulfobacteriota bacterium
TGAATCTTTATGCTATTTGCTGTTGGATCGGTCAGCCGACAGCCCGAGGGACCGCCTGCTAAGCGAATGTAGGGTCAAAAGCTCTACCGAGGGTTCGAATCCCTCTCTCTCCGCCACCCGTTTCCACCCCGCAGGGCCTTTCTCCTTGCTGCCGCCTTCATCGTCCTCTTTTCCTCTCCAGCCTCGGCCTGTTCCGGCCGATACAAAGGGTACATCATCATGGAAGATGAGGAGGAGTTCAGGGATGACGAAGATAGAGATCATACGCAGTCTCATCCTAAGCCCGTGTTACCTCACTATCAAGCTCAAGGACAGGGCGAAACTGGTCCGCAAGCTCACCTGTCTGAATCCGCAAGCACCCCGGACGCTCACATCATCGAGTACGGATCCACATCGATCCTGAGGTCTGCATCCCCGGTTACCTTCACCTGCTCTATCCTGTCGAGGGCCTTGTGGAGGGCGCCCCTGTGCTGTGACCTCAGGACAAGATGCCACCGGTAGCGATCCCGCAGCAGCGAGATGGGGGCCGGGGCAGCCCCGATGACCTCCACGAGCGGTATCCTGACCGATGACGCAAGCCTCCGGCAGACGTCTCTCGCCGTCTTCTCCGTGTCCGAAGTCACGACGCACCGGGCAAGGTGCATGTACGGGGGAAAACCGGTGGCGCTCCTGATCGAGAGCTCCTGCTCCATCATGGCCCCGTAATCATGCCGTGCAATGGCACCTATCAGGGGGTGGTCGGGTATGAGCGTCTGTATGACCACCCTGGTATCCGACTTGCGCCTGCCGGCACGTCCCGCCACCTGGACGATCTGCTGGAAGGTCCTCTCGCCGCTCCTGAAGTCGGGCATGTAGAGCAGCTGCTCCGCATGCACCACGCCGACCAGGGTGAGGTGGGGGAAATCGTGTCCCTTGGCGATCATCTGGGTTCCCACGATGATGTCCACCCGTCCCGATCTGATGGCATCGAGGGCCGCGTTGAGTTTGCGTGCCGTGGTCATCTCGTCAGAGTCCATGCGCAGAAGGCGCCTGCCGGGGAAGGCCTGTTCAACGGCATGGAGCACCTTTTCCGTTCCGAGGCCGATGGGCCTCATATCGAGACAGCCGCAGGAAGGGCATATCTCTGGCAGCCTCATGGAAAACCCGCACCAGTGACAGAGGGCTTCCCCCCTGGACCGGTGGTATGTAAGGCTCCTGTCGCACCTTCTGCAGCGCAGCACCTTCCCGCAGCCGGGACATACGAGCGCCGCAGAGAAACCCCTGCGGTTGATGAAGAGCAGCACCTGTTCGTTCCTGTCAAGGGTCCTCGCCATCTCCCTTGTAAGCTGCTCCGAGAGGGGTCCGGGGATGTTCCTCATGTCCACGATCTCCACCTCAGGCAGGGCTGCAGGGCCGATCCGGGAGGTCATGGTGATCAGGCCGGACCGCCTTTTTCTTGCACGCTCATAGGTCTCCATGCTGGGGGTGGCCGATCCGAGGATCACGCATGCATGGTTGTTAGTGGCCCGGACGATGCTCAGGTCCCGGGCATTGTACGGTACCCCTTCGTCCTGTTTGTAGCTGTGGTCGTGCTCCTCGTCCACGACGATGAGCCCGATATCCTTCAATGGCGAGAACACCGCGCTCCGGGTTCCCAGGACAAATCTCGCCCCCCCCTGGACGACCTTCATGAATTCCCGTGCGCGGTCCCTCTCCGGGAGCCCGGAATGGAACACGGCCACGTCGAGGGGAATCCTGCTTTTCACCATGTCGATGGTCTGGGAGGTCAGGGCGATCTCGGGGACAAGGTAGAGGACCGATCTTCCCCGCCCGATGGTTTCCATGGCCGCGGCAAGGTAAACCTCGGTCTTCCCCGAACCGGTGATGCCGTGAAGCACGAAGCTGTGGAACCCGCCCCGGGCTATGGCCCTGCTTATCTCCTTCAGGGCTGTGCACTGGTCCGCCGAATATTCCACCGGGGGGGAACAGCTTGGAATCAGGCTAGGTTCCTCCACCCCGATGCCGAGCAGTCCCCGCGTCCTGAGGGCCCTGATCCTTGATGAGCTGCCTGGGAACATGCCCCTCAGGACGCTCATGCGGATGCCTGCTTCGGGGACACCCTCCAGGAGCGAACGCTGCAGTGCGCTCAGCCTTCCATGTTCCGAGGCGGTCCTTATCAGGAGCGGGTCCTCCTCCTGAACCAGGGTCCGCCCCTGCCTGAAGTAGGGCGGGAAGGCAAGGGCCATACAGGGGCCTATGCCCGCATGGTAGTACCGTGAGGTCCAGTGGAGCAGTTCGAGCAGCTCGGTGGTGAGAAAGGGGCCGTCATCGAGCACCGCATGGATATCCTTGAGCTCCGGGGGGTTGTCCAGGCCCTTCCCGACGGCGATGACCACCCCGATGCTCAGTTTCTTTCTGACCGGCGCCACGACCCTGCAGCCCACTGCAGGGGAGAGTCCCTCGGGAACCGCATAGGAGAGCACCTTGGGGATGTTAGAAAACATGACCACATCTGCAACGACCCCTGGCATGCAGGTCAGGCTATCATGGAGATATAACGGCACGAAACCATTTTCTTTGATGCGCTTGACTGATCGCTCCCTTCCCATTTATATTCAGCATACAGGAGAGGGGGGCCTCTTATTGAAGGGTGTCGGTTTGAATCAGATGCTGCGGGACCTGTTTGACGAAGACCCCGAAATCAAGAAGATGGCTGCCAGGGCGATCGCCAAGGAGACCCCCGACCCCGTCGGGGTCTTTACCTCGGTTCTCAAGGATGCCGACAGCTCCACTTCCGATGTCATCTTCGACATCCTATTCAATGCGGATGCCGATTTCACGACTATCTTCAAAGATGCCACCGAGCATGACGACCCTGTCATCCGGGCCAAGGCCATCCGCTACCTGTTCCGCAAAGGGTCGTTCCAGCCGCAGGACAGTATCAGGTGGCTCACCGATACCGACCCCTACGTCAGGAGGAGGGTCATCAGTTACCTCTTCTGGATGAACGACGCGCCCTCCCTCGAGAAGGTGGCGCGACTTTGCACTGAAGACCCGGACGAATCGGTGAGAAAGGACTGCCTGAGGCTTGTCTCGATCTGGGGCTCGGCGAATGACGTGGAACAGGTTATCAAGGCATTGGAAGACGGGTCCCACGAGGTGAGGATCCAGGCGGTCCACACCCTGAAAAAGCTCACGGGTGAGGATTTCGGAGACCCCCTGAGCGCCTCTACCGAGGAATTCGAATGGATAGTGGCGAAGTGGCAAGGATGGTGGGAAATCATGAGGGGGCACTCGTAAGATGGAACAACCCATGTACACTGCGAAGGATTATGCGAACCTGCTGGGCATAACAAAGCCCACGCTGCTCAAGATGGAGACTCAGGGCAAGCTCCCGCCACCCAAGACCTCCGATGGCGTCCGCGTCTACTATCCCCACGAGATCCCCCATTACCTCAAGAAGCTCGGCAAGCCACCGCTGATCACCTCCAAGAGGAGGCAGATCTTCCTCAACTTCAAGGGCGGGACCGGCAAGACCAGCATCTCGGCCTTCTATGCCTTCCGCCTGGCATACCTCGGCATGAAGGTGCTCCTGATCGACCTCGACCCCCAGGGCCATCTCACCCAGTGCCTCGGCATCGACCACGATTCCTTCGAAGGAACCCTCTACAGCGTGCTCATCGAAAAGGCCGACATCCGCGATGTCGTCCTCTCCACCAAGATGGAGAACCTGAAGCTCATCCCCGCAAACCTGGATCTGTCGCCCGTGGAGCTGGCTCTCACTTCCATGAATGCACGGGAGCAGCGCCTGAGAAAGAGCATCGCCTCCATCCAGGGGGACTATGACGTCATCGTCATGGATGCATCGCCTTCCATCGGCCTGTTGAATCTGAACGGCATCCTGGCGTGCAATGACCTCTTCGTCCCTGTCCTGGCGGACTTTCTCTCGTACCATGGCCTCAAGATCCTCTTCGAGACGCTGTCCACCATAGAGGAAGATTTTGATTTCATCTTCGAGAACATCTACATCTTCCTGAACAATTACAACGCATCCCACAACATCTGCCAGCGGGCGAAGGAGGCCCTGGAAAAACACTACAGCGGATACCTCATGAAGACCGTCCTCCGCCAGGACATCAAGATCGCCGAGGCAGCGAGCGTAGGAATGCCCATTCATCAGTATGCACCCAAAAATCGGGGGTCCTTGGATCTCAATGAGTTCATCAAGGAAGTTTTCCCGAATCTCCCGATTGTCTTTTGACAGGTTTTATGGTTAACGTGGTGTTGAAGTCAGCCACAATGGATATCAGATATTCAATGATGCCAACAGCTTGATATGAGGAGTTTTATCCATGAAAGACGGTTTTGACAGAAGCGTAGCAGAGCGCATGCCGAAGATGCAGAAGCGCAGACCCAACAGACCCTGGAATGTCGACCCTGTCCTGATACGATCCCAGGAGGAGGTGAAAGAGCAGACCCCCCCTGTTGCCGAGGCCATGCACGAACAGAAGACGTCCGCACCTTCCGCAACCACAGACGTCACCCATTCGGCCATAGCCAAGGCGGTGGAGACCATCGAGGACCTGCACACGGAGTTCTCCCAGATCATCTTTGAGAAGAAGGATATCCAGCGCAAGCTCATGGAACACGACCGGGTCATCGAGGAGTACGGCCGTGAAAACATCCACCTGAAGAAAAATCTCGCCGAATTCGAGAAGACAGCCCAGGAGCACGGGCTTCTCGATCGGGAGATCACCTTCCTGAATGAGCAGCTTGAGGATGCCGACCATTACATCAAGCACGTCGTGGGCATGCTCGAGAACAAGAGTGCTGGGTTCGATTCCGAGATGATGAAGAACAGGGCCCTCGAAGAACGCCTCGCACGGTTCACCAGGGATATCCAGGACAAGGCCAAGCTTGACGTCAAAGTATCCATCCTTGAGAAAGATCTGAATTTCTCCACTGCACGCATCCACGAACTGGAGAACCAGCTCGAGGAGGAAGTCAGGAAGAGGAAGCCCCTCGAGGATGAGATCACCGAGCTCAAGGCGGCCCTTGACAGGGTCTACTCATCCCTGTCGCACATCCGGCTCAAGGCCAAACGTGAGGTGTATGGATCCTGATACCTCCAAGAAGGTCAAAGACCTGCTGGGGCTGATGGAAGGCATTTCATCCGACATCGACATCAAGGCGGAGCTGGAAAAGATTATTTCCAGGATCCAAACCCTGGAGGACAGGGTCACCGATCTTGCGCAGCGCATCGACCGGATTGACAAGGTTCACCGGGAAAAGCAGGAGATCGTCAAGGCGCTCCGCAAAGAGCTCAAGAACCTCTTCCCCTCCGGATCCTGAGCCTTGCCCTCCCCTTCATTTCGCCACGGCTATGCCGTGCCTCTTGATGAGGTCGTGCAGGGTGGGCCTGCTCACATCGAGATCCTGGGCCGCCCTCGAGATGTTTCCACCGTGCCGGGCAAGGGCGTATTTCACAGCCGAGATCTCCGC
>JALOOZ010000172.1 GCA_025454155.1 Thermodesulfobacteriota bacterium
GGCAATATCCGCATATTCAGCGACCGCGAGTGCTCCATCCAGAGGCGGCATCAGAAGATCATCGAGGAGGCGCCCATATCCAACATCGATGAGGATGTCCGCATGCTCATTCAGGAATGGTCGACACAGATCATCCGATCCATAGGGTTCACGGGGCTCGGCACGGTGGAATTTCTCATGGACCAGGAAGGGAAGATCTACTTCCTCGAGATCAACGGCAGGCTGCAGGTGGAGCACCCGGTCACCGAGATGATCACCGGCACGGACCTGATCCGCGAGCAGATCATGGTGGCCGCAGGCGCTGTGATCGACCCGGAAACGGTGTCCACCTCGGGGCATGCCATCGAGTGCCGGGTCAACGCGGAGAACCCCTCCAGGAACTTCATGCCCACCACAGGCACCATCACGAAGCTGCGCCTGCCGAGCGGTCCAGGGGCGCGGGTCGACACGCACCTCTTCCAAGGCTGCATCATCACCCCGTTCTACGACCCGCTGCTCGTGAAGCTCATCGCCCATCATGCCAGCAGGAACGAAGCGCTGCGGCGCATCGGCCGGATGCTTGACGAAACGGTCATCGAGGGGCTCACCACCAACAAGGACCTGCTCTACAAGCTCCTCAATAACGAGCGGTTCCTGTCGGGGAACGGGGATACGTCCCTGGTGACCCAGCTCATGAACAAGTAGCACCATGTCCCTGCCATGCCTATGCCGGGCCGCATCCTGATCCTGCTCTCGGGTATAACCTTTGTGGTCCTGCTGGGTGTGGGCATCGTGGTCCCCATCCTGCCTTCCTACGCACGGGACATGGGGGCCTCTGCCACACAGGTGGGCATCATGTTCTCCAGCTTCTCGCTGGCGAGGATCGCGTGCAATCCCCTGGTGGGATTCCTGGCCGACCGCAGCGAACTGAAGAGGCTCATGCTGGTCGGCCTGTTCCTCTACTCGTTCATCGCCCTCCTGTATGTTTTCGCCGATGCGCCTTCACAGCTCATCACCATCAGGCTGTTTCAGGGGGCTGCATCCGCCTTCATCCTGCCCATGGCCATGAGCTATGTGGCACTGATCGCACGCAAGGGGGAAGAGGGTCTGTTCATGGGCACCTTCAACATGTCCCTCTTCCTGGGTATGGGAGCCGGGCCGCTTCTGGGAGGGCTCATCACGGAGCATTTCGGTACGAGGGCATCCTTCTGCTCCCTTTCTCTGCTGGCCCTGATTTCGGCGGTGACCGCGCTCATGCTCCTGCCCCCCCTGCGGCCGAAGCCGCAGGGAAGGGATTCCGGTCGGGAGAGGGGCATCGCCCGGTTCACCCCCATGGGAGGGCTGCTGCTCTTCCGGACCATCGTGGCCCTCGGGAGCGGCTGCCTCATGTCGTTCCTCCCGCTGCTCGGTCTCGCCCGGGGTATCAGCATCGCCCAGGTCGGATTCCTCATCTCGGTCAACGTCTTCGTCTCGGGAATCCTCCAGAGGTGGTTCGGCACCCTGGTGAGCGACCGGAACAGGTATTTCCTCATCGTCGCCGGCTCCCTCATCAGCGCCCTGGCCCTGACCAGCCTGCCGCTCCATCATGACTTCCTCCTGTTCCTCCTGGTCTCCGTCCTCATGGGTCTCGGCAGCGCCATGTCCCTGCCCGCCGCCTCGGTCATGGCCATGGAGCATGGGAGGACCGTGGGCATGGCCTCCGCCATGAGCGTCTTCGAGGCATCGAGGGACGTGGGCATGGTGCTGGGGCCGCTGCTGGCAGGGGCGGTGATGGATACCCTGTCCATTGACATGGTCTTCTACGTGGGCGGCATGGTGAGCCTGGCCGGGACGGCCGTCTTCACGGTGCTGGAGCGGAAAAGGCCTTCGTGATCTCGTCGGATGCGAATGACGGCAGGGGTCCGGGCTTGCCGTCACGGTAGAGGATGAGCTCCCGGGATGAGGTCATGGTGCCGATCCGCTTCCCCGGGATGCCGGCCTGGTTCCATGCCGCGAGGATGGCCCCGGCGCTTTCGGACCTGCAGCACACGATGAGAGAGCCCGAGGCAAGGGCGCCCAGGGGGTCGATGGAGAACTTGGGGAGCACCCTGGAGGCGAGCCCGATGAGCGGGATGCTCTCGCCGTGCACCTCCATGCCGCAGCCCGAGGCGCTCGCCAGCTCGGCCAGCCCGGTGGCGAGCCCCCCTTCGGTGGGATCGTGCATGGCGGAGACGCCTCCGCAGCTCAGGGCCATCAGGGCATCCTTGGCAACGCTGATGCCCGGTTCATAGATGAGGTTCTGCGCCTGCCTCAGGGTGTCCTCGTCGAGGTCCAGCCTTTCCGGGAATTCCCGGGCCAGCAGGGCGGTGGCCTCGATGGGAATGCCCTTGCTCAGGAGGATGGCATCGCCCGGCCTCGCCCCGGAAGAGCGGATGACGCCGTGCTGGGAAAGGGTCCCCACCATGAACCCGACGGCGATGGGGCGGTCGATGCCGCGGGTGATCTCCGTGTGGCCCCCCACCAGGGTGACGGCGTTCTTTTCGCAGGCGAGCGTCAGCGATGTGAACAGGGCGTGTGCGCTCTCCTGTGTTGTGGTGCCCCAGGGCAGGAGGAAGGTCACCAGGAGGTATTCGGGGATACCCCCCATGCAGGCGATGTCGTTGGCATTGATGGTGACGAGGTACCAGGCGATGTCGTCGGTGGCAAAGGTGATGGGGTCGGTCTTGAAGACGAGCGTGGTCTCGCCGAAGCGGATCACCGCGGCATCCTCCCCGATGCCGGGCCCCACGACGACGTCCGGGTTGACGGCCGGCAGTTCCCGGAGAAATTGTCTCAGCAGCGGCATGGGCAGCTTGCCCAGGGGCAGGGACTCATCGGCCATGGGCCTGCTCGCTTTCTATGTAGGCATACGCGCTGTGGTTGTGGATGCTCTCGATGTTCTCCGCCTCCACCGAGAACCAGGAGAATTCGCTGCGCCCGCTCAGCAGGGAGGCGGCCTGCCTCACCACGTCCTCCACGAATCGGGGTCTTGCGTATGCCTCTTCAGTGACATACTTTTCGTCGGGCCTCTTCAGAACCGGGAAGACCTGGCTGGACCCGCACTGCTCGATGAGTTCGATGAGGTCCTCGATCCAGAAGAACTTCTCGTAACGGACCACCACGGTGACGATGCCCCGCTGGTTGTGGGCGCCGAAGTCGCTGATCTCCTTCGAGCACGGACACAGGGTCTGGATGGGGACCTTCACCCCCACCCTGAACTCCCGGCGTTCACCCACCTTGCCCATGAGGGTGCAGCGGTACTCCATGAGTCCCGCCGATCCGGTCACGGGCGCCTTCTTCTCGATGAAATAGGGGAACGCGAGCTCCATGTAGGCGCTTTCGGCCTCCAGGGCACGCTTGATCTCGTTGAGGATGTGCTCGAAGTTCTTGATGTGGATCTCTTCCCGGTAATCGTTGAGCACCTCGATGAAGCGGCTCATATGGGTGCCCTTGAACTCCCGCGGCAGGTCCACGTACAGGTTGATGGACGCCACCGTATGCTGGGAGCCCTTCTTCCTGTCCGAGACCACGATGGGGTAGCTGATGCCCTTGACGCCGACCTTCTCGATGGAGAGCGGGTTGTCGGGCCTCTGCTTCTGCACGTCCTTCATGGCTCTGCCATCCTAGCGGGAGTAGGTCACGCAGCAGGAGTCGTTTTCCCAGACGGTCACTTCGCCGAGTGCTGCGGGCGGCTTCACGGCGCCTTCGAAGGCATGGTAGATGTACCTGGCGATGTTCTCAGCCGAGGGGTTGTCCTGCGCGAAGGGCTCGAGGTCGTTCAGGTAGTGGTGGTCCAGCCCGTCGAGGATGGCCTTGAGCTGGCCCTTGAGGTCGCGGAAGTCCATGACGATGCCCATGGAATCCAGGTCCGCCGATGACACCGAGACCTCCACCCGGTAGTTGTGGCCGTGCAGCCGCTCGCAGTCGCCCCGGTATCCCCTGAGGCGGTGGGCGGCGCTGAAGCTTCCGAGAACCTTTGCCCTGAACATGGTGAGTACATAATACAACCCTCGGGTGTCTGCAACATGAGATTGCCCGGCGGGCACCCGGCGGGCGGGAATTGGGCTTGTAAGACTCCGGGATTTGGTATATGCCTGAATTCAGGCAGCGGGAAAAGAGGCTTCGACACAACGGACATGCCCACGATCGATTTTGCAGACACGTACACACTGCGGCAGCTCGCCGGTGACAGCTGTTCCCACCTGAAGATACTCGAGGAATCCACCGGGGTCCGGTGCTCCCTGAAGGGCAATACCATCGAACTTGCAGGCGAAAGCTATGACGTGGAGCTCGCCGAGCATGCGCTCAAGGATCTCTACAAGCTCATCAAGGGGGGGTTCCCCATTTACCAGGACGATGTGTGGTATGCGGTGCGCATGATCGCCAAGGACCGCAATGTCGACCTGGAGGACGTGTTCAAGGACAACATCTACATCTCGTCCACCAAGAAGGTCATCGTGCCCAAGAGCCTGCAGCAGAAGCGCTACATCGACGCCATGCGCCTCAAGGACGTCCTCTTCGGCATCGGCCCGGCAGGGACGGGCAAGACCTACCTGGCCCTCGCCATGGGCGTGCACTACCTGCTCAAGAAGAAGGTGGAGCGCATCATCCTGACCAGGCCCGCCGTGGAGGCCGGAGAACGGCTCGGCTTCCTTCCGGGAGATCTTCAGGAGAAGGTGAATCCTTACCTGAGGCCGCTCTATGACGCCCTGTACGACATGCTCGAGCGCGACCACGTGCTGCGGCTGCTGGCCCGCGACCATATCGAGATCGCGCCGCTGGCCTTCATGCGGGGCCGCACCCTGAACGACGCCTTCATCATCCTGGACGAGGCCCAGAACACCACCTCGGAGCAGATGAAGATGTTCCTCACCCGCACCGGGTTCAATTCCAAGGTCCTCATCACGGGCGACATCACCCAGATCGACCTGCCGCAGGGGATGAAGTCCGGTCTGGTGGAGGCGTCCCAGATACTCAAGGACATCGACGAGCTCGGCTTCGTCTACTTCAGCGACGACGACGTGGTGCGCCACAAGGTGGTGGCCAAGATCATCCGGGCCTACGAGAAGAACGGCAGATGAACGTCATCGACATCATCAACGACCAGGACGCCCAGGAGATCGACACCGATCTCGTGGGACAATGGACCATGCAGATCCTCTCGCTGCTCGGCAGGCAGGATGTCGAGCTCTCCGTGCTCCTCATAGACGACGCCCGGATACGGGAGCTGAACCGCGAATACCTGGACCGTGACAGGCCCACCAACGTCATATCCTTTCCCCAGCAGGAGGGGGACGGCCCCGAGGGGAACCACCTGGGCGACGTGGTCATCTCGGTGGAGCGTGCCGCCGAGGAGGCCCGGGAGGCGGGCATGGGGACGCCGGTTCGCCTGAGGCAGCTCCTGGTGCACGGGATCTGCCACCTCTGCGGGTACGACCATGAGGGCGTGTCCGGTGAACGGGCCAGGAACGGGCCAGCGAGATGGAAGAGGCCGAGCAGAGGGTGCTGTCCCTGATGGATGAAGGGCCTGAATGACCATCTATCGATAATCATATTCTATGGTTATGTGAAATATCAGCCGCGGAAAAAGTGCTTGCCATGCCCCAGACCCTCTGCTATAAGGCTCGTCTACGGGGCGTAGCGCAGTCTGGCTAGCGCACCTGCCTTGGGAGCAGGGGG
>JALOOZ010000173.1 GCA_025454155.1 Thermodesulfobacteriota bacterium
GGTGATTTCGGCCCCGGGAAGGATCCTGAAGACACGCCGGATCTTGTCCAGGATCCTTTCCAGCTGCTGCAGGGGAAGCAGGGACGGAGTTCCTCCGCCGAGGTAGACCGTGTCGAACTCGCGGAACTCCCCCCGGCAGGCATCGATCTCTCCGAGCAGTGCCTGCATGAAGCCGGCCATGAGCCCCTTGTCCGTGACGGAAAAAAAGTCGCAGTATTCGCACCTGGATGCGCAAAACGGGATGTGGACGTAAAGACCGGGAACCGGGGTCTCCTGGGCCATCACGAATCCGTGTCGGATTTCAGCACCGCTAGGAAGGCGCTCTGCGGGATGCTCACCGAGCCCACCATCTTCATCCGCTTCTTGCCCTTCTTCTGCTTTTCCAGCAGCTTGCGCTTGCGCGTGATGTCGCCGCCGTAGCACTTGGCGGTGACGTCCTTGCGGAAGGCGGAGATGGTGGACCGAGAGATGATCTCGCCGCCGATGGCCCCCTGGATGGCGATCTTGTACATCTGCCGGGGGATCTCCTCCTTCAGGCGGTCGCACGCCTGTACGCCACGGTTCCGTGCGCGGTCCCGGTGAACGATCTGGGACAGGGCGTCGACCTTCTCGCCGTTGACCAGGATATCCAGGAGCACCAGGTTGCTCTCCCGGTAGTCGATGAGGTCGTAGTCGAAGGAACCGTAGCCCTGGGTCATGGATTTGAAGCGGTCATAAAAGTCGAAGATCACCTCGGCGAGCGGCATCTCATAGGTCAGATCAACCCTGCCGGGACTCGTGTAGTGCATGTTCGAGTTCACGCCGCGCTTCTCGAGGCACAGACTCATGACCGGGCCCAGGTACCTGTCCGGCATCATCATGGACGCCCGGATGTACGGCTCCTCAGAACTGTCTATGGTCATGGGGCCGGGGTAATGGGCCGGGTTGTCCACATACAGCTCGGTCCCGTCCTTGAGCATGAACCGGTAGCGCACGCTCGGTACGGACAGGATGATGTTCAGGTCATACTCGCGCTCGAGCCGCTCCTGGACGATGTCCAGGTGGAGCAGTCCCAGGAAGCCGCACCGGAAGCCCTGGCCCAGGGCGACCGAGGAGTCCTTCTCATAGATGAAGGCCGAGTCGTTGAGCTTGTACTTCTCCACCGCCTCGGCCAGGTCCTCGTAATCGTCCGATGCTATGGGGTAGATGGAGGCGAAGACCACTGGCTTGACCTCCTTGAACCCGGGCAGGGGTCTCCCGCAGGGCCTGTCCTCCAGCGTGATCGTGTCGCCGATGCTGACGCTGGAGACCGTCTTCACCCCGGCTATGATGTAGCCCACCTCACCGGATGATAACCGGTCGCGCCTTTCCCGGGAGAGCCCGAAGCGCCCCACCTCCTCCACGCGGTAGACCGAATCGTTGAACATGAACCGGATGGAATCCCCGGCCTTCACGGTCCCGTCGAAGACCCGGCAGTGGATGACCGTCCCGCGGAAGGAGTCGTAGTGTGCATCGAAGATGAGCGCGGCAAGGGGGGAATCCGGGTCTCCTGTGGGCACAGGGATGCGCTCGACGATGGCCTCAAGGATCTCAACGATGCCGGTCCCATCCTTGGCCGAGCACTTCAGGTGGGCGTCGGGGTCGAGCCCGAGCTCGGCGTCGATCTGTTCGATAACGCGCTCCACATCGGCCGAGGGGAGGTCTATCTTGTTGATGACCGGGATGATCTCCAGGTTGTGCTCCAGGGCCAGGTAGAGGTTGGCGAGCGTCTGGGCCTGGACGCCCTGTGCGGCATCGATGAGGAGAAGGACGCCTTCGCAGGAGGCCAGCGAACGGGACACCTCGTAGGAAAAGTCCACATGGCCGGGTGTGTCGATGAGGTTCAGGGTGTAGTTCTTCCCGTCTCTGGCCTGGTAGGGCAGCGAGATGGCCTGGCTCTTGATCGTGATCCCCCGCTCACGCTCGATGTCCATGTTGTCGAGGATCTGGTCCTTGAAGGTCCTGGCGTCGCAGACCCCGGTCAGCTGGATCAGGCGGTCGGCCAGGGTCGATTTCCCGTGGTCGATATGGGCGATGATGCTGAAGTTGCGGATGTTCTCCATATGATCCCTGTGCTGTTTCCTGGTGCCAGCGAGGTCACCAGGATGCTTGGCTGTCCTATTCGATGCCGTGACGTTTGTCAATGGCGGCTTGGGGAGGGTTCCCTCGGCTTCTCTGCCATGCGATGTTCATCCGAGGGCCGTCCCGAGGTCATCCCCGGGTGTCTGCCGGTTTTGCACCACCCGCCAGGGCCAGGAGGACTTCGCTGACCGCGTCCTTGTGTTCGAGCATGACGAGCCGGGCGCTTCTGCCGTGGCCGAAAACCAGCTCGCCCAGGGTGGCGGCATCGACATCGAGGCGCAGGGCAAGGAGCCTGGGACCGTGCATGAGCAGGAGCGATTCCACGGAGCGATAGAAGCGCTCTGCGCCGTCGGCGGACAGCACGAGCAGGCGTGACACGCGAATCCCGCGCTGTACGCCGCTCTGACGGTCAGCAAGACGCAGCCCGCGCTGCTCGTCCGCAAGACAGCGCCGTGCATCCTCCAGACCCTGCACCACCTTGCCCGCCCTGCAGGCGCTGCGAAGGGCGGCCGAGAGCTCTTCACTCAGGGTCGCCACGGGCACTTCCCATTCGCCCCCCTGCCACAGAAGCCGGGTCTGCGTGCTGAGCAGGCGGATGACCTGCTGGCCCCGGGGGTCCGCTTCAACCAGCCTGGGCAGGCGCAGCGGGGGTGTGTCCCTCATCAGATGAGCTTTCTGAGTCAATGCTGTAGCCCCTTTGCCAATCGTTTGCAGTTATGTGTAACACCCGGTGGTCTTTTCGGAAAGCGGGAATTGACCGGGCATACCGTGCGGGGCGGCAGTATCGGTGAGCCCGGTCCTTTTACCCTTGACAATACAGGGGAGAGCGCGTAGGGGTATGCGCATTCTGGAATGCGAGTCGGTCTTACCTGAATCCACCTTTCACGGAGACACCCGGCAGTCCGTTCAGGGCCTTTGTCGATACTTCCCGTCTTTCAGAACACGAGCCGAAACCATGCGGTTCGTCGACGAAGCTGAAAACGAGAGGCAAGGTGAAGCGTCATCAGAAATGAAAGCGGCATCAAGATATTCGACCGTTCTTCCGAGCTATACAAGATCTGCAAAGAGTCCGATGCATTTCCGCTGACAGACCATCCAGTGGATTCCAGGAGACCGGGCCGGCCCTGAACAGGCGCCGACCCCTTGTCAGACATAAAAAACAAAGGAGCATCAATGACATTCGAACAATTCAATCTTCACGCGGACATCACTGCTGCAGTCGTCGAGCAGGGATACACCTCGCCAACCCCCATCCAGGAACAATCCATTCCCCACATCATGCACGGGCGCGATGTCCTGGGACTGGCCCAGACAGGCACCGGAAAGACAGCGGCCTTTGTGCTGCCGCTTCTCCACGGCCTCATGAGAGGTCCGCGCCGCCGGGTCCGGGCATTGATCCTGGCCCCCACGCGGGAGCTGGCCATCCAGATCCATGAAAGCCTGCGGGCCCTCGGTCAGAACACGAGGTTTCACAGCGCGGTCATCATCGGCGGGGTGAGCATGGACGCCCAGGTCAATGCGATCAGGCGCGGCGCCGAGATCATCGTTGCCTGCCCGGGCAGGCTGCTGGACCACCTGTCCCGGAAGAACATCGATCTGTCCACGCTGGAGACCCTGGTCATCGACGAGGCAGACCGCATGTTCGACATGGGGTTCCTGCCCGATATCCGCAGGATCGTCCGCCTGCTTCCGGGCAAACGGCAGAACCTGCTGTTTTCCGCCACCATGCCCGACGATATCCGCCGCCTGTCCACCGAGGTGCTCCACGATGCAGTCACGGTCCAGATCAACCACACCAGGCCCCTCGAAACCATCTCCCATTCGCTCTACTCCGTGGAGCAGCATCTCAAGACAGCCCTGCTCAAGGAGCTGCTCAAGTGCACAAAGACCGATTCGGTCCTTGTGTTCACCCGGACCAAGCACCGCGCAAAGAAGCTGGCCCAGCAGCTGGACCAGTCGGGGTTCAGCGCCGCCTCCCTGCAGGGCAACCTCTCGCAGAACCAGCGGCAGCAGGCCATTGAGGGCTTCCGCGACGGATCCTACAAGATCCTCGTGGCTACAGATATCGCGGCCCGCGGTATCGATGTTTCTGCAATCACCCATGTCATCAATTACGACATGCCCGACACCGCCGATGCCTATACCCACCGGATCGGGCGCACCGGGCGCGTATCCAGGACCGGCGAGGCCTTCACCTTCGTCACGAGCGAGGACACATCCATGGCATATACCATCGAATGCATACTCGGCGACGCCCTCGAGCACAAGACCCTGCCTGGCTTTGACTATGACAGGCCCAGGACCGTCGGCCCGGTTCAGGCTATGAGCCCGGGGAGATCAAGGCAGCACAGGACGAGCCCTGCAGCACAGCCTGCCAGGGAGAGACAGCAGCGTCCGGGGGACCGGTACCGCATACAGGTTCCTTCGCGATGACGAAGGGATTCTCAGAAGAGACAGCCCGGACCCTGAAGGGGCGATCGATGCAGCTGCCCGGACGGTCTCAGCGGCCGCTCTTGAGGGCCTCGATGCGCTCTTCCAGGGGGGGATGGGTCATGAAGAGCCTTGTCAGGCCGTGCTTCATGCCGCCTGAGATGCCGAAGGCAGCCATCTGATCGGGGAGGTGGGGCTGGTTCACCCCCAGGCGCAGCCTTTCGAGGGCGGCCACCATCTTATCCCGGCCTGCCAGGTCCGCCCCGCCTGCGTCCGCCCGGAACTCCCGCCGGCGGCTGAACCAGAACACGATGACGCTTGCCAGGATGCCGAAGACGAGCTGGGCGAGGATGGATGTTATGAAGAACGCAGGCCCATGTCCCCGCTCGGTCTTGAACACCACCCGGTCGACAAGGAAGCCCGCTACGCGGGAGAGCACGATCACGAAGGTGTTGACCACACCCTGGATGAGGGCCAGGGTGATCATGTCGCCGTTGGCCACGTGGCTCACCTCGTGCGCCAGCACCGCTTCGGCCTCGTCGCGGTTCATGGCGCGCAGCAGGCCGGTGCTCACCGCCACCAGGGCGCTGTTGCGGCGCATCCCCGTGGCAAAGGCGTTCATGTCCGGGGCGTCGTACACCGCCACTTCGGGCATCCCGATGCCGGCACGGTCTGCCTGCCTCTGCACTGTCTGTACGAGCCAGCGCTCCACCTCGTTGCCGGGGGTGGTGATGACCCTCGCCCCGGTGAGCCGTTTGGCCGTCCACTTGGAGATGGCCAGGGATATCAGCGAGCCGCCGAATCCGAAGACGGCGGCGAAGACGACCAGGTTGGATATGTCGAGCCCCACCCCCCGTGCATCCAGAATCCGTCCCACACCGAGCAGGCTGAGCACGATGCTGAGCACGAA
>JALOOZ010000001.1 GCA_025454155.1 Thermodesulfobacteriota bacterium
CCGCCAAGTGCTACGGCGGCGACATCACGCGCAAGCGCAAGCTGCTGGAAAAGCAGAAGAAGGGCAAGAAGCGGATGAAAATGGTGGGCTCGGTGAGCATCCCGCAGAGCGCCTTCCTGGCGGTGCTGAAATCCGACACGGATTCGTGATGGCCCAGGAGACCTCGATTCCCGGTCTTTACGTCCACATCCCGTTCTGCGCATCCAGGTGCGGATACTGCGACTTTTTTTCCGTCACGGACATGGGGCTCATGGCCGGCTTCATGCTGGCACTGGTCGGAGAGATCGATGCCTGCCGAGGGGAGTTCCGCGAGTTCGACACCGTCTACCTCGGCGGAGGAACTCCGTCCCTGCTTCCCCTGCAGCAGCTGGAAAGGATCATGGACAGGATTCGGCGTGTCTTCAGGATCCTTCCCGGGGCCGAAATCACCATCGAAATCAACCCTGCCGACTGGAGACGCGATGAGCTGTTTGCGGTACGCGAACTGGGCATCAACCGGATCTCCATCGGTATCCAGTCGTTCGACGAGAAGGAGCTGGCCCTTCTCGGCCGCCGGCATGGCAGGGAACAGGCACTGCGCACCCTGGAAGACGCCGCTGCGTCTGGGTTCGACAACCTGGGCCTTGACCTGATCTACGGCCTGCCCGGACAGGAGTTCCGTCAGTGGCAGGCCTCCCTCGTGCAGGCCCTGGCCTTCGAACCCGCCCACGTCTCATGCTATGAACTGGAGCTCAAGCCCCGCACGCCGCTGGGCCGCCGGTATGAGCAGGGCGAATTCCCTGTGCGCACCGAAGCCACCCAGCGAGACTTCTTCATGAAAACATCGGAATTCCTGGAGGGGTCGGGATACATCCACTACGAGGTCTCCAGCTTCGCCAGGGGCATGGGCATGGCATCGCGGCACAACCAGAAATACTGGGACCACACGCCCTACCTGGGCCTCGGTCCATCTGCCCATTCCTTCAGGGACGGGCGGCGCTGGTGGAACCATGAATCCATCGGAGATTACATCCGTGATCTCGAAAACGGGAAGCGTCCCGTCAGCGGCAGGGAAGAGCTCACCGCCGAACAGCTGGCCCTGGAGGCTCTCTTCCTGGGCCTCAGGACAAGCAGGGGGATCCACCTCGGGCAGTACCGCAGCCGCTACGGCATCGACCTCATGGCGGAAAAGGGCCCATTACTGAAGGACCTGGGCAGGGCAGGCCTCATCGATATCGAACGAGACAGCATCCGCCCCACCCGTACCGGCATGGCTGTGGCTGACAGCCTGGCCCTGCTGTAGCATGTCAACATCACCAATGAACTTGAAAGACCGGAGGAAATTATTCCATTGATTTTATAACGCTGTTATTATAACAGGGTTATCCTAATGGTGGGGGTATTCCCGTATGCCTCGAACACCCCGGTCACAACGTGAGATCGATCTCGTAAAAAAGGAAATCCTCGACTCCGCCTTGGAGTTCATCCTAGCGGACGGCTTCCAGAATCTCAGCATGCGCAAGCTCGCCTCCAGGCTGGGCATGACCGCCACGACCATATACAATTACTTTTCAAACAAGGACGAGATAAACCTCATGATCCGCATGCGCGGCTCCGAGTTGCTCTACCAGCGATTTCTGAAGTGCTGTGATCAGCACACCGACCCCCTCTTGAAGATGCAAGCCATGATCCGTGCCTATTTCGATTTCGGCATCAGCTACCCTAATTACTACGATATCCTGTTCAACCTGCACACTCCCAAATACCTCGACTACATAGGGACTGATCTGGAACCTATTGCTCGAACGGAAAAGGAGTCGTCTCTGCGGAACTATGAGATCGTTGCCAGGACTCTTGCGGAGGTCATGTGCATCCGGGGCGACGTGAGCCATGATCTTGTGAAAGACAGGACCATCCAGATGTGGTGCGAAATCCACGGTACTATCTGCCTCCATAACAGTAACTTGCTGCGTGAAATTGATGACAATCCGGCGGAATTGACAGGTCGCATGATAGACGACGTCATCGCTCGCCTCATGAGATTCGGAGACGAGCAGTAGGAAGTCGACTCTGCGCCTCGGGAAATCCGTACCGGTATCATATGCTACCTGAAAGGAGGACTGTCATGCAGCAGCATGTGGCCGCACAGCACCAGACACCCGGGGGTGCCGTGCAGAAGAAGAGATCCACGAACTTTCTCGTGAACGTGCTTTTGCACGCCATGGCCATGTTTTTCAACAGGCGCAGCTCGCTCAGGAAGTACCTTGCGAGCGACAATGGATGGCTCAATTTCACGGTGGGGATACGGACCGAGGCCGGTTCGGTCGAGAGCGCCATCTCATTTCAGAACGGGAAGGTCTCCGTCGCCCACCACATACCCGCCAACGCCGACGTCGTGGTGATCCTCGCATCCGACACAGCGCTCAAGAAGCTCCTCACCGCCCCGACCACCGAGCAAGTCTACATGCTGCTCAAGAGCGAGATGAGGACCGAAGGCAAACAGACATACCTGCTCATGTTCCTCTTCCTCGTCTCCGTTCTCCTCCACAATCAGCAGATAAAGGGCCTGGAGAAGGAACGTGCCCACTTCAGGAAGAGCGCCTTCAGCGAATGCCCGCAGCATCGCCCCGAATTGAGCAGGGAACTGGCCGAACGCAGGGCGCAACGCATGGTGGCGGAGTCAGTGGACCCGGGCGTGAAATTCCTGGGGGATCCCTATCTGCCGCAGTTCACCCTCGAGGACTTCCCCCGCCTGAAAAAGTTCCTCGACCTCCATTTCGACACCAGGGCACAGGTCTGCATCGAGATGCCCAAACTCCTCACCGAGTGGCACAAGAAGAACGGCTTCGACGCCAAGCCAGACGGCACGCCGTGGGTCCCGGAGCTCAGGCGGGGGTACGCCTTCAAGTACATCATGGAAAACCGCAGACCTATCATCCGGAAGGACGACCTCGTGGCAGGCACCACGACCTCGAAAGAGGTCGGGGCCTTACCGTATGTCGATGCGGCAGGGACATACCTCTGGCCGGAGCTCTTCACCGTACCCCACCGGCTACTCTTCCCCTACGACATCACGGAGGAGGAGGCCTGGACCCTCCACCATGAGATCTTCCCCTACTGGGCGGATAAAAACTTCAGGGAACGCCTCCGCAGCAGGCACAATGACCCACTGGCACTGCGGATCGACGAGCGTTTCGCCGTATATTTCTCCTTCAAATCCTCCGCCTTCTCACACATCATTCCGGATTTCCCTCGAATCCTTCGTCTGGGAACACACGGCATAATCGAGGAGATCCGGGCCGACATGACACGGGACCCTGGCGATGCAGGCAGGAATGCTGCACGGGAGGCCATGATCGTCTCCCTCGAGGGGCTTGCAGCCTATTCCAAGAACCTCGCGAGGCAGGCGGCTGATGATGCGGCATCAGAGGCCGACCTGAAGCGCAGGATCGAGCTGGAGAACCTCTCAGGCGTGTGCACCCGGGTGGTGGAATACCCGGCGCGCACCCTCGACGAGGCGGTCAATGCAATCTGGATCTCCATGGTGGGCGCCCATATCGAGAACACCAACGCAGGGCTGTCCCTCGGGAGGCTGGACCAGTGGCTCCAGCCGTACTTCGAGGCCGACATGGCCAAGCTCGAAACAAACCAAGAACGTGAAGCATACATCAAACACGCCATCGAGCTCATCGGTTGCTTCTTCTTCCGCTGCACCGACCACCTCCCCTGCATGCCCTACATAGCGACAATCTACTTCGGAGGGAGTTCCTCCGACCAGGCGATCACCCTGGGGGGCGTGAACCCGGATGGCGAGGACGCAGTGAACGACATGACCTATCTTTTTCTCAAGGTCACGGAGATGCTCTCGCTCCGCGACCCCAACATGAACGCACGCTACCACCCCGGCAAGAACAGCGACACCTACCTCAAGCGCCTCTGCGAGGTGAATCTCACCACAGCCGCAACCCCGTCCATGCACAACGACGCAGTCATCATGGAGTCGCTCAGGCAATTCAACTACGACGAGCGAGACCTGAACGACTGGGCTGCGGTTGGGTGTGTGGAGCCCACCATCGCCGGCAAGCACACCGGACATACCAACTTCCAGCTGATCAACCTGGTGGCGGCCCTGGAGATGGCCCTCAACAACGGGACCCACCCCCTCATGCGGTGGAAACTCGGACCCGACACCGGGGTAATCGAGAATGGCGATTTCAAGAGCTTCGAACAGTTCTATGAGGCCTTTCTCACCCAATTCACTTTTCTGATCGACCAGTCCATACAGCTCAACAACTGGTATGCTGCGGAGCACCAGTACGTGCGGCCCACACCGTACATCTCCGCCCTCATCGACGGATGCAGCCGCAACGGCCTGGACGCCACGAAGGGCGGCGCAAAATACAACAGCTCCGGCACCGCCATCATCGGGCTGGCAGACGTTACCGATTCGCTCATGGTCATCAAGAAGCTGGTCTTCGACGAAAAGAAGGTTCCTTTCGCCCACCTCAAGCGGGCCGTGGATACCGATTTTCGGAATGACCCGGCACTCCATGCCATGGTCACCAAGAAGGTGCCCTTCTTCGGCTCCGGCAGCGACGAGGCGGTGGCCATGGCCAACCGCATCACCAAGTTCGCCCACGACTACTACACCCCGATTCCGCACTATCGCGGCGGGAAGTACACGGTGGGCTTCTGGTCCATGTCCCAGCATGTCGCCTTCGGCACGCTTACCGGTGCGCTGCCGTCCGGTAGGCGGGCAGGCCAACCCTTCACCCCCGGCCTAACCCCGGAGCCGAACGCATCGAGAAGCCTCCTGGACAATATGCGCGACGTGGCGCGCCTCGATCCGCACAACATCACCAACAACCTGGCCTTTAATGTAAAGATCGTTCCTTCCCCCCATGATACCCGGGAGAAGGCGGTGCAGGATATGTTCTCCTACGTGAAGACCTACTTCACCCTCGGCGGCATGCAGATGCAGATGAACGTGGTGACCTCTGACACGCTGCGGGACGCCATGGCCTACCCGGACAGCTACCGCAACCTGCTGGTCCGGATCTCGGGCTACAACGCCTACTTCGTAACCCTTCACAGAGACCTGCAGCTCGAGCTCATCCACCGGGCCGAGTACGGCATCGAACGGTGAAGGGGAAATTCGAGGAACCATGAAGAGCACCCCGGAAAAAGTTCAGCGCTCACCTCTCATCCTGGACATCAAGGGCAACTCCCTGGATGACGGCCCGGGCATCCGAAGCGTGGTCTTTTTCAAAGGCTGTCCTCTTTCATGCGTATGGTGCCATAACCCGGAAAGCAAGGGCTCCGGAGAGGAAATCTCATATGATGCGAAAGAGTGCATCGGCTGTGATACATGTCTCTCCACCTGTCCCAGGGGGGCCCTGTCGCGCGTGAACTCCCTCTATGTCGACCGGAACAGGTGCGATCTCTGCTTCGCCTGCACCGGGTTCTGCCCATCAGGTGCCCTGAGCAGGGTGGGCCGGGAGATGAGCATAGAGGAGATCGCTGCTAAGGTGATCGTGGACAAGCCCTTTTTTGAAACCTCAGGAGGGGGCGTGACACTCTCCGGAGGCGAACCGACCCTCTTCATGGACTTCGTCTCGCAGCTGCTTTCCCTCCTGAAAACCCACGGGATAGGCACCCTCCTCGAAACATGCGGCCAATTCGATCTCGATCGTTTCATGGACAGGTTGTATCCATATCTCGATGCCATCTACTATGACATCAAGCTCATGGACTCGAAGGCTCATGAGCACTACTGCGGTGTGTCCAATGCGCGGATCCTCGACAACTTCACCAGACTGCATGCCGCGGCTGCGGCCGACGGCAGGACGCTCCTCCCGCGGATTCCACTTATCCCTGACATCACCGATTCCACGGAAAACATTACCGGAATCGCCGGTTTCCTTGGTTGCCTCGGCGTCAAGAAAGCCGCGCTGTTGGCCTATAATCCCCTCTGGCACGAGAAGAGCGCCAAGATAGGAGCCGACGACCCCTGTCGCGACAACCATCTGATGAGCTCCTGGCCGGAGTGCGAACGCCTGGAGCGCGCCAGGGAGATCTTCATGCAAGCGGGGATTGAGCCATGAGGGACTGGTCTTGGGAGGATTCACCATGAAGGGACTCATGTTCAATTACAGCCTCCCCAGGATCGCCCTGAAAAAGGTCGGACTGGGCGGAGATTTCTTCCTGGTCAAATATAGCGAAACATGGCCGGTTCCGAAGATCTTTCACCCGAACCAGGTTCTGGTGAAAACCCGATTGGCAGGCATCTGCGCATCAGACCTGCATCAGATGACGGTCTCGATGTCTCTGTATCCCAGCATCATGGCATCTCCCGTGAACCCCGTTCCCATGGGCCATGAAGTCGTGGGAACCATAGCTGAAGTCGGGTCAGCCGTCAGCGGGCTCCGGCCGGGGGATCGGGTTGTATATAATCCCGTGGCCCGGTGCTCCTTCTTCGGATTCAGGCCCTGCCCCAGCTGCCTGCAAGGTAACTACCAGCACTGCTTCTGCCTTCTAGGCATTGGGGACGGGACCGATCGCGAGCGTGAGTGCGGCGGCAGGAGGAGGTTCGGGGGGTTCGGTGGAGGCGGGTTCAGCGAGAACCTGCTGGGGTATGAGAAACAATTCCACCTGGTTCCCGATCATGTGCCGGACGATGTGGCGGTGCTCGCCGAGCCCTTCACCATTGCCCTGCATGCGGTGGCACGTCATATGCCCCGGCATGATGACACCGTTGTCGTGGTGGGTGCGGGGATCATAGGTCTCCTTACCATAAAGGCGCTGAGGGCACTGGGCTCCCGATGTCGGATCATCTCGCTGGCACGCTATCCCATGCAGGTGGAAATGGCCATCAAGCTCGGCGCCACCGAGGTCATATCGGAACGCGACATGAAAAAGCTCTATGACAGGGTTGCCGGAGCGACTGGGGGATCACTCTTTGCCCCGCTTCTCAGCAAGCAGGTGCTCTACGGCAACAAGGGCCCCGACATAATCTACGACAGCGTGGCCTCGGAATCTTCGGTGGAAGACGACCTCCGCCTTGTCAGGAGCAACGGTAAGGTCGTGCTCACCGGCCTGGATTTCCATATCACCCGAAAGGTGGACTGGTCGCTGGTGGTATGGAAAGAGATCGAGGTCACCGGAACCCTCTTTTCAGGAAAAGAGCCCATCGAAGAAAATGAGTTGGACGCCTTTGACATGGCACTAAAGCTCATGGCGAGCGATCCCTGTGGTTTCTCAGGCCTTGTCACCAACACCTTCCCGATTGAAAGATACCGGGAGGCCGTACAGTGCTTCCGTTCGAAAAAGGCGACCAACGCCATAAAAGTGGTGCTGGATTTCAGGGGGGTAAGTTAACACATCGCTCCGTCTTAAGGATGTGATTCACCTCCGCCTCCCGCCGAAGATAGAACCGAGGACACCGCGGATGATCTGCCTGCCGACCTGGCTGCCGATGGCATGGGCAGCGCTCTTGGCCATGGCCGAGAAGAGGTCTGTGCCCTGGGAATGCCCCTTCGGGGATGCCTGCTTCTCCGCACGTACCTCCTCCTGTTCCTTCTCCGCCTGCTCGGCCCTGACCTTGAGCATCTCAAAGGCCGATTCGCGGTCAATGGCCTTTTCGTAGTGGCCGTATATCACCGATCCCCTGATGATCTCCAGCCGCTCCTGGGCGCTCAGCGGGGTCAGCCGGCTGTGAGGGGGGCAGATGAAGGCCCGCTGCACCACCGTGGGGGCCCCTTTCTCGTCGAGCATCGACACCAGGGCCTCGCCGACCTCCAGCTCGGTTATCACCCTGGCCACGTCCAGCCCCTCCCCTGAGCGGAATGTTTCCGCCGCTGCCTTCACGCTCTTCTGGTCTCTGGGAGTGAAGGCCCTCAGGGCATGCTGGACCCTGTTCCCCAGCTGTCCGAGGACGGTCTCCGGCAGGTCGATGGGATTCTGGGTGATGAAATAGATGCCCACACCCTTGGAGCGGATGAGGCGTACAACCTGCTCGATCTTCTCCACCAGTGCCTTGGGGGCATCGTCGAAGAGGAGATGTGCCTCATCGAAGAAGAAGACCAGCCTGGGCTTTTCAGGGTCGCCCACCTCCGGGAGCTGCTCGAAGAGCTCGGAGAGCATCCAGAGCAGAAAGGTGGCGTACAGCTTCGGAGACTGCATAAGCCTGTCGGCGGCGAGGATGTTGATGACCCCCTGCGCCTTCGTGTCGGCCTGCATGAGATCGTGGAGATTCAGGGCCGGCTCCCCGAAGAACTTTTCGCCGCCCTGATCCTCGAGGGTCAGCAGGCTGCGCTGGATGGCGCCGATGCTGGCCGATGAGATGTTCCCGTACTGCGTCTTGAACTGTTCCGCCTTATCTCCGACAAACTGGAGCATGGAGCGCAGATCCTTCAGGTCGAGCAGGAGGAGCCCATTGTCATCGGCGATCCTGAACACGATGGAGAGGACCCCGCTCTGGATCTCGTTGAGCATGAGGATGCGGCCCAGAAGCACCGGGCCCATCTCTGAAACTGTGGTGCGGACCGGATGGCCCTGCTCCCCGAAGACGTCCCAGAAGACCACCGGATAACCTTCGAAGCCGAATCCCTCGAGGCCCAGCTGCCTGATGCGATCGTTGACCTTGGGATTATCACCGCCGGGCAGGGGAAGGCCGGAGAGGTCGCCCTTCACGTCCGCCATGAAGACGGGCACCCCGAAGGCACTGAACTGCTCGGCCAGTGTCCTCAGCGTGATCGTCTTTCCGGTGCCAGTTGCACCCGCGATGAGGCCGTGGCGGTTGGCCATTCTCGGGATGATGGCGATGTCGGACTGTGCCTTTGCAATGACAAGAGAACTCTGGTGTGCGCCCATGGTCACTCCTTTCAGGCGGGTTTTTTGAAGAGCTCCGCATAGAGCAGGGCCTGGTTGCGGTTCTCCACGCCCAGGGCCTGTTCCAGTCCCCCGATATCCATATTGATGTTGATGGCCTCCTTGGTCATACGCAGCCCTGCGGGGTTCTTGCCGTTCATGATCCTGGCGATCTGGAGCGCTGTATCCATGAGCGTGTCCCGCTCCACCATGCGGCTGGCGAAACCGAGATCCATGGCCTCCCGGGCGGTCATGAAACTGCCGGTGAGCATGAACTCGTAGGCCCGGCCCGCCCCGATCATGCGGGGCAGGAAGTAGCTGCATGCCATGTCCGCACCACCGAAGCCGATGTTGATGTAGGCAGCTGAAAAACGTGCATCCGTGGTGATGATGCGCACATCGGACGCAAGGGCGAAGCTGAACCCGATACCGGCTGCCGCACCGTGCACCATGCAGACGATGACCTGCGGGACCTGCCTCATCTTCAGCATCAGCCTGCCCATGCGGCACTGGGCGTGGTAGAACTGGTGGGCATTCATCCTCTCCTGGATCTGCATGGCCTCCTTCATGTCCAGGCCGGCACAGAACCCCTTGTCCCCGTTCCCTCTGAGCATGACCACCCGGGTGTCCACGTCGTTCTCGCGATTCAGCCAGAAATGCTCCAGCTCCTCCATCATGTGCTGATTGACCGCATTGTACGTGTCAGGACGGTTGAGCGTCAGGATGCCGATGCCCGGCTCCCGGGGTTCATAGACGATGGTATCATAGTGCATGCAGGCGACCTCCTCTGAAAGACTTCTTACCCCATAGTATACCCACAGGAGGTTTGGAGTAAATACGCAGGCCGACAGAAGACCTGATCCCTGCACCTTTTCCCCTTGCCACTCCCGCGGTTCACGTGTATATTGTCAGCTGGCCATACCACCAGCCACCTGCGGAGGTGCCATGAAGGACATCCTGAAGCCGCTGAAATCGGACAGCCTGGTCGAGGTGTTCATCTCCCGGTTTGAAGACCTCATCCTCACCGGCAGGATAGCCATCGGCCAGAAACTCCCCTCGGAGCGCGAACTGGCCCTGCAGCTGGGCGTGAGCAGACCCGTGGTGCACGAGGGCCTCATCGACCTCGCCGCCAAAGGCCTGGTCACCATGAAACCGAGGGTCGGCACCGTCGTGAACGACTACCGCAAAGGGGGTTCCCTCGCCATCCTGAACTCCATCATCAATTACCAGCAGGGAGGGCTCGACCGGAACCTGCTGGACAGTCTCCTCGCCACAAGGCAGCTCGTGGAAACCGAAACCTCCCGTCTCGCAGCAAGGAACCGCACCGAAGAACACATGGAGGAGTTCCACGGCATCGTCGATGCCGAGGAGACGGCGAACCCCAGGGACCTGAAGAGAATCACCGGGCTCGACTTCAGCTTCCATCACCTGATGGGCATGGCATCGGGCAACCTCATCTACCCGCTGCTCATCAATTCGTTCAAGCCGGTTTACATGAACTTCACCACCCTCTTCTTCTCGGATGCGGACATGGTGCCGGAGACGATCGTATTCCACCGGCGGCTGGTCAAGGCCATTGAAGACAAGGACTCAGACAGGGCAGGAGCCATCATGCACGAGACGCTCACCCACGGCGAGCGTCACCTCAGGAGGATCCTCACCCAGGCAGTGAAGGAGGTCAGGCAATGAGCATGGCAGAAGCGCTCCAGGTAACGAAAAAAATCAAGGAGCCGAAGAACCTCTCCCCCAGGATCACGTGGCTCCGCGACTACTATTTCGAAGGGGCGAAACGGGCCTGGAACAACGAGTTCACGGCCTGGACCACAGGCACCGACTGGGACGAGGTCTTCGACGAGATGACCTTCTACATCGTGCCAGAGACCTACCCCTTTCTCCAGACCTTCGGTTCGTCCATCAGACAGGCGGCCAGGCCGGTGAAGCTGCACCCGGACTTCTGGTCCTGGAGCCTGGCGGAGCGCAAGGCATGGTTCGTCAAGGAGGTCATGGTGAACCACGTGCCCCAGGAGCTCCTGCCGGGCGACCTCATCGCCGGTGCACGATTCAACATCCAGACGTCCATGTGCTGGTCGAAGAAAGAGGCCAGGGAGCGCAGCAGGCTGGTACATGGCAAACATGGAGTGCGCGCCGCCATGAAGTGGTTCCACGACCACGGCTACGGCAATTCGGGTGCCACCTCGGGCCACCTCATACCGGGCTACGAGCGGGCGCTGAAGATCGGATGGATGGGCATTCACGAGGAGCTTGAAAGGCACTACCAGGCATTGGGTCCAAAAGACAGGCAGGGAAGGAAGGGCGCACAGCTCAGGGCCATGATGACAGCCGCCACCATGCCCCGGGAACTTGCCGCCAGATATGCCGCGCTGTGCGACAAGATGGCGGATGAGGAGAAGGCCTTTGTCCGCAAGGCAGAGCTGAAGCAGATGGCGGCCAATCTCAAGCGCGTCCCCTGGGAGCCGGCACGTACCTTCTGGGAGGCCCTGCAGTCCCTCTGGCTCACCCACATGCTCATCATAAGCGACGAGAACTACCCGGGCCCGGGTGTGTCCTTCGGCCGCATCGATCAGTACCTGCTTCCTTTCTGGCGGCGATCCATCGAAGAGGGCATGGATCCCGAGTTCGGCAAGGAGGTCATGAAGTGCTTCTGGGTGCACGCCAACACGGCCTACGACGCCATGGTGCGCATCGGCAACAACGGCATCACTGCAGGCTACGGACAGCTCATCACCCTGTCGGGCATGGGTGAGGGCGGCAAAGACATGACCAATGAGCTGACGTACGCCATGCTGGAGGTCATCGACGAGATGACTCCCATCCTCGAGCCCAAACCCAACGTGCGCCTCCACCGGAACAGCCCGGACGCCCTGCTCGACACCGTGGTGGACATGGTCGGGTCCAGCCAGGGCTCGCCCTTCCTCATCAACTTCGACGAACGGTCCATGGCCGGCATGATGGTGGAGGCGAGGAAGGCGGGGGTGACGCACCTGATCAACGAGGCAAACGTGCACGATTACGCGCCGGTAGGATGCCTGGAAAACACCATGGTGGGTAACGACCGCTCGGGTACGGTGGACAACAACCTGAATCTGCTCAAGGCCGTTGAGCTTTCCCTGAACGACGGGAAGGACTTCTTCGACTTCATCGACCCCATAACCCTCAAGAAGGAGAAGGTGGCCCAGGCAGGTCCAAAGACCGGCGATCCGCGGCATTTCAAAGACTGGGAAGCGTTCTGGAAGGCCTATGTGGAGCAGACCCGCCACATCGTCGCCTGCTGTGCGGCACTCTACGAGCAGTCGGAATCGATCCGGGCCCGTTTCTGCCCCACGCCGTACCTCTCGTGCCTGGTCAAGGGCTGCGCCGAGCAGGGGCTCGACGTGACCCAGGGGGGGGCCGAGCTGAGCTTCACCACCCTGGAGGCGGTGACGTTCGCCACCACGGTGGACAGCCTGCTGGCGATCAAACACCTGGTGTACGAGAAGAGGGAGTGCACCATGGACGAACTCATCGCTGCGCTGAAGGCCAACTGGGAAGGTCACGAAACCCTACAGGCCAAGGCGCGATTCAAGGCCCCCAAGTACGGACAGGACGACGACGCTGCCGACGCCATGGCCTCACAGGTGATGAAGCTGTGGTGCGAGGAGGCCTGGAAGTACAGAACCGTCTCCACGAACAGGCAGTTCAGGCCCGGCATGCTCAGCTGGAACTACTGGGTGGCCGACGGCTTCATCCTGCCGGCAAGCCCGGACGGCAGACCCAAGGGCAGGTTCCTCTCCAACGCCATCTGTCCATCCAACGGCGCCGACATCAACGGGCCCACGGCCAACACCAACTCGGTGGGCAAGGCCCTGGGCGGTGCATCTGCAGACGGCATGGGCGATTACCTGGGCTACCGCAACTGCCTGCCCAACGGCGCCAGCCACACCATCTCCATCAACCCCTCGCTCCTCAAGGACCCTGAGCACAAGGAGAAGTTCAAGGCCTTCCTGCGCGGATATGCGGAGAACGGGGGCACCTGCCTGCAGCTGAACATGATCGATGCGGATACCCTCAAGGATGCCCAGAGGCGGCCCGAGGACTACCGTTCGCTGCTGGTGCGGATTACGGGCTACAACGCATACTTCACGAGCGTGGGCAGGGAGCTGCAGAACGAGCTCATTGCCAGGATCAGCCATGATGCGCTGTAGGAAGATCGCTCTCAAGGGAGAAGAACCTGACATCCCTGGAATGATCGACTCCCCAGGAGTTGATCATTCCAGGGAGGCGCAGAACACACAGTGTCACCGGAGAACGTCTAACGTGAAAGGGAGCCTTTACCCGCCCGGTTCGGCCAGTGAAAAACGATGAGAACAGAGAACAACAACACCGGCACCATCCTCCGCATCCAGCGCATGTCCACCGAGGACGGGCCGGGCATCAGGAGCACGGTCTTTTTCAAGGGCTGCCCGTTGTCCTGTGTGTGGTGCCATAACCCGGAGAGCATCTCCCCGAAGTTCCAGGTTCACTGGGTGGGCTCACGGTGCATAGGGTGCCGGAGCTGCCTCGATGCGTGCCCGGAAAGGGCCCTGACCGCAGGCAAGAAAGGCATCGCCATCGACCGGGAGAGATGCACGGGCTGCCTGAAGTGCACCGATGTATGCCCTTCAACGGCCCTGGAGGCCTACGGGCAGGCCTACAGTCTGGATGCCCTCGTGAGCGAGGTGCTCAAGGACCGGGTCTACTTCGATAAGTCCGGCGGCGGGGTGACTCTTTCCGGCGGAGAGCCCACCATGCAGGCGGACTTCAGCCTGGAGCTGCTGAAGGCCCTGAAGGGCACGGGTGTGCACACGGCCCTCGACACCTGCGGCCAGTGCGGCTGGGACACCCTGGAGTCGCTCCTGCCCCATGCGGACATGGTGCTTTACGACATCAAGGAGATCGACCCGGAGCGGCACCGTGCCTTTACCGGCGTGACGAACGCAAAGGTGCTCGAGAACCTCCTCAGGCTGGGCGGGTTCATGAGGGATCGTGGCTGCCCCCGGGAGCTCTGGGTGCGCACGCCCCTCATCCCGGGATGCACGGCATCCTCCGAAAACCTCCGCGGCATCGGCGCCTTCCTCAAGGGGAACCTGGGTGCCCTGGTGGACAGGTGGGAGCTGTGCAGCTTCAACAACCTGTGCCTGAACAAGTACGATGGTCTGGGCTTGGACTGGCGCTTCAGGGGGAACGGCCTGCTCGGCAGGGATGAGGCGGAGCACCTGGCTGTCGTTGCCCGGGGCTCGGGAGTGGATGCGAGGATAGTTCACCTCAGCGGTCCGCTGAGGCTGGAGGCGGCGGAGAAGGCCGCCCTGAGCGTGATCAAGGGAGGAAGTGTATGAAAAGGACCTCTGCGAGCTTTGATACTCATGATATGAAGCAGTTCGAGCCCGAGGCCAAGGTGGGTCTCATCGCCACCGTCAATCCGGACGGCCTGCCCCACATCACCCTGATCACGGCCCTGCAGGCAAAAACCCCTTCGCAGCTCATCTGGGGCCAGTTTTCAGAGGGGCTCAGCAAGAAGCACGTGCGCGCCAATCCCAAGACCGGCTTCGCCATCATGACCATGGACCGCAGCCTGTGGCGGGGCAAGGCGGTGTGGACCCACACGGAGACCCACGGCGAGGACCATGAGATGTTCAACAACAAACCCATGTTCCGCTACAACGCCTATACAGGGCTGCACACCATCCATTACATGGACCTGAAAGAAACCTGGGGCAGGGAAGGCCTGCCCCTGCTCAGGATCGTCCTGGCCTCGATCCTTACCGGGTTCGCCAAGCCGGCGGCACGCCCGGACACAAGAGTCCGTATATTGAAGCCCTGGGCCGAGAGCCTGTTCAACAGGCTCGACACGGTCAAGTTCCTTTCCCTCGTGGGCAGCGACGGCTTTCCTGTCATTGTCCCCCTCATCCAGTGCCAGGCCTCAGGCAGCACGCGGCTCGTTTTCTCGCCCTTCGCATACGGCGAAGACCTCAAGGAACTGAAGCAGGGCATGAGCGTGGCGGTGTTCGGCCTGACCCTGCAGATGGAGGACGTGCTCGTGCGGGGGGTGTTCGGCGGGTTTGGAAAAGCCCGGGGGATCACGCTCGGACACATGGACATCGACTGGGTGTACAACTCCATGCCGCCCCTGCACGGCCAGATCTATCCGGAAACTGAACTGAGACCGGTTGCGCATTTTTCAAGGAGTGAAGCATGAATCGAAGCAAGGGTGCCGATATCGACCGACTATCATACAGGCCCAGGGGTGGATACTTCGAGCCGAAAAGGGACAGTTTCGGGAGGGCTTCGTTCTGCATGCCCGGGGTGTGCTCTCTGGCCGCCCTCTCCATGGCGGCCGAAGACGAGCATTGGAAGATCTCCAGACTGACACCCAGGCACGAGCGGGATGCTCCTCGAGACAAGGTCATGATCACATGAGCGGGATTGCTCCAGGGAGGATTCAGCAATGAGGGCACAGACAGAAAGGATCGAACGCATCCGCGAGGCGCGGCAGACTCCGGAGCGCTTCAGGCGCATAAAGGAAGCCCTTTTCGCCCAGAAGGTTCACCTGTGCACGGAGCGGGCGATTCTCATCACCGAGTTCTTCAAGGAACACGATAACCCGGACGAGCCCATGGTGATCCGAAAGGCCAAGGCCCTGCGCTACCTGCTCAGGAGAAAGTCGGTGAAAATCTTCGCGGACGAGCTCATTGCAGGTAACGTGGGCGGTCACCGCAAATCATGCATCATCCAGCCCGAGCTTGCCGGAACGGTCATGAGTGAAGAGCTCCTGTGGATGGACAGGAGGAAGACGAATCCCTATCCCATCTCCTGGGCCGACCGGATGCGACTCCTCTTCAAGGTCAATCTCTACTGGTACTTCCGGAACATGGGCGCGCGTGCATTCAAGTGGTACAGCCCCAGCCTGTCGCGCTTCCTGCTGGAGCAGCTTTCGGCCACTTACTATCTCATCAACGAGAGCGGCGGCATCGGCCATTTCCTGCCCGGTTACGATAGGATGATCGCACTGGGAATCAGGGGTTACATGGAGGTCCTGGATGAGCCGAAGAGCGACCTCCAGGCCGCGGCGCTCATTGTCTGTGAAGGCCTCGCCGACTATGCAAACAGGCTCTCAGAGGAGGCCTCACGCCTCGCCGTCCGTGAAGGAGACCCGGCACGGAAGCAAGAGCTCCGGGAGATCGCCCGCATCTGCGCCAAGGTGCCCCTGGAGCCTGCCGAGACGCTGCACGAGGCCCTCCAGTCACTGTGGCTCACGCACATGGCGGTTTGTCTGGAGGGATTGAACTCCGCCATATCGTTCGGCCGGATCGACCAGTACCTCTACCCCTTCTACAGGGCCGACATCGACTCAGGCCGGCTGACCCGCGAGCAGGCCCTGGATCTGCTGCTGTGCTTCTCGGCCAAGACCACCGAGCACATGTTCCTGCTTTCCAGCAGGGTCAGCGAGTATCACGGGGGCTATCTGGTGGCCCAGGCCGCCACGGTGGGCGGTGTGGACGGCGAGGGCAGGGACGCGGTGAACGATCTCACCTGGCTGTTCCTCGACGTCATGGAGCTCGCAGGGCTGCGCGATCCGAACTACATGGCCCGGATCAGCACGTCATCTCCGGAGGAGTATGTGCGCCGAGCCGTGGAGGTGGCCTGCAAGGGCAACGCGGTGCCCGGCCTGTTCAACGACGAGGCGACCATCGCTGCTCTCATGGCCCACGGCTACCCGGAGGGTGAGGCACGGGACTACGGCGTGGTCGGCTGTGTGGAACCCACTTTGCCGGGAAGGAGCTTCTGCTCCACCGATGCCGCTCTCTTCAACCTGCCCATGTGCCTGGTCCTCGCCCTGAACCGGGGCAGGAAACCTGGCTCCAGACTGCGAATCGGGGCAAGGACGCCCGATCCATCGGGCTTCAGGTCCATGGATGATGTCATCGAAGCCTTCAGAATCCAGGTGGACCACATGGTAAGACGTCTGATCAAGGACATCCAGGTCATGGAGAAGGCCAACCGCGACTACCACCCCACTCCTTTTTCCTCTATGCTGGTGAGGGGGTGCCTGGAGAGCGGCAACGACGTGACCGCGGGAGGTGCCCTGTACAACTCGAGCGGCATCCAGGGCGTGGGCGTGGCAGACGTGGCCGACTCCCTTGCGGCCATGGACGAGGTGGTGTTCAGGCGCAGGTCGCACAGCCTGAACGAGGTGGTCGAGGCCATGAAGGTGAATTTCAAGGGGCTTGGGAAGCTCAGGGCCGAGCTGCTCGCCGCCCCCAAGTTCGGCAATGACCACGCACTCCCCGACCGCCATGCAGACCTGGTGGCGCACATCTTCCACGATGCGCTGGCAAAACACCGCAGCACCCGGGGAGGCCCCTACATCTCAGGGTTCTACTCGTCCACCACCCACGTGGGCTTCGGCCACAGGACCGGCGCCCTGCCGAGCGGCAGGATGGCGGGCGAGCCCTTTGCGGCAAGCATGGGGTGCTGCAACGGGAGCGACAGGCAGGGTCCCACGGCCCTGCTCAACTCCGTGGCTGCAGTGGACTCGAAGCTCTCCCCGAACGGCTATGCCCTGAACCTGCGCTTCGATGTGCCGTCGCTGAAGGGGGACCGTGCCGTTGACACCATGACCGCGCTGGCAAAGGGCTTCTTCTCCCAGGGCGGCATGGAAATGCAGCTCAACGTGCTCGATCCAGAGGTGCTGGAGGATGCCAGGGCCAACCCGGGCAGGCACCCTGGCATCGTGGTGCGTGTGGCCGGCTACTGTGCTTACTTCGTCGATCTGCCGGACACGGTGAAGGACGAGATCATCAAACGGACCAGGATCTCACTGGAGTAGGTTCCGCACCGACGGTTCACCCGAGATGCTCACGGCAGACCGACGAGAAACGCCGGAGATCCTTGTAGTCCATGACCGTGGACATGGGCAGGTTGGTCTCTTCGATGCCCGCCTCCCTGATGGCTGCCACCGGGTTCAGGCCGCCGATGAGGATGACGCCCATCTTGTTCACGTCCACCGGTGCCTGGCAGACGGACTCCCCCATCTTGCCCATGGTGATCACCGGTGTCATGCCCACGTCCTTCAGATCCCTGATGACCTCCTCGACTCCGTCCCTGCACACCCCGGCGATCTCGGAGAGGTTGGCCAGGATCTTGCCTTCGCCGTGCTGCAGCACTCCCCGAACCGCGGTCATGCGGGCGCTGATGAAGGCCTCAGAGGGGTCAAGGGAAGTGCCGGAGTAATGGATGAGCTCCACGAACCGCATGGGCTTGTGTTCGCTCATCTGGAGGATGCCGCCGAACTTGGATTCCACCGGTATGCCACGCTTGAGGAGCATGCCGGTGAGCACGATGCTGCACACCGTTGCAAAGCCGATGCATCCGTCGGGCACGTGCACGTCGCCCAGGAAAGCCCCTTCAGGGGCTACCGCCACCAGCTCGCTGACGCAGCACCCCTTGTCGAAGGCCGTCTTCATACCCTTGAGGGCATCCCTGAAATGCTGCTGGGGAAAGAACGAGACGTTGATGGGGACCATGCCCCTGCCCGCACGTGCATCGAAGGTGGTTTTGTAGGAGAGGATCTCCATGCGCGAGATGCAGTAGCCAACCTTTTCGTGGACCCTGGCGTTCCTGAGCTCCTCGATGCCCTTTGCCGTAATGACCCTGCCGTCGCGGCGGCCCACGAACCTGGTCAGTTCCTTGGTGTCCATGAACTGGAGGTGGTACCGCACGGCCCGTTCGCTCAGGCTCACCCCGTAGTCCTTGAGCCTGCGTGCGATGATCCGCGCCCCCACCGAACCCTGCGCCTGGTTCAGGATGCGCAATATCAGGATGCTCTTCCGTTCCATCTCGTCGTAGGTGAACATGGCTGGACTCCTTGGCCATAGGAAACCGATTTCCGATGATGGTTACACGCTTGCACAGGGCCTGTCAACGGTGATCCCCTGGGGATGCGATTGCTGATTGACATCGATATCCTCAGGGCTTAGGGGAAAACCATGGGGCAGATCAGGGACAATGCAGCCAGGCTCCTCGCAGGGATCCCCCGGGGCATAACGGTGCTGGCCGCGGCCAAGGCGAGGTATGCATCAGAGATCCTGGAGGTCATCGATGCAGGCATCACCGACATCGGCGAGAATTATTTCCAGGAATCGCGCGCCATGATCGAGGCCATCGGCGATAAGGCCACCTGGCACTTCATCGGCCATATCCAGAAAAACAAGGTCAAACACATCGTGCCGCTCTTCGACATGATCCAGACCGTGGACAGCCTGGAGCTCGCGGCCATGATCGATCAGCATGCGGCAAAGCACGGCAAGGTCATGCCCGTGCTCGTCGAGGTGAACAGCGGCCGCGAAGAGAACAAGCACGGCGCCATGCCCGGGGCGGTGGCAGAGCTGATCATGCAGATGGCTGTGCTGCCGAACCTCCGCGTGAAGGGACTCATGACCATGGGGCCTTTCCTGGACGACTTCGAGGGGCTCAGGCCGTTCTTCCGGCAGACCAGGGCTCTGTTCGAGGAGATCGGTTCACAGGATATCCCGAACGTACGGATGGAGATCCTCTCCATGGGCATGAGCGACTCCTTTCCCATAGCCATCGAGGAAGGGGCCACCATGGTACGCATCGGTACCATGATCTTCGGTCAACGGCCATACTGAGGATTCAGGGCCTATTCATTCCATCCATGCCCCTAGCACTCTCATATGGATCTGATGCAAGACTCATGATATAATTAGGATAATCGGATTGCGCAGCGGTGGTCCCCGCATCAGGAAATCACGGGCGAAGGAGTTCCACCAGAAGGAGGTTTTTCCCATGGCTGGATTACCGCGTTTCTCGGCATCCTTGACATCCGCGGCGGTGGCCCCTGTGGAAGGGTTTACCCCCCCGACTCCCCGCATCGCCGCCATCAGGGCGAAGCTGCTGTCCACGCCGTACTCGATCTGTCTGGAACGGCCGAAGCTCATGGAGGAATTCTGGAGTTCCAGGGAGGGTCGCCGGAGCGCCAAGCTTGAGCATCCCCTGGTCCATCGAGCCCTGACCCTGCAGTACATATTCTCTCACCGCAAGCCCCGCATTTACGATGATGAGATCATCATCGGCAACATGACCTCCAAGCGCATTGCAGCCAACTACTACATCGAGGGCGGATCGATCAACATCCTGGAGGATTTCGCCCGGCTGGGGAAACGGACCATTCCCCTGAAACTGACCATCCAGGAAACCGCTGGAGTCCTTCACCTCGGGCTCAAGAACGCGTTCAAGAGCGTGGGCGCAAAGGCGCTCCTCAAGCCGGGGCGTCTTTCCTATTTTCTGGATTTCTTCAGGGCCAAACGCCACTTCGTGACGGAGGAGGCGGGCATCGGCCATCAGGTCGGAAACTACTGGATGGTCGTACATGAGGGTTTGCGCGGCCCGTATGGGGAGGCCAAACAGAGGCTGGAGGAGGGGAGACTTGCAGACGGATCCCGCCTTGATGCCGATCAGAGGGCCTTCTTCAGCTCAGTGCTGATCACCATAGACGGCATCAGAAAGATGGCGGAAAACCTTGCCGCCGAGGCCGAACATCTCGCGCAGATGAAGGGGGAGTCTGAACAGCGAAGGGCCGAACTCCTGGCAGCGGCCGCCGCCTGCCGACGGGTTCCCTTTGAACCCGCCCGGACCTATCTCGAGGGTTTGCAGGCAACCTGGCTCATCCACATGGCCCTGAACCTGGAGGACTTCGAACAGGGGCTCTCCTTCGGCCGGATGGACCAGATCCTGCTGCCCCTCTATCGGAGCGATGTTGAACTGGGCCGGCTGAACACCGGGCAGGCCACGGAGATGACGGCCTGTTTCTGCCTGAAGACCTGCGAGACCATGCCGCTCTATTCCCAGCGGGTGGATCAGTTCTTCAGCGGCAACGGGGTCGCCCAGGCCTTTACCCTGGGGGGCACGGACGAAAAGGGGAATGACCTGACCAACGAGCTTTCCGGCCTTATCCTGGACGCCTATGCCCAGGTCCTGACCCGTGAGCCGGCTGTGCATGTCCGCATCCATCCCGCCACACCCGAATGGTTTTTCCAGAAAAGCGTGGAGCTTCTCCAGATGGGCACCAGCAGGCCCTCCTTCTTCGGGGACACGGCCGTAGTCAGAGCCCTCCAGGAAGCTGGCATGACCAGGGAGCACGCCCGGGACTACGCCGTCATCGGCTGCGTGGAGATGGCAAGCCAGGGACGCACGTACAACTCTTCGGACGCCGCGCTCTTCAACCTACCTCTCTGCCTGGAGCTGGCACTCAATGAAGGCAGGCGCTTCCACGGAAAGGCCCGGATCGAGGGCCGCCGCCGCTTCGGCGCCCCCACACCGCCGGTCTCCACGATGAAAACCTTTGACGACGTACTCGATGCTTTCCGGGCCCAGGTCCGCCACGGGGTCGATGACATGGTGAAGGTGATCGGATGGCTGGAGGAGGTCTACCGGACAATCCGGCCGACACCGGTGAATTCGATCCTCACCGAGGGCTGCCTCGAGACGGGCAAGGATGTGACCTGGGGGGGCGGCCTTTATGATTACACCTCCATCCAGGCGGCAGGGCTCGCCGATGCGGGCGACTCCCTCTACGCCCTGAAGAGGATCATCTTTGATCAGAAGCGTTTCAGCCTGGACGAGTTTGTCGGGATCCTGCAGGACAACTTCCGCGGCAGGGAGGACCTGAGGGTTGAACTGGCCTCGAAGCTGCCACGGTACGGCAACGGCGATCCGGACGTGGACCATATGACCCAGCTCGCGGCCGACGCCTTTTCCGACGCCCTTTCAGCCCACAAGAACTCGCGCGGAGGGCGGTATGTTCCCGGGTTCTACTCCATGACCTGCCACATCGGCTTCGGCCGCGTGACCGGGGCCCTTCCCAACGGGCGGCCGGCCGGCCGGCGGCTCTCCAACGGTCTTGCCCCGGTGGATGGGTGCGACCGAATGGGTCCCACGGCCGTTCTGCGTTCAGCAGCCTCCCTGGACAGCAGGAAGTGGATGAACTGCCATGCCTTGAACCTGAAGTTCGACAGGCAGATAGTCCAGGGCAAGACTGGACGGAAGGCCCTGGTGAGCCTCTTGAAGAATTATTTCGCCCTCGGGGGGATGCAGGTTCAGGTGAACATACTCGATACCGAGACGCTCAAGGCTGCGAAGAGGGACCCCGCATCATACCCCGGTATCGTGGTCCGTGTGGCCGGTTATTGTGCCTATTTCAATGACCTCCAGCCCGCCGTGCAGGACGAGATCATCGAGAGGACAGCCCATGGTATCACCTGAGCCTCTCGTCTTCTCCCTGCAGCATTTCTGCCTTCACGACGGCCCCGGGATACGGAGCCTGGTCTTTTTCAAAGGGTGCCCCTTGCGGTGTCCCTGGTGCCAGAACGTCGAATCCTGGAAGGCGGGCTCAGAGATTGCATTCAAACCCGCGCTCTGCATCAACTGCGGTACGTGTGTAAGGAAATGCCCGGAACACGCCCTGGCCGAAGTCGGTACGAGGGATACAACAAGGTGCAGGGGGTGTTTCACCTGTATCGACAGCTGCCCATCGGGTGCCATGACTCTCTTCGGCGTCCAACGGTCTCCCGAAGATGTTGTGGAGGAGCTGCGCCCCGAGTTCTCGCTCTTCACGACCTCCGGAGGCGGGGTTACCTTCACCGGCGGGGAACCAACCCTGTATCCGGACTTTTCCGCCAGGCTGGCAAGGTCTCTGCGCACCGAAGGCATTCACATCGCCATGGAGACCTGTGGATTCTTCGACCTCAAGAGGCTGCGTCCTCTCCTCCGGGAGCTTCGTCTCGTACTCTTCGACATCAAGATCTATGACAGAGAGCAGCACCGGCAGATGTGCGGTGCCGACAACACGGTGATCAAAAAGAACCTGAAGGCCCTTGTCGAGGCCGGAAGCGGGCAGGGGGCGCCTGCTGTCTGGCCGCGCCTTCCACTGGTGCCGGGTCTGACCGACGGGCAGGATAACATCAAAGGCTGGGCCGGCTTTCTTCGTTCACTGGGGATCTCCTTCCTGACCATTGTACCCTATCACCCCATGGGAGCCAGCAAGCGCCGGTGGCTGGGGCTCCCGGCCGGCCCTGAACTGCGAGTGCCTACAGATGCCGAGATTCAGACCGCCGGTGGGTTGTTCTCAGCCGAAGGAATCATGACCTATAAGCCCGGCGAGGAACCTTTTCCGGAGGATTCCATCGGTCCGGCACAGGGACTGCCCCGCGATCTTCCCGGGGCCGCACATGACCGGCGGGTCGAACACCGGGGCCTGCCTACCGATGGTCACGGGCCAACAGGGCTGAATACCCCTCGATGATATCGCCGCTGTTTGTACGCAGGACCCCCACCTGAAGACGGATTCCGTCAAGCGCCGTTTCAGGAGACAGGACCGGCAGCCACAGTCAATACAGCCTTGCGGTCAGGCCATGCATGCTCTATAAGGGTGCGATGAAGATCACCGAGCAGGCCTGCTTCTACCCGGACGGCTACGTGTACTTCGATCCCGCCACCAGAGGCTTCCAGAGGGAGGACCTCTGGCTGGACGGCCGCATCCACTGCTGGTACATCCACCCCAAGCCGGACAATGCCCGGCCTCAGCTCATCGTGCACCTCCACGGCAATGCCGAGAACATGACGTCTCACGTCACAGGGGTCATGTTCCTGCTGGAGGCGGGTTTTCCCATCCTGGCCTTTGACTACGGCGGGTACGGCCAGTCCAAGGGCACGCCCACCCTGAAGGGGATCCAGGACGATGCCAGGCTGGTGTTCAGCCACATCCTCGGGAATCCCGGGACCTTCGGAGGCTCGGTCTTCGGCTTCGGCCAGTCCATGGGGGCTTACACCCTGGCCAGGATACTGCCTGATTTCCCGGGCCTGTCGGGTGCCATCCTGGAGGCCGGCCTGTACTCGTTTCATGCCCTGTTCTGCGAGGCCTATCCGGCCATGGAGTGCACCGTGCCCGCCGAGGGTTACTCGGCCCTGGATACGCTGCCTTCCAGCCTGGTGCCCAAGCTCTTCATCCACGGCACCATCGACGGTGTAGTCCCCTTCTCCCACTCCATCCGGATGCACGAGGTGGCTGCAGGGCCCAAAGACCTCCTCATCCTCGACGGCGTGGGGCACATCGATGCATTCATATCGCGGCAGTCCTTCGTCTACCGGGAGAAGATCATGGAGTTCATCCGGCAGTACGGCTGACGTCATCCCTGAGGCCTCACCGAAAGAAGTCCCTCAGCCCGAGGTTCGGGACCTGACCTTTTCCGGCCCGGCACTTTCGGCTTTGAAGACGAGCTCGTCGTTTTTCACGTCCACCCTCACCTGCGTGCCTTCCACGATGTCTCCTGCAATGATGGACCTGCCCAGCTTCGTCTCCAGCTCCCGCTGGATGAACCTCTTGAGCGGCCTGGCTCCGTAGACCGGGTCGAATCCCTCCCGGGCGATGAAATCCTTGGCAGCCTCGCTCAGGGAAAAGCCGATCTGCCGCTCGGCGAGACGCTTCTCGATCTCCGTGGTGAGCAGCACCACGATCTGCTTGATCTCGTTCATGGTCAGTGCCTTGAAGAGCACGACGTCGTCCACCCGGTTCAGGAACTCGGGCCTGAAATGCATGCGCATCTCGCTCAGCACGGCATTGCGCGCCTTCTCGGTGATCTCCCCGTCCTTCGTGACACCCTCGATGAGATCGGAGGATCCGATGTTGCTGGTCATGATGATGACCGTGTTCTTGAAGTTCACGGTCCTGCCGTGGGAGTCGGTTGCCCTTCCGTCGTCCAGGATCTGGAGCAGCACGTTGAACACGTCGTGGTGGGCCTTCTCGATCTCGTCGAAGAGCACCACCGAGTAGGGCTTGCGCCTGACCGCCTCGGTGAGCTGACCGCCCTCCTCGTACCCCACATAGCCCGGGGGCGAGCCGATGAGGCGGCTCACAGTGTGCTTCTCCATGTATTCGCTCATGTCGATGCGGACCATGTTCTCTTCCGTGTCGAAGAGCGCCTCGGCCAGGGCCTTGGCGAGCTCGGTCTTGCCCACGCCCGTGGGCCCCAGGAAGATGAACGAGCCGATGGGGCGCTTGGGGTCCTTGATGCCGGCCCGCGCGCGGATGACCGCGTCCGCCACCGCGCTCACCGCCTCGTCCTGGCCGATAATACGCCTGTGCAGGATGTCGTCGAGCCGCAGGAGCTTCTCCTTCTCGCCCTCCACGAGCCGGGACACCGGAATGCCTGTCCAGCGCGACACGATGTCCGCGATGACATCCTCGGTGACGCTCTCGCGGAGCAGCCTCGTCTCGGCGGTGCCTTCCGACTTCTCGGCGTCAACGAGCTGCCTCTCCAGCTCCGGGAGTCTGCCGTGGCGGAGCTCAGCGGCACGGTTCAGGTCGTAGTCGCGCTCGGCGAGCCCGATGAGCCTCTTGGTCTCCTCGATCTCCTCCCTGATGCGGGTGATCTTGTGGATGGAGTCCTTCTCCTTCTCCCACTGGGCCCGCATGATCTTCGCCTGCTCCTTGACGTCGGCCAGCTCCGTCCTGAGCTCCTCCAGCCGCATGTGGCTGGCCTTGTCCTTCTCCTTCTTGAGCGCGGCCTCCTCGATCTCCAGCTGCATGATCTTGCGGGTCACGGTGTCGAGCTCGGAGGGCATGGAGTCGATTTCGGTGCGGATCATGGCACAGGCCTCGTCCACCAGGTCGATGGCCTTGTCCGGCAGGAAGCGGTCGGAGATGTATCGGTTGGACAGGATGGATGCCGCCACCAGAGCGCTGTCCTGGATCTTCACTCCGTGGTACACCTCGAAACGCTCCTTGAGGCCCCGCAGGATGGAGATGGTGTCCTCCACCGTTGGCGGGTCGACGACTACGGGCTGGAAGCGCCTCTCCAGGGCCTTGTCCTTTTCCACGTACTTGCGGTACTCGTCCAGGGTTGTGGCGCCTATGCAGTGCAGCTCGCCCCGGGCCAGCATGGGCTTGAGCATGTTGCCCGCGTCCATGGACCCCTCTGCCCTGCCAGCGCCCACGATATTGTGCATCTCGTCGATGAAGAGCAGGATCCTGCCCTCGCTGGCCTTGATTTCGTTCAGGACCGCCTTCAGCCGCTCCTCGAACTCTCCGCGGTATTTGGCGCCGGCCACGAGCGAGCCCATGTCCAGGGCGAAGACCGTCTTGTCCTTCAAACCCTCGGGCACGTCTCCGCGCACGATGCGCTGGGCCAGGCCCTCCACGATGGCGGTCTTGCCCACGCCCGGCTCGCCGATGAGCACCGGGTTGTTCTTGGTCTTGCGGGACAGGATGCGCACCACCCGCCTGATCTCCTCGTCGCGGCCGATGACCGGGTCGAGCTTGCCCAGCTGGGCCTGGGCCACGAGGTCGATGCCGTACTTCTCCAGGGCCTCGTAGGCGGTCTCCGGGTTGTCGCTGGTGACCCGCTGGTTGCCGCGGATGGCGGTAAGAGCCTGCAGGAGCCTCTCCTTGGTGACCTTGAACTGGGCGAGGATCTTTGCGGCAGGGGCGGACTTGCCCTCGTCGATCATGGCAAAGAGCAGGTGCTCCACGGACACGTACTCGTCCTTGAGGCGGGCCGCTTCGTCCTTGGCCTTGACCAGGACCTTGCTGAGCCGCTGGGTGACCATGACCTTGCCGGGCTCGGCCCCGGGGCCCGAAACCCTGGGCCTGCGCTCGAGCTCCTTGACGATCTCGGCTGCGAAGCTCGGCAGCGGGACGTCCATCTTGGCGAACAGCCTGGGCACGAGACCGTCGGCCTGCTCCATGAGGGCCAGCAGCAGGTGCTCCACGTCTATCTCCGGATGGCCGAAGCGCACCGCGGTGTTCTGGGCGTTGTTGATGGCCTCCTGCGACTTCTGCGTGAATTTGTTCACATCCATTTCTTCCTGCTCCTCCGTTCCCGTATGAATCGCCGGGGCTCTATAATGCTCACCCCGACCTTTTTCCTTTGTAGGTCTGAAGGGCTTATATTTCAAGATCTTTCCCGACACATTATGCCATGGAAACGGGTCCCAGGGATGGCACGGTCCCCTGGTGATGTGCAATGCAAGGAGGCCGTTACGGAATCAATTGACAGTGGCTTGGAAATCGGTGACATCATCTTTTCAGGAATGCACGGCGCAAAGGTCGGGAAATGGTGTCATGACCACGAGGAGATCCGACAAGGGTACTGAGGAAGACAGGAAGACCACCCTGCCCCTGTACCCGATTTCCACAGGCGCCACCGGCAGGTCCACGAACCTGGGGCGGCGGCTCATGCAAGGCACCCTGATTCTCTGCGGGATCATCTGGGTCTCGGACATCGCCTACAGAATCGTCAACGACGTCTCCTATGTGAACCGCCAGCAGTGCGTCCTGTACAAGATCCTTCCGAAGACCGGCTTTGTTGTGTTCGAATATTTCTTTGAGACCCTCGTCGTCGTCTGTATCGGGATCTTCATCGCGGTGCTCCTGGGCCGCTGGTTTCTGCGGTTGCAGAAATTCTTCCCCAGCAATCCCGTCACCGCATTCCTCTATGCCTCCGTTCTCCCGGTTTGCTCCTGCGCGGTGATCCCCCTAATCTCCTCCCTGAAAGGGCGGGCAAGGTTCATGACCACCATGTCGTTCGTCCTTGCAGCCCCCCTTCTCAGCCCGTACATCCTGGTGCTGTCCTTTTCAGTGCTGGGGTTCACCTATGGCATGCTCAGGATAGCCTCCTCCTTTCTTGTCGTGATGGCCACCATAGGCATACTCGGATTGGTTCAGAGAAACGCCACGGGCCTGGAATTCCTGACAGCAGGGACTGGTTGCCAGGAGCCCTGCAGGGGGAAGGAAGACGACATCTACCTTGAGACCTACGGAATTCTCAAGGGCATGCTTCCGCTCATACTCCTCGGGGCCGCCCTGGGCGTAGGGCTCGAGCTGCTTGGACCGAGGTCCTATCTGCTGAACAGCCTGGCGGGAAAGGGGGCCTTCGGGGTGCTCGCCTGGATCACGATAGGGGTTCCCCTCTATTTCTGCAATGGTGCAGAGGTCCTCTTTCTCCGGCCCCTGGTCAGCCACGGATTCCCGCTGGGCACGGCCATCGGGTTCTCGCTGACGTCCACCACGGTCTGCACCACGTCCATCGCCATGCTCATCAAGACCATCGGGGCACGGCTTTCCGTGGTGCTGGTCGTATGCGTGTTCACCTTTTCGTGCCTGCTGGCGTTTCTCATAAATGCGCTGTTCTAGCCTCCCCTGCAGCTTCAGAAGGTGTATACAACCGTAAGGGTCGGGCCGGTGGTCCTGTCCCGGGACTCGGTCTTCTCCCACGTCCGCGGGTTCATGGCCTCCAGGTACCACTCCTGAAAGCGGTATCCAAGCTGCATGACCAGGTTGTCGATGGGCAGGAGGCTCACGTTCGCCTCACCATTGAAGGAAACTGAGTATTTGGGGTAGATGTCGAAGGTGACGTCTTCCTGATCCGTCATCTTCAGGTCGATCAGCGCCAGGCCCATACCCCCCTGTATCCCGAAGACCAGCTTCTCGAAAATGGGGTACACGACACCGAAGCCGACCGTGGGCATATGCACCCGGGCGTCCAGGGTGTAGTCATAGACCGCCTGTCCCATGTCGGTGTCGTATCTCAAGGTCAGGTCGTACTCGACTGTCTGATATTTGTACCCCGCATACACCCTGCAGTATCTGAGGAACGATGCCCTGTCCTGGTACTGGGCCAGCGAGTAGATGGCAGCCAGGTCGTAATCCATGCGGGTGGTGTCGATGCCGGTTTCGAGCGTCATGGTGTCTGCCTGGCCGTGCCAGTCCTGAGAAAAGTGACTTAAAAACATGGGTGCGAAGCTGAAGGCCCATGCACCGTCATCCGTCTGGTACCCGAGAACCGGTCCCGCCAGATAACCCGAGCCCTTGTCCACGTCGGATACCAGGGTCACGCCCACCTCGGCGAACCCCGCACCGATGTCCTTCTCGAACCAGTCGAGGACCGCCGAGTCCCATTGTGCCTGCCAGTATTTGGCCCCGACCAGGAAGGTCCCGGCTCTAGCTTCCGAAAGAGGTAAACCGAGAATGAATGTCAATGCCACGAGAACCACGCATGTTCGCTTCATATCAGGACTCCTCCCCTTACCATCATCTGACTCCCAGGACGTCGTCGTGTTGCAGCACCGGTCTCCTACAGCGTGATGGGAATGGCCATGGCCAGCGTTGCCAGGTTCTTCTTCGCCCTGAGGAAATTCGGATCGTATTCCAGCGCCTCCGAGAACTTTTCCCTCGCCTCATGCAGAAGGATGATCGCATCCTTGTTCTTGCCGATCCTCTTCAGCTCCTCGGCCCGGGCCATCGCCATCTCTCCGGAATAGTTCCTCAGCGACGCATCCACGGATTTCGTCTCGACGGAATTCACTATCCTCGCCTTATCCTCTTCATCCAGCATGACTTCCAGGAAGTCGATGACCTTGACGAAGAGTTTTTTCTCAATCATGAAGAACTTGTCCGTCTCGCCGTTCATGGAGGCCGCTCCCAGCTGGATGCCCTCCTCCACGGAGAATATCTGCACGGCCATCCTGAGCTCTCCGTTCATCTCCGCGAACGAGCCCGTGAGAATATACTTCGCAGCGGTGAGCCTGCCGAGCTTCACCACGGTTTCCTTGTCCACGAGGTCCGATTTCTGCAGCTCGTATTCACGTACGATGTCCCTCAGCCGCTCCCTCTCGACGATATTGAAGACCCCCAGGGCCTCGAGGTCCGTGCTGAGCATGGTTGCAATGCCGTATTCCCAGGGCTGGAACTGGGACGCCTGATCCCTGGCCGTGGTGTTCTTGAAGTTCAGGACGGCCAGGCCGGCCCTGTCCGGCCGGGGTATGCCCGCGGTGTGATGACCCTGCGGAGCGGTACTGCACCCTGCCGAGAGGAGGGAAAGAACCACTGCCAGAACCGGCATGCATGTCCTGCGATACCTCCCCGTGCCTGGTCCAGCAGAGAAGCTAGCCATGGTCCCGCTCCATCGGCTCACTGTTGCTGGAAGCTGATTTTCAACCTGTACTTGTTGAAGAGGGCAACCTGCCGGAAATCATCGTAGTCGCTCCAGGAAGACCCGCCCGTGTTGCTCTTGGCCCATGCGTCAGACTGGCTGAGGGGATAACTGCCAATAGCGATAATGTAGGTGCCGGGATTGATATCCATGGACAGGTAGGGGCTCTGCCCGGTCCGTGTAGAATGCCCTCCCGGCGCGCAGTCGCCATCATCATCACATGAAGGATATGAACCTGTGCTGCTGCCGACACAGGTCCCGGCCTGGTTGAACAGATACATGTTCGCCTTGAGCTTGTTGTTGGAAGCGCCGTCACTGAAAAGGTCCGTGGGGATGGTCACCTTGTTTCCGCACCCCTCCCATGCATCCACATCGATCACAATGCGCCCGGCCTTGGTGATGGACATTACGATATGATCAACTTCGGAGCTGCTAACTATTGATCCTGACAAGGGATTATTGAAGGATATGACAGGCTTGGTTCCCCCGCCGGTGTCGTTCACCGTAACAACCACCGAGTCACTGCTCGAATCGCCGTTCTGATCCGTCACCCTGAAGACCACGGTATACACCCCTGTGGTCGCGAATGTCACGGCACCGGGATTGAGTACGGTCTGATTACCAGCACCCCCTCCAAAGTCCCACATGTACACGAAGGGAGTATCCCCGCTGGAGACCGACCCGGAAAAGTTCACAGATTCGCCCCTGAGGACAGTGACGGCACTGGGGGATGGTGCAGTGATCGTGGCCGCCGGTATGGTGTTTCCGCCACCCGAGGTTTTCATGCCGCCTGCATGGCAGCCCTCACAGGACAGCCCCGGGTTCTCCCCTTTTGTCTCGTGGCAGTTGTGGCACTGGGTCATGATGCAGCCATGCTGTTCCACAGGGTCACAGAGCTTTTCCACATCTGAGCCGGCCGTATGGCACGACCTGCAGTACCAGTGGGTCTGCCCGGCAATGGTCTGATGATCGTGGCACTTGATGCACATACCGTTGAAACGGGCCGAATGCTGCTCATGATTGAACTTGACATCCGACCAGGTCACGCAGCTGAACGTGACCACCCTGGAAGATTCCGGGATCACGGCCTGCTCTCCGGGGCGGTTGCTTGAAACGTCACATTGAATAAGAACAGGCGAGAGGAAGAAAACGAGGACTATGCCGGCGAACGTTCCTTTCATGACTCCCTCCTGATGGGCCACGTATTCTGGCGATGAGGCCTGTGAACATGGCTCGTTGATACATAAAAAGAAACATCCAGTACATTCAAAGGCGCGCTGCGGTCTTTCCCGCTGCAATCAAGCACTTTAGAAATACAATGATATTCAAGGACCATCAATGATAATTATGACGGAAAACCGTTGAGGCAGGGCATCGAATACCCATGACGTTCAAAAGGGGAGGCCTCGAACAGCCCCCCCTTCGATCGCCACAGTCCCTGTAAGAAACCGCACTCAGTCGGCCTTGATCCTGATCTTTTTCTGCGACTGCTTCTCCCTCTCAAGCTTGGGCAGGGTGATGGTGAGGATGCCTTTCTTGAAGGACGCCTCGGCCTTCTCGGTGTTCACCTCCTTGGGGATGGGGAGCACCCTGGTGAAGGTCCCGTAGGAGCGCTCCATATAGTAGGCCTCCTTGTCCTTCTGCTCGGTCTCTCCCTTCTTCTCACCCTTGATGGTCAGGGAATCCTTGCTCAGGCTGATCTCGATGTCCTTCTCGTCCATGCCGGGCAGTTCGGCGCTCACGGTGATGGACTTTTCGTCCTCGGTCATGTTCACCTGTGGATTGAAGGCACCCAGCGACCCCATCTCTTCGGTCCATGGCCGCAGCCCGGCACCCTTGAAAAAGTCATCGAACAGCCTGTTCATCTCCCGCTGGAACACATCCAGGGGATGCGCCTCATACTCACGGTCGGCAGGCAGATTCCTGCGCGTCCAACGGAACGGTGTCAGGTATTTCATGGTTTTCCCCTCCTTTGTGCTTCTCTCTGTCCTTATCCTGCCTTGATCGGTATGCTCCTGGTCTTGACCGCCTCTGCCTTGGGCAGCACGATGCTGAGCACGCCGTTTTTCATCTTTGCCTCGATCCTGTCCCTCTCGAACGCCTCGTTCAGCGTGAAGGCCCGGTGGTAGTCGCCGATGCCGTACTCCGAGTAGGTCGTACTGTGCTTGTCGAAGGACACCTCGCCGACCTGCGCTTCGATGGTGAGCACATCGTTTTCCAGGGAGATGTTCACCCCCTTGTCATCGGCGCCGGGCATGTCCGCATAGATGTACAGGTTGTTGGCATCTTCGAGGATGTCCACTGCCGGTGTGAAGACGACCCGGTCCTTGGTCCTCTCGGCGACCGAGGTATCCGGGACCTGGGTCTTTTCCAAATTTTTTTTCGTCTCTGCCATGATCACTCACCTCCTGTATTAATTTCCAGGCGTCACGCTTATCTTCCTTGGCTTGTCAGCCTCTGCCCGGGGAAGCACGATCCTGAGCACGCCGTTGACATACTCGGCCTGGACCTTTCCGGCATCGACATTGAAGGGCAGCTGCACGGTCCTGAAGAAGTCACCTGATCCGCGTTCCCGGCGGTGCCATGTCTCACCCTCCTTGACCTCGTGGGGCTTCCTCGTGCCCTTGATGGACAGCGTATCGCCAGTGACCGTGAGCTCGACATCCGCGGGGTCAATACCCGGGATCTCAGAGGTTATGATCACATCCTCGTCGCCGGAATGGATGTTCAACGGCGGGAAGTTCGCCACACGCCGCGGTTTTGGCAGGGGGAAGATGCTGCTGACCTCCTGCTGCATGCGATCTATCTCCCTCCATGGGTCCCATCTCCAACTCGGTCTTGCTATGGTAATCATATCCATTTCCCTCCTGACATAGGTTGGATGCTTTTTTCACACGTTTATTAGGGACACTTTTTAAGATTTCAAGGGGGGGTAGAACAGTGCATGAAAGAAACATTATTTCATCAATCAATGAATGATACCATGATATTACATGTTGCGCTTCATGCTCCCGAACTGGGATTTTCAGCAGGCCCATGAAATGAGTCAAGGGCATCCCGTTCCTGAGTGAACAGCCATTCGCCGTGAATAGTTGCTTAAAAATCAGACTGTTTTAAATATCGAATCCGCAGCACCTTTGCCAGAACACGAAAAACGCTCTGTACAGCGCCCCTTTTTGATGTTACATAACCACGAATCCCGAAGAGAAGAGTATCAGAAAGGCCATGGCAGCAAAGGGAAAGATAACCATAGATCAAGGGTTGTGCAAGAGTTGTGAGCTGTGCATTACCGTTTGTCCTGAAAAGGCAATCCGCATAGCAGAAACCTTCAACCACCGCGGCTACCATCCTGCGGAGTTCGTGCTCGAGACCTGCAGGGGGTGCTCGCTGTGCGCCGTGATGTGCCCCGAGGTCGCCATCGAGGTGGAGCGTGGATAAGCCCGAAAAGACCATGATGAAGGGCACCGACGCCATCGGTGAGGCAGCGATACAGGCCGGGTGCCGGTGCTACTTCGGCTACCCCATCACCCCGCAGAACGAGATCCCCGAATACATGTCCAGACGCATGGACGAGGTGGGCGGCGTCTTCCTGCAGGGAGAGAGCGAGATCGCATCCATCAACATGGTGCTGGGTGCAGCGGCTGCAGGGGTGCGGGCCATGACGAGCTCCTCGTCCCCGGGCATCAGCCTCAAGCAGGAAGGGCTCTCCTTCCTCGCCTCCCTGGAGCTCCCGGCGGTCATCGTCAACATCAACCGGGGCGGACCTGGCCTGGGCAACATCGCTCCCAGCCAGGGCGACTACTACCAGGCCACCCGGGGCGGCGGGCACGGCGACTACCGCATGCCGGTCTATGCCCCTGCGTCGGTCCAGGAGCTCTACGACATCACCATGAAGTCCTTCGACATCGCCGACCTGTACCGCACACCGGTCATGATCCTGGGCGACGGCATGATGGGCCAGATCGTGGAGCCCATCGTCATGCATGCCAGGCCCGAGGTGGATCTCCCGCCCAAGGATTATATCCTGGACGGCGCCGAGGGGAGGCCGTCACGCATCGTCAAGTCCCTGATCCTGGACGTGCGCCTCATGGAGGAGCACAACTGGAAGCTCAAGCGGAAATATGACCTCATGAGAAACGAGCTCCCCATGCACGAGGAGTTCATGACCGAGGACGCCAAGATGGTCGTGGTCGCCTACGGCACGGCCGCCAGGATCGCCAAGGGCGCGGTGAATCGCGTCAGGAGCAATGGCCTGAAGGTGGGGCTCATACGGCCCATCACCCTGTGGCCGTTCCCGGACGAGGCCATTGCGGGCATCACCAAGAGGGCAAAGGTGATCCTGGTCTTCGAGATGAGCACCGGCCAGATGATCGACGACGTGCGCCTCGCCACCCAGGGAAAGGTGGAGTGCGAGTTCTACGGCAGGCCGGGCGGGGTTGTCGCTGCACCTCAGGAGATCGCCAGGATCATCGAGCGGCACTGGCTGCAGAAGGAGCTGTGATGAAAAAGGTGTTCACCAGACCTGAATGCCTGAAGCGAACCCCCTTCCACTACTGCCCGGGGTGCGGGCACTCCATCATCCACCGGCTCGTGGCCGAGCTCATCGACGAGATGGGGCTGCGGGGCAAGGCCATCTGCGTCCCACCGGCAGGCTGTGCAGTGCTGGCATACAACTACTTCGACATCGATGTGTGCGAGTCGGCCCACGGCAGGGGCTGTGCCATCGCCACCGGATTCAAGCGGGCCCTGCCCGACCGCTTCGTGTTCACCTACCAGGGCGACGGCGACATGGCGGCCATAGGCACGGCCGAGACAATCCATGCAGCCAACCGGGGCGAGGTCATCACTTCCATCTTCGTGAACAACGCGGTGTACGGCATGACCGGCGGGCAGATGGCCCCCACCACCATGCTCGGCCAGAAGACCACCACCTCACCCTTTGGAAGACGTTCCAAGGTGGAGGGTTTTCCTCTGCGGATCACGAACCTCATCGCCCAGCTCGACGGGGCAGCCTATGTGACGCGGACCTCGGTGGCCACGCCGGCCAAGGTCATGGCCACCAAGAAGGCGATAAAGAAGGCCTTCGAGATCCAGCTGCAAGGTCTCGGGTATACCCTGGTCGAGATCCTGTCCCCCTGCCCCACCAACTGGAAAATGACCCCGGTGGAATCCTTCAAGTACCTGGAAGAGCGCATGGAGAAGGAATACCCGCTGGGGGTTTTCAAGGACATTACGAAGGACTAAGGAACGCTGATATGCTTCAGAAGACCATCATGAGCGGCATAGGCGGGCAGGGCATCCTGTTCTCCGGCCTGTGCCTCGCCTGGACGGCCATGCTCGAGGGTCACCAGGTGACCTATCTCCCGTCCTACGGCGCAGAGATGCGCGGCGGAGTCACCTCGTGCACCATCGCCATCTCGGACGAGGAGATCGCATCACCTGTGGCATCGTCGCCCGACTATCTGGTCATCATGGACAATGAATCGCTCCTGCGTCTCCAGAACCTGGGTGCATCGGGGGGAGAGATCTTCATCAACACCAGCATCGTCACCGACCGGCCCGGCCGCGGAGACATCGAACTCGTGGAGATCCCGGTGACAGACATCGCACGCTCCACCGTGGGCGAGCAGTATGCCAACATGATCATGCTGGGCGCCTTCGTGAACAGGACCCACCAGGTGAAATTCTCCTCCATGGTCGACAATATGGACATCATCCTTGGCAAGGGAAAGGCCAAGTTCAGGGACAAGAACATCGAGGCCCTCAAGATCGGGTATGAATATTTTCTGAAGGAGAAGTAGGCCATGCCTGTCAAACAGTTTCGGCTCCAGTCAGCGAACGTTTCCGGAAAGCTCTCGTACCTCTCTGACGTTCTGGCCAAGCACGGCGTGAATATCCGGGCCATCTCGGTGGGCCTCGAATCCCAGGAAGTATCCTCCATCTGTGTCGTGGTGGACGACCCGAAGAAGGCAAAGAATGCCTTTGCCGCAGAGAATGTCGAGTATCAGGAGACCGAGGTGCTGGCCGTGGAGATGCCCGATCATCCCGGCGGCATGAATGCGGTGCTCAAGCCCCTGCGCGACGCTAAGATCAACGCCATCACCATGTACCCCTACATCGGCAGGGCCAACAACCCCATCATCATCATGGAGGTGGACAACCTCAAGGTGGCCACCGACGTGCTCAAGCGCAACTGGGTCAAGCTCTGGGACAAGGACCTGTACCGGCTCTAGACAGGGACATCAACAGACCAGGAATGCATCCACCCGTTATGGCGGAGTCGGCCCCCCTTTCTCACCCCACTTCCCGGCGCTGCCTTCCGGCAAGCTCTCTCATGGCGATGACGCCCACCTTCACAATGGTGTCATAGGCATCCCATGCCGACATGACTATACCGAACCCTGCAGGCAGGAGGCGTGCCTTCCGCCTGAAGGGGAGGACCCTCCGGAAGATGGCCTTGACCCACCTGTTCACCCCTTTGCTCACATACTTCTGAGGCAGGAGCCTTGTCATGAAGCCCTTGGCGACCTGCCCCGAATCACGTTCGGACCCTGGTGGCCTGAGGCCATAGGCCTCCCCGAGGATGAGGATGGAGATTTCTTCCATTTCGCGGTGGTCTTCCGGATCAAGTCCATAAAGGACGCTCAACGTGAGGATCAGCGTGACACCCTGGTCCAGGGTGAAGAAGTCCTCCACGCTGATGAGTACCCAGGAGATGATGGTGCCGATGCCCGGCACCGCTGACGGCAGGTTGATGAAGGCGTTGCGGATCGCCTGGCCCTGCGCCAGGTCCTCGATGAGATCCTGAACGGCGATCTGCCTTCCAACGGCATGCAGCTCGTCCCGCACCTGTCCGGCCAGGACCCGCGCACGTCTCACGTTGCCCCGGAGAAGACTCCTGATGAGGCTGCGGAACCGTTCGCTGATGGCACCCACGATATCTGTTCCGGCGGGGATCTTCTCACTCATACGGTGCGCCTGTTGGAGCTGTTTTTCTATAAGTCATATACAATATCAACCTGTTATGGTATGTACCGGGATATACAATGGTTTGTAAAGGGGTCATTATTGACAACCTGGCAATTTTCCCATACATGTTCATTTTCTTTCTGGGCAAAGACGCATCCCCCCGATGCACGATATATCATACAAGGAGGAAATACCCATGGGTATTCAGTCCATCAAGGACCTGGACCTGAACCGGAAAAGGGTTTTGATCAGAGTGGACTTCAACGTGCCGCTCGACGAGAACAGCGCCATCACCGATGACGCCCGCATCAAGGCTGCCCTGCCGACGATCCAGCATGCAATCAGCAAGGGAGGGAAGGTCATCCTCATGTCGCACCTGGGCAGGCCCAAGAAGGCGGACAAGAAATTGAGCCTGATCCCCGTGGCCAGGAGGCTTTCCGAGCTGCTCGGAACCAGCGTGAACATGGCGCCGGACTGCGTCGGTGAAAAGGTTAAGGCCATGGTGGATAGGCTATCCCCCGGCGATGTCCTCCTGCTGGAGAATCTGCGGTTTCACCCGGAAGAAGAGAAGAACAACCCCGAGTTCGCCAAGGAACTTGCATCGCTGGGCGACGTGTACGTGGACGACGCCTTTGCCACGGCCCACCGGGCCCATGCTTCCACCGCCGGCTTGTGCGCCTACATGAAGGAGTCGGCGGCGGGCTTCCTGCTCATGAAAGAGGTGGAGTACATCAACAAGGCCCTGAAGAATCCTTCCCGGCCCTTTGCGGCGGTAATGGGGGGGGCCAAGGTCTCTGACAAGCTGGAGCTCGTGGAAAACCTCCTGGACAAGGCGGACAAGATCATCATCGGAGGGGGCATGGCCTTCACCTTCGTGAAGGCGCTGGGTCAGGGGATCGGCAAGTCCCTGGTGGAGGAGGATCTCCTCGACACGGCCCGTTCCATCATGGAGAAGGCCAAGGCCAAGGGGGTGAAGCTCTACCTGCCCGTTGACTGCGTGTGCTCGACAGGGCCCAAGGACGGAATGCGGGCCACGCTCAAAACCATTCAGGAAATTCCTTCGGATCTCATGGGCCTCGACATAGGTCCCGCGAGTTCTCAGCTGTTCTCCATCGCGCTGGGAGACTGCGGCACCATTGTATGGAATGGCCCCATGGGGGTCTTCGAGGTGAAGGAATTCGCAGGAGGGACCCTGGCCGTGGCCAAGGCCGTGGCTTCATCCCAGGGCTTGACCATCGTGGGCGGTGGTGATACAGATGCTGCACTCCATAAAACCGGGCTCACAGACAAGGTGAGCTTCGTGTCAACGGCGGGAGGCGCCTTCCTCGAGATGCTCGGCGGCAGGGTTCTTCCCGGTGTTGCGGTGCTGGAGAAGTAGGCGGGAACCATGAGAAAGGCCCTCATAGCTGGTAACTGGAAGATGTTCAAGACAGAGGAAGAGGCAGTCCTCTTCACCGAGGAGCTCGCCCGCCGGGTCGCTGACGTTCAGGACAGGGAGATCCTCATCTGCCCCCCCTCCCTCTACATCTACCCCGTCGTCCATGCCCTTGTGGACTCAAGCGTTATGGTGGGCGTCCAGAACATCTTCTGGGAGGATCAGGGGGCCTTTACCGGAGAAATCAGTGCGCCCATGGCCAGGAGCACAGGGGCCCGCTTCGCCGTCATCGGCCATTCCGAGCGCAGGCAGTACTTTGCGGAAACCGATGATACCGTGAACAAGCGCCTCATGGCATGCCTGAAGGCATCTCTCACCCCCATCGTGTGCGTGGGTGAATCCCTGGAGGAACGCGAGGCGGGCAGAACCCTGGATGTAGTGGGATCCCAGCTTGGGAAGGGCCTGAAAGGGGTATCTGCCAAGGACGCCCCTCACCTGGTGATCGCCTACGAGCCGGTCTGGGCCATCGGCACCGGGAAGACCGCCACCCCTCAGCTGGCCCAGGAGGTTCACGCCTTTATCAGATCAGTGCTGAAAGGCATCTTCGGAGAAAAACCTGCCTTGGCAATCCGCATACTTTACGGCGGGAGTGTGAAACCCGACAACATAGATGACCTCATGGCGCAGGCAGACATCGACGGGGCGCTCGTGGGAGGCGCAAGCCTGGATGCGGCATCGTTCGAGAGAATAATTCGATACAAAGGATAAGAACATGATGTACAATCTCATACTGGTCATTCACATTCTCGTATGCATCGGCCTCATCATCGCGGTTCTCCTGCAGGCCGGCAAAGGCGCGGACATCGGTGCCGTCTTCGGTGGGGCAGGAAGCCAGGCACTTTTCGGCAGCACGGGTCCGGTGGACTTCATAAAGAAGGCCACGCTCGTCATGGTCGTAGTGTTCATGCTCACCTCCCTGACATTGGGGTTCTTCAACCTCGAAAGGCCCACCAAGAGCATCATGTCATCCGCACCCGCACCGGCCCAGACAGTCCCTGGAGCACCAGCAGGCCAGGGCGCTCCACCGGTTACCGCAGCGCCTTCCGCGCCCGCGGTTCCCGTACAGCCGGCCGCTCCTGTGACCCCCGCGCAATAAACAGTCAGGGGAACGGCGCAGAGGGGGATCTTCTGCCTCCCGGAGACGATCACCTTCACGTGATAAAAGGTGATGTTGACCGGTTCCGGGAGATCACCTGTTGCTCTCCATTCCCTTGACCTGAAGTTTGACAGTACACCCGCGTTAATGGTAGCTCTAGGTCCTGAAAATTGATCCTATCAGCAGGAGAAGAATCATGTACTGGGACAGGAAAGACGAATGCATCTCCCGTGACGAACTCGGTGAGCTCCAGCTCAAGCGGCTGAAGAAGACCCTGCAGAGGGCGGCAGCGTCCCCCTTCTACCGGGATCGGGGCATCAAGGACATTCAAATATCCGGCCTTTCAGACATCCGCAAGCTCCCCTTCACCACCAAGGACGACCTGCGGGATGCGTATCCCTACGGCATGGTGAGCTGCCCCCTGGACAAGGTGGTCAGGCTCCACTCATCTTCGGGCACCACCGGTACCCCAACGGTGGTCTACCACTCCATCAAGGACATCGACAAATGGACCGAGCTGGTGGCCCGTTGCCTGTACATGATAGGGATGAGAGAGAGCGATGTCTTCCAGAACATGATCGGCTACGGGCTGTTTACCGGGGGTCTCGGCCTGCACTACGGGGCCGAGCGCCTCGGGTGCCTCACCATCCCCACCGGGCCGGGCAACACCAAACGGCAGCTCAAGTTCATGAAGGACTTCGCCACGAGCGCCATCCACGTGATCCCGAGCTATGCCCTGCACCTTGCCGACGAGGTGGAATCCCTCGGAATCGATCCAAGGAATGAATTCCCCCGCCTGAAGTATGCCCTCCTGGGTGCGGAGCCCCACACGGAGGAGACGAGGAGGAAGGTGGAAGACTTCTTCGGCATCGCCGCCTTCAACTCCTACGGCCTGTCCGAGATGAACGGACCGGGCGTGGCCTTCGAGTGTCCGGCCAGGGACGGCATGCACATCTGGGAAGACGCCTTCCTCGTGGAGATCATCGATCCCGAGACACACCAGCATGTTGCACCCGGCGAAAAGGGCGAGCTCGTGCTCACCACGCTGCAGCGGGAGGCAATGCCCATCCTGCGATACCGCACCAAGGACCTCACCTCGCTTGTCTCCGGACCCTGCTCCTGCGGCAGGACCCATCACCGGATCACCAGGATCACCGGCCGCAGCGACGACATGCTCATCCTGAAAGGCGTCAACATCTTCCCCATGCAGATCGAGGCCGTGCTCATCGGAATCCCCGGCGTGGGGAGGAACTACCAGATCACCCTGGAATCAAAGGGGCACAACGACCATATGATCGTGAAGGTGGAGATCGACTCGAGTCTTTCCATCAACGACTACAAATCGCTGGATACTCTCAGGAAGAGGATCGGCAGGGAGCTCAGGGACGAGATCCTCATCACGCCAGACGTGGTGTTGTGCGAACCGGGCGGGATCCCGGTGGCCCAGGGCAAGGCGGTACGGGTGGTGGACAACCGAACTCTGTGACGGTCCTGCATGGCAGGGAGAGAAGCCCAGAAATGCACCCCTCCATACGATTCTGACGGCAGCATGACAGGGATCTTCAGAGGGTGGTTCTGCATGCCGCCCGGGAAGGCGGCGGGAGGGACTGTTCAAGTGTTCAGCCGGTCTTGTCCCCCTTGTTCTTGTCCTCCAGGTCGCCTTTGGGGGTCTTGTCGCCCGAGTCTGTCACCGCGGACTTGAAGTTCTTGATCCCCTTGCCCAGAGCGCTTCCCACCTCGGGGAGCTTTCCTGCACCGAATATCACGAGTACGATCACCAGAATGACGATCAGTTCTGTCATGCCGAGTCCGCCAAACATTGTCCTGTCCTCCTTCTGTCGGTAAGGTAAAGCCTTATCACATCGTCAGGCCCAAGGCAACTCCCACGGGCTTAAAGCAGGGTTCATTCCGGTTGTGCTCGAAAAAGGATTCCAGTACAGTACCTCCCTATGCCTGAATCGTTCTCGCACAGATGCCTGTACATCGACTTGGGAACCCGGGACGTGCGCAGGGAACAGCTCGAGACGGATATCTCCCTGGCCTTCCTCGGCGGCAGGGGCATCGGGACTTACTTCCTCGGCATGTCGCCAACACTTGAAGCCGTTGACGCATGCAGTCCCCTCATCTTCGCCGCAGGTCCGCTGACCGGTACCAGGATCCCCTCGTCCGGCCGCATGGTGATATCGGCCTTCTCGCCGCTCACGAACACGGTGTGCAGCTGCTCGGTGGGGGGCGGGCTCGCCCTGCAGATGATACAGGCGGGAATCGACATCATCCATGTTACGGGCAGGGCCGACCGTCAGAGCGTCATCCTGATCCTGGACGGCACGGTCACCATCGAGGAGGTCCCCATGCCGGAGGATCTCCCCTTGTCAGCTGTCTTCGAGGGGCTGAAGCCCCCGGGCGGCTCGGTAGCTGCCATAGGCGAGGCGGCCTTCAAGGGATGCCTGTATGCCTCCATCATGGTGGACTCATCCTTTGCCTCGGGAAGGGGGGGGCTGGGACTGGTCATGGCTTCCAAGAACCTCCGTGCCCTGTCGGTCAGGGGCTCAGGCCGGGCAAACCGGCCTGTCCCGGACAGGAAAGCCGAAGAGACCTCCCGCAGGGACATCCTCAGACTTTTCGACGCATCGCCGTTCATCATGGGCCGCTCCGGCATCGGAACCTACGGCACCCCGTCGCTGGTCGACCTCATGGCCTCGCGCCGCATGATGCCCACGGCCAACTTCCGCAGGACCTTCTTCGAGGGTTACCGGGCCTTTTCCGGCACCACCATCAGGGAACAGCTCCGGCCAAGTCGCTATGCCTGCCACGGCTGCCCCATCGCGTGCAAGCAGCGGTCAGGTGGAGAGATACCCGAATACGAGACGCTCTCGCACTTCGGGGCCCTCAACGAGAACGACGACCTCTCGGCCATCATCGAGGCAAACCACATCTGCAACAACGCCGGCATGGACACCATCAGCGCCGCGTCCACCATCGCCTGTCTGGCGGAGATCAGGGAGGAGCGTTACACCGGCGGTGTGCTGGTGGACAAGGTGCGGTTGATCCTTGGAACTGACCGTGAGGCCGAGCTGCTCCGGCAGGGTTCCGCACGGCTGGCGGTCGAGCTGGGGTCTCCGGAGAAATCCATGAGCGTCAAAAGCCTGGAGCTCCCGGCCTATGATCCCCGGGGCGCATACGGCATGGCATTGGCCTACGGGACCTCCACCAGGGGGGGGTGCCACCTGCGGGCCTACCCCATCGCCCACGAGATCCTCCGCAAGCCGGTGGCAACAGACCGCTTCTCCTTTGCAGGCAAGGCCCGCATCATCAAGCTCGCCGAGGACCTGGGCGCGGTCATCGACTCCATCGGCGCCTGCAAGTTCGCCTTCCTGGGGGCCTCATTGGAGGAATATGCCCGGGGCTTTTCCGCCGTGACCGGACTTCCGCATGACACCCAGGCTCTCATGCGCTCCGGTGACACCATCTACACCCTCGAGCGCTACATCAATACCCTGCGGGGCTTTTCCAGGAATGACGACTTGCTGCCGGAGCGCTTTTTCCGGGAGCCCGGTACACCCGGGCCGGGCATCGACATACCCCCGCTCGCCAAAGACGCCTATGAGGAGGCCCTCGACAGATACTACCGGATCCGCGGCTGCAACCCGGACGGGACCCTCACGGACATCCGTCTGAAAGGGCTGGAGATATGCTCGATCAGATAGACTCCTTCCTTAGGAAGCTCCTGGCCCACGGCCTCGTCTCCAACCCCGCAGAGGCCCAGCTCTACGCCCTGGACGACGAGATCTATACCAACCGGGACACGGTCCCCGACGAAGTCATCTCGCTGTTCGATGCACTGAACATCAGCAGCCTCATCATCGCGAGGCCAGAGCCGCTTCGGTGGGCCATCATATCCGAGCTGCTCCGTTCGCAGGCCGACATCATCTCCCCCTCCGACTCGGAAAGCCTCACCTTCATCCACGACATCCCTGTGGTGCGCTCGTTCCAGGCGGGCAGGGTTGCCTGGGCCTTGAGCAGACGCAAGGGCTGCATCGTCGAGGGGCTCGGGATCATCACGACCGGGGCCGTATCCCTGGAGCAGGCCTTCATAGCGTTCAGCTCCATCTGTTTCGCCACCTTTGTCAAGTATTTCAGCGATGTGCTGAACGGCCTCACCGGACATGCACCAAGGCCGTCTGCCGAAGAGATCGCTGCCTGCAGGGGATATCTCTCGAGTATCTCCCTGAAGGCGGAGGGAATCAACCTTTCCCCGCAGACCCCGATGGGCGAGATGGGGATCATCTCCGCCATGGATGCCGCAGGAAAGGCCATGGTGTCAGCGGGGCTGGTGGACTCTTTTTTCGGCAACATATCCCTGAAAGAGGGCCTCCTTATCTACATATCCCAGACAGGGTCCTCCCTGGACGAGCTCCAGGGCCGCATCGACTGCACGACCATGGACGGCTCCTCTACCTGCGAAATCACCTCTTCCTCGGAACTCTGTGCCCACGTGAGGATCTACGAACTCACCGGCACCCGGGTCATCATACACGGCCACCCGAGATTCTCGGTGATCATGTCCATGATGGGCGGCCCTTTGGACTTCGATCAGAAGAGGCATGTGGGAGGTGTCCCGGTTGTGGCCGGCGAAGTGGGGGCAGGGGCAAGGGGTCTCATGCACACGCTGCCGGAGGCCATGATGGCAGGCCATGCTGCCATCGTCGCCGGCCACGGCACCTTCGCCTGCTCGGACACCTCTTTTCGTGAGGCCTTCGAGAGGCTCGCAGCCGTTGAGCAGATGTGCCTGGGCATGTACAGGACCGCCCTCAAGGCCTGAAAGATCGCGTCTATTTTCCCGGGAAGGACAGGGGCCTCCCATGGACAAGCCACCACCCGGAGCAGGGGGGATGGGCTGGCGAATCCTCGATCTGCATCTATGTGTTGACATCTCCATGAAAATACCGGACAAAAAAGACGGTTCAAAGGGGGATGGGCTATGAGAAAGATCCTTGTTCTCTGCATCGGCGCTCTTCTCATCGGGACTGCGGCATCCGCCAAGGAGTATGCCATCATCAGGAACACCATGTTCGGCGGACAAAAGATCGAGGTGTACAAGAGCCTGAATGATGCCCTCGACAATTACTCGGGCCAGGGCAAGATCTATGAAATCACCCTCACACCGGTACCCCTCAAGCGGGTGGAAAGCAAGAAAAGGATAGAGGTATCCGAGTTCAGGTGGACGGTGGATGAAAAGTACGAAAAGCCTGAAAAGGGACCCAAGCCCGAGAAGGTGGAGAAGGCCGACAAGAACGCCGCACAGAAGAAATAGTCTGTCGGATTCATTCCGTTGGACACCCTTTCCATGATACCGATTGACCGTGACGTGCAGTTTGGCTAACCTATGACGAATGACAGACAACTACCTCTGAGAATGAAAGGAGGATAGCCATGGACGAGTACGAAGCCCAAGCAAGGAAGATCCAGTTACAGAGAAAACACAGTATGCACGAGGAGACTCTGGCCAGGGTCATTCAGGATCTCGAAGAAAATCTCGCACGTCACGATAAATACACCGGTCCTGAGAGCATCTTTGCCCATGTGAAGGCAAATGCAGCAGCACTCCTCTTCCTCTGCCAGGAACGCAAACGAGACCGTGACAAGCGCAAGGGAGACTATAGCAAGCCCGTCCAGGAGCTGCCACCCTCGGGCAGTGACATCGTTTAGAAGCTGTTTTCCATGATCTCTCCCCCACCGATCCAGGGATGTCCTGGATCGGTGGTGATTCATTGATTCCGGTTTCAAAATTGTTATTTGGTTTCAGCCTTTTGGGCGCCAGCACACCCCGTTATACCTTGTAGTTAATTGATATTGTTATTGTTTTCCTGAACTTGCATTTTCCGTCCACCTGTAGTAAAGGCAGTAACCAATGCATTGTTCACCTGATACCCATTTGTTCAGGGCATTCTGCGGGGAGGCTCCATCCCATGTTCAAAGACAATACTCCGTCTTTTGTACGGTTCTTTATCGTGATTTCCACGGCTGTTCTCCTGGGGCTGTTCATCTTGCCCCCGAGCGGTTCCTCCAGCACCGGGGCGACATCTGCTTCCACAGGCCCCCGCCTGGTGAAGGAGCGGTTGTCCCAGCGGCAGGAACCTGACGATCCAGTCGCGCCCACCAGGAAGATCGTCGTCATACGGAAGGGAGACCACTTCTCCGGCATCCTGGAAAAGGCGGGCATATCGAAAGGGGATGCCTTGTACATCGCGAGAAAGGCCGGCAAGGTCTACAGGCTCGGCAGGATGCTCCCTGGAAGCGAGCTGGAACTCTATTTCACCCCTGACGGCAAGGGCCTCCAGGAAGTGGACTACAAGGTAAACAACCGCACCCGCCTCGTGCTGTACAACGGCAAGGTCATCCACCGTGAAACACGTGCAACCCTGAAGGCATCCCGGTCTTCCATACATACATCCGCTGCAGTGACAAAGAAGCTCCCTGTCCCAAGCACCCATCGCAAAGGCACACGGATCGGATCCAGGGGTCAAGGGGGTGGGGAGACGGTCTCATCTCCGTCAGCCGGTCAGCAGACCGACAGGATCTCTCCCGCCGGAACGGAGGCGGCAGTCACCCCGAAGATACCCAGCAGCATGCGCCTGGTGACTTTGTACGCCCCAGGTGCCTGCCGGGATACGGTGCATCCTTATCAGATGTCATATGGCCTCCTGGCCCAAGGAAAGGTCCCTTCTCCGGTTACAGCACCCTGGGATACGAAGTCGTTGTCGGGTGAATTCTCCAGGCCTGGGGAAAGGACCCATCGGTTCGCTGCGTCCCATGCCAAGCACCGGGTGAAAGCCGTCACTCGTGAAGACAAGTTCAAGAAGAAATCCAGGATAGCACAGAGGGCAGCAAAAAGGAGGCACCTTGACGACGGCTTCCTCAAGGCGCCCCTGGCATACCGGTACATATCTTCCGGCTTCACCAGCAGAAGGATACATCCCATAACGAACAACGCCCAGCCCCATTACGGCATCGATTATGCCGCCCCGAGGGGAACCCCGGTGCATGCCATCGGATCGGGGCAGGTGATCTTCATGGGGTGGGACGGAGGTTTCGGCAAGACCATCCGCATCCGGCACAGGAACGGGTATATCTCGCACTATGGCCATCTGTCACGGTACACCCGGGGCGTCAGGGTCGGCAAACGGATAAACCGCGGAGAGATCATAGGCAATGTCGGGATGACAGGGCTCGCCACGGGGCCCCACCTTGATTTCCGGATAACCCACCGGGGAAGCTTCATCAATCCCGCCGGTCTCGAGCAGCACCTCAAGAGGCTTTCCTCCCAAACGACCCGCAGGACGCGGGGTTGACAGAGGGGGAGATTAGGTCTACCAACCGGGCCATGAGGTCAGGAACATCCCGGGTCAGCCCCCGGGCGCTCTGCATGCTGGCTTTCCTGCTGGCAGCTTATCCTCCCGAACTGCAGGCAGATGACCCGTCAAGGGAAGTACCTGTCTGTTCACAAAGGCTGCTTGCAGTAGGCGACATCATGCTCTCCGGCAGCGCCAGGCCAGTTTTCAGGGTGAAGGGTTACGCCTACGCCTTCCAGGACAGGGCCTTGGCGAGGCTCACCTCCAGGGCCGACGTGGCGTTCGGCAACCTGGAATATCCCATCACACGTTCCGGATCCCCCATAAAGGACAAGAAATACACCTTCCGGGGTTCCCTTGAATCCCTCAAGGCCGTCAAGGGTGCGGGCTTCGACATGCTGTCCCTGGCGAACAACCACATCATGGACTATGGGGTGAAGGGACTGATGGACACCCTCATGCAGTGCAGAAAGAACAGGCTTGTCCATGCAGGAGCCGGGACAGACCTGACAACGGCCAGCAGACCAGGGATAGTGGTCAGGAACGGGGTCAGATACGGCCTCCTGGCATATTCCATGACCTTTCCTGAGGACTTCTGGGCAACAAAGGACAGGCCGGGCACAGCCCATCCCGACATAACCCGGATGGATCTGGACATACGGGCCGTCCGTCCGGCCGTGGATATCCTGATCGTGAGCTTCCACTGGGGCGAAGAGCTCATGCGCGAACCCAAGCAGTACCAGGTCGGATTCGCCCGGTACGCCATCAGGAGCGGGGCCGACGTCGTGGTCGGCCACCACCCCCACGTACCCCAAGCCATCGAGATCTACCGCGGCAGACCCATCTTCTACAGCCTAGGCAACTACGCCTTCGGAAGCATCAGCAGCGCCTCCACCGTAAGCATCGCAGCCGAAACCATTTTCCAGAGGTACAATCCTGTGCAGGTGAACATCTACCCTCTGAACGTGTCCAACAAGGAGGTCGGCTTCCAGCCGAGGCTTGCCAAAGGGAATACCGCGGAAAAGATCATCGCTCACCTCCGGGAAATCTCCCTGCCTTTCGGTACTCCCATCAGTTTCAGGAAAGGAATCGGGACCATCACCATAGCACCGGAAGACGACCGGGCCACCCCCGCGGATAGGCCTGCCGGTTCATAATATGGTCAAAGGCTCATGCCTTGCGCGCAACAAGGCCTCACTCCAGGTCCCTCCTCGATCTCAGGACTGCATATCCTTTGAACAGCACATACCCCGCCCAGGCACAGGCCGCTAACATGACCAGAAACCCGAGCCATACCGCACCATGGGCAAGGGCATGGTCGTATTCGAGCAGTCCGAGGGTGCCCAGGATGTTCTCCCAGTCGTGGATGCCCGGGACATCCCTGCCCGTCACTCCGCCCAGCAGGGTCAGTTCCAGGGCCCGTGCATCGTTGATATAGGGGGCCATGTCGATGAAGTTCTCCCCGAACCACCACAGGGCCACGGAAGCACCGAAGGGATCTCTGGTCTTGAAGAGCAGTACGCCGGCACACAACAGGGGCATGATGAGCTGGAAAATGCTCCCCCCGAGCACGGTCATGAACTCGCCGAACGGCCTGAAGAAGATATGCCCTGCCTCGTGGAACGGCAGGTTCACAAAATGAAGGATCGTATTACCCGCCTCCCCGATGGGTGTGAAAAAAAGCTTGCATCCCCAGGCCACAAGTACCGCCAGGAGCATTACCTTCATGCCCAGGGTGACGGGGTCCGTGTCGGGTTTCACGGAAAAGAGCAGTCCGCTGAGCGTTTCCTCGGGGAAAGAATCCATCGACGTATCATCCTTTCCCGGGTGGCCGTGATAAAAACCAGCCTTGTGGCTGACCTTGGCAAAGATCACCCCGCACAGAAGGCATTCTCCATACCCGTCGGGCTGTTCATGGGCACACTTGGGGCAGATCATGGGTTCGCCGCCTCTATGAGCTGAGGGTGTCTGGTGGTCTGCCTCATGGTGACCATGTTGTCCCTTTCGGCACTTGGGTCTGATCATATGAAACAGGAACGAAAGAGGCATCTTCCCGCGCCATTCATTCTATCGTCTGGACGTCAATGTCATTCCTGCGTATGATTATCTCCACGCCACGGCAGGCGTATGCTCGAACCGACTGAAGAGGGGG
>JALOOZ010000174.1 GCA_025454155.1 Thermodesulfobacteriota bacterium
CCAGCGGTGAATGACATGTTGGTGATGGGGTCGGTGTAGTGGTTGTCCTGCCCGGCCGAGTTGATGATGAGGTCGGGCCTGAAGTCTTTCAGCACCGGGAGAACGACCTGTTCCATGGCGCACAGGATCCCCTCGTCGCTGGTCCTGGGCGGCAGCGGTATGTTCAGGGTAAGACCTGCCGCATTGGGGCCGCCGTACTCGGCAGGAAAGCCGGAGCCGGGATACAGCGTCCTTCCATCCTGATGGATGGAGATGTAGAGAACATCCGGGTCATGCCAGTAGATGTCCTGGGTGCCGTCGCCGTGGTGGCAGTCGGTGTCCACGATGGCGATCCTCCTGACCGCCGGATAGTTCCTCCTCACCCACTCCACCATGACGGCCTCGATGTTGATGTTGCAGAAACCCCGGGCACCCTGCACGACCCGCATGGCATGGTGCCCGGGGGGCCGCACCAGGGCGAACGCATTGTCAACGACGCCGTCCAGCACGAGCCTGGCCGCCTCTATGCAGCCTCCCGCCGAAACATTGTGGGAGGGGGTGATCCGGGAGCCCACGTCGGGGACGCAGAAATGCGCCCTGCTGATGTCGTGCTCGACGGCGAGACCCGCCTTGAACTCACGGATGCCCTCGATGTCGAGAATCCCCTCTTCCAGCACCTGATCCTGGGTGTAGAGGAGGCGTTCCTTGCGCTCCGGGTGGGTCGGCGTGATCTCCCAGTCGTATGCCGGGAAGAAGACCAGTCCTGTCCGTCTTTTCGCCCTCATCATGGCCCGCTCCATTCCTGCAGTATCCCCGGCCTGGTCTGGATCTTGATCCTCATGTTCCTTCCCACGGTGGAAAATCCTCTGACCATGCTGAAGCACTGCTCCTCGATCACCTGGGCCTCCACCCCATCGGAAAGGCCGAGTGCCTCCGCATTATCCCTGAGGGCGGCGAAGCCGAATGCCCTGAGATCCTCCATGCTCAGCGTCCTCGGCGTATCCTTTTCCATGTTGAGCTCCGGGCAGACGATCGTACCGAGCTCTGTGTCCGCATGCAGGGTGATCTGGGCAGTCGTCCTGGCCAGGGCCGCGCCCAGCGCGTTCGCCACCTCGGCCTGGCCGGGCACCTGGCATTCCATGCCGAAGGCCTCGGCAATGTGAGGCTTGAGTATGCCGGCCGGACCGCCGATGAGGATGATCCTCTCAGGCACCACCAGGTCGGGATGGAGCATTTCATGGATGGTGTAGACCGGGTGACTGTTCACCTCCTCGATGAATGCGCTCGCCTTCTTCCTGATGGTCTCCACCAGGACGGCGACGATCGTGCGGCTGAGCAGGGGGAGATCCAGAGACAGCCGGCCTGCCAGGGGTGCGAGGACTCTTGTGGCCTCCCGGGCGTCTCCGCCGAATTCCCCGATTACCGCAAGGGCATCCATGGGCGTCGGGGAGGAGCCGCCCATACAGGCGGGCGGACCGCTCCTGCCGGGACCGACCCTCACTTCGCCCCCCTCGATCGAAACACACGAATCACCCCCGGCGCCGACCGAGACCACCTTGAGCCCTCGCACCAGGGTCTTGACGCCCCCGATGTCGGCCCCTTTCGGTTCCAGGAGCGGAACCCCGTTCACCAGCACCCCGATGTCGGTGGTGGTCCCTCCGACATCCAGCACCAGTACCGTCCCCTGGGGCCGTGCGTTCAGGGCAACGGCACCCATCAGGCTCGCTGCAGGGCCCGAAAGGATGGTCTCAACCGGGAGCCTCCCGGCTGCCTTCGAAGAATAGGTGCCGCCATCGGCCTTGAGGAAGAACAGGGGCGCCTTGATGCCCAGGCGCTCAAGTGCCCGGGTCACTGCCGCCACGAACCGCTCCTGAACCGGCATGACCGCCACATTGAAGTACGTGGTGTTCAGCCGTCTCGGAAAATTGAGGCTGCCGCTCATGGTGTGGCCGAGGCAGACATGTTCGAAGTCGTCCCCGATCAGGGAGGCGATGGCTGCCTCGTGGGCCGGATTTCTCACCGAGAACTTGGACACCACTCCCACACCGGCACAGCCGGCCTGCTTCATGTTCCGCGCAGCCTTGAGCACCTCCTCGCGATCAACCGGTATGTACTCACGGCCCCGGTGATCCATTGCCCCCTGCACAAGATGAAATGCCTCGCCGATGCTGAAGTTCCTGGGATCCATCCCGGGACCGGCAGAGCAGACCATGCCGGTCTTGGCATAGTTCTTCTCCACTATGGCATTGGTGGAGAGGGTGGTGGAGAGGACAACCCTCCTGATGTCGTCATGTCCTACGGCAAGTCCGCGGACGGCCTCCAGGATGGATTCGACCAAATCCTCTCCGGTAATGGTTTTCGCCGTGGAGATGATCTCGCTTCCGTGAAGGCAGACCGCATCGGTGTGCGTTCCGCCTATGTCGATACCCAGTATCATACCGGCTCCTTCGTTCGTCTCTGGGTCTGTGGCCGAGGCCGGGAACAGACCTGATGCTTGCCCTGGAAAGACCTGCCCGGATCATACCAATTCAGGCATGAAAAGACAATCCAAGGTGGAACTGGTGCATCTTAGTTCATTTCGTATGCCCTCGTCCGACAGGACCATGAAGGAATGGAAGCGAATTCCACCACGGGAAATACCTGCATGGAATCAAGGGACCTTGCACTCATGTTATGGATCTGGTAGATCACGGATTGAAGAATATCCGGAGGTACCTTTGAGAAACGTATTGATTGTGTGCCTGGCCCTGCTCTCCATCGTGGGGTGCACGTCAACGGATCCCGACGTATCGGATGCGAGGGTGAGCAATGACCATCCAGTGACCGGCCAGAGGATCTATGCCTCTGTCTATGCCGTCACGGATAACCCGCCTCTGTCCTATGAGTGGTCCACCACCGGGGGGGACATCGAGCAGGTTGTAAGCCTGCCGTTCGCGGCATACATGACTGCTCCCGAGATACCTGGAACCTACACCATAACCTGTACCGTATCTGACCAGGAGAAGAATCAGACTACGCACACCTTCAGCATTCATGTGCGGGCACGAATACTGGAAGACGACCTCACCGTAGTAGGCAGCGAGGTCATCACCCTGGCCAAGCAGTCCGACACCAAGATTGGCGGTATCTGGGCCTCTGTAAGGGACGACAACCTGAGGTTCATATCGTCCACAGCCAACGAGGAGAGTGTCTGGAGCAGGAATTTCTTCACCATGCTCGCCAGGACCGACTCCTACACCGGCATCTATACCATATGGGGAGTTGCATCACAGGGCAAGAACATATCCGTCCTCACAGCGGATGCTGAAGGCATCCTCGCCTGCAAGACATGCCTTGGTACCGACACCATTCAGACACTGGCCAAGGATGTCTTCGATGACACCATCCTCTGGGTGGGTACCGACATGGCGTTGAACTACTATGACCAAGTCAACAATATATGGGGGACATTCCTGTTCGTGAAGGTGAATGACCTCTCTGAGGGGCCGGACTACGTCTATGCAGCTACGAACAACGGCGTTTACAAGCTGGACGGGAAGCTCGATCCTCTCTACAGCGGTGATTCCTGCGCCGTCCTCGCCGTCGAGAACGGGACTGCAGTGGAGGTATGGTCCGTTGCCGGCGGCAGGATCAGGAAGAACGGCCAGAACCTCGCCATTCAGCCTGCTTCGGTGGCATGCAGCCTCGACAGGGATATTGCAGGCAATATCTGGTGCGGCAAGTACTGGTGGGATGGAGTCCGGTGGAACCTCGTGCCGGGCCTCGAAGGCGTACCGGTCGTCAAATGCGTTGCCAGCCTCGAAGGCCTGATCTATTTCCTGTCCGATTCAGGGGATCTGTACCGCTGGTGAGTGCGTTCTCGACGCAATATCGGATGCCACATCCTTCAGAACGCCGTTGAGGACTTCTTCTATGTAGGGTGAAGGGACATCTACGCTCCTCAGCCATGTCATATGGAAGGCACTTCGTCTGGATGAAGCCTTTGCGCTCCGGTAAAACCGCACCTGGGAATCAGATGTGCTGGTGACCTTGACCACGAGGAAGACTGAGGTCGGACCTTGACTCCCCCCATACGCAAGATGCTCCAGGGTGCCGCTTATGATATAGCTTGTCTTCGGGTCGGTGTCCCTGGCAACTGCAACCTGGCGAAAAGCCTTGTTCTCAAAGAGGTATTCGGTCAACCTATGGGCGGAATACATTCCCCATTCCTCGTACTCAGGGGCTGCAAAGGGGGTGACGGCAGCGGTGCTCAGATAGGCACCGGCAAGCCCCCAGTCGACGGGTGTTGCCTCCTCATAGTGCCTGGTCGGCTTTACCAAGGCGCAGCCTGTGATGAGTGTGGCAAGCAGGCATGGAAGAAGAAGTGATCGGAAAAGTGTTCTCTTCATCACCTTTGTTCCCATATGGATCATCCCCTGAATCAAGTATCGGGTTGATGGAAAGGGATCTTTAACCGTCAGACGGGAGAAGAAAACAGATGAAGCGGCTATACCCTGACAGCCATGGATCGGTGTCTGATTCCATAGGAAAAGCGAAGAAGCCCCCCGTCCTGGGAGGCTTCCTTCTTCAATGAAGGGGATGGTTTTCCTTATGTTACCCTCATCTCAGGCTGTTCCAGGACTCGGTGTCGACAGCAACGACCCCTCCGTTGAGCGTCCCCCGGTTCCCGTTGGAATCGATGGCAAACGTGAACGTATCACCTGCCTGGTCATTGATGGGAGCGGCAGATGCTATGTACCCCTCGTTATATGCCGGAAGAGGGGCGACATTGATATTGTAGTTCCTGTCCGCATCCGCATTCGGATCTATAAGCCCCCTGTTGGCTATGAGGTTGGCAAGGCTTTCATATGAGTTCGTTTCGGCAAAGGCCTTTTCCTCATACATCGCCACCATCTCAAGAGCGGTGATCGCGTCGGCCCTCCTCGTTCTTGACATGTATCCCGTATAGGATGGAATGGCTATCGCAGCGATGACGGCGACGATCACCACGGTGATCATGACCTCCATAAGGGTAAATCCTTGTCTGTTCATCCCTCTCTCCTTTGTGGGTCGGACTCGTCTTACCTTATCGGCTGTTTATCCCTGTTGCAATAGTGTATTTCAACCCCTTTACCGGACCCGGACCGAATCTCTTGACTAGCGGAAAACCAGGATATATGGAGGTCCATGTGAGCGGCCGCGTCAAGATATTCACCTATGGATGCCAGATGAATGATCTGGACAGCCAGAAGATGTACTCCGAACTGGGAAAAATTGGTTTCCTTCCGACCGGGGAGACCAGGGAGGCGGATGTCATTGTCATAAATACCTGTTCGGTGAGGCAGAAGGCCTACGAGAAGGCCATCAGCAACCTGGGGAGACTCAGTGCCCACAAGGGGAGAAAAAAATCGCTCATCATTGCCATAACTGGCTGTGTCGCCCAGCAGGAGGGCGGC
>JALOOZ010000033.1 GCA_025454155.1 Thermodesulfobacteriota bacterium
TGCCATTGAGTGATATTCATTGATTCACTGTTTATCTTAGATTTTCCTTAACACCTAGATGAATCTCTCGGGCCGACAGGGAGAGACTCACTCACTACGCACAATACACTGCATCAATGGAAGTCCATAAAGGGTCATCGATAAGCCTCCCCCTATTCCTGTTGAATTCTCCCCCCGATTGACCTAGTGGTAACCCCATGGAAACCTTTGACGTCATCGTGGTAGGAGGCGGCCATGCGGGCGTGGAGGCGGCCCTTGCGGCGCACCGGCTCGGGGTCGAGGTGGCGCTCTTCACCCTCAACATGGACACCGTGGGCAGGATGCCCTGCAGCCCCTCCATCGGCGGGCTCGCCAAGAGCCACCTGGTCAAGGAGGTAGATGCCCTGGGCGGCATCATGGCCGAGGTGGCGGACCAGACAGCCATTGCCTACCGCCTCCTCAACACCAAGAAGGGCCCGGCGGTCAGATCCACCAGGACCCAGAACGACCGGAGGCTCTACGAAGCGGCAGTGAAGAAGAGGGTCGAGGACTCGGGGATCCATGTCCGCCAGGGGCGCATAGATGCTGTCGAGGTGGTGGACGGGCGCGTCTCGGGTGTCAGGGACAGGTTCGGCAGTCTGTTTGATGCCAGGGCCGTCGTCATAACGGCAGGCACCTTTCTGTCAGGCCTCATCCATATAGGGCAGATGCGGCAGAAGGCCGGCAGGTCTGGAGAGGAGGCCTCCTATGAGCTGGCCGGATGCCTGGCGGGAATGGGTTTCTCCATGGGCAGGCTCAAGACGGGGACCCCCCCGCGCCTCCACCGCGACACCATTGATCTGGCAGGTCTCCAGCGGCAGGACCCTGACGATGGGTGCATGCCGCTCGGATTCACCTCATCCGGCACCAGGCTTCCCCAGGTACCGTGCCACCTCACCAGGACATCGCCGAAGACCCATGAGATCATACGGGACAACATCTGCCTGAGTCCGCTCTATTCGGGCGCCATCACCGGGACGCCTGCCCGCTACTGCCCTTCCCTCGAGGACAAGGTGATGCGCTTCGGTGACCGAGGTGGACACCAGGTCATCCTCGAGCCCGAGGGCATAGATACCCGGGAAGTCTATGCATCTGGTCTGGGAAACAGCCTTCCCCCTGAGCTCCAGTGGGAGCTCGTGCGATCGGTCCCCGGGCTCGAGCGGGCCGAGATCATAAGACCCGCCTATGCCATCGAGTATGAATACGTGCACCCCACAGAGCTCCTGCGGACCCTGGAGACCAAGCGGATACGAGGGCTGTACCTGGCGGGCCAGGTCAACGGTACCTCGGGCTATGAGGAGGCCGCGGGCCAGGGCATCATGGCGGGCATCAACGCGGCCCTCAAGCTCAAGGGTGAGGCCCCCTTCATCCTGGACCGGTCCCAGGCATACATCGCGGTCATGATCGATGATCTGGTGACCAGGGGTACGTCCGAACCCTACCGCATGTTCACCTCCCGCGCCGAATACCGCCTCCTGCTCAGGGAGACCAACGCCCTGTTCCGGTTGAGCGGCGAGGCCCTCAGGCTCGGGCTCATATCAGGCGAGCGCTTCGACAGGGTACATGCACTGGCCGGAGAGATCGAGTCCCTTCGCAGACACCTGGCAGCCACCACGGTCATCGTCCCGGAAACCCTGCCGGAGTTCGCCCCGACCCGCGGGAGCGACCAGGAGCGCATCAGCCTGGAACGGCTCCTGAAGCGGCCAGAGGCGACCCTGGCCGGATTCAAGAGTCACGGCCTGATTCCTGAGACGGCCCTTCTGGCCGAAATCGAGGCAGAGGTGGAGGTCAAGTATGAGGGTTATATCGACCGCCAGCTCAAGGAGATTGCCAGGCTCAGGGATCTCGATCGCATGAGGATCCCCGCGGGGCTCGAATATTCTTCCATTCATGGTCTGTCCAACGAGCTCAGGCGCAGGCTTGAAGGCATCAGACCCGAGACCTTGGGACAGGCGGCCCTCATGGAGGGCATGACCCCGGCGGGGCTGCAGGCCGTCCAGCTGGCCATCAGGATGAGGAAGGGGTCGGAGGGTACCTGATGTCAGTCCCTGAGTATCTCCCGGGCGATGACCAGGCGCTGGATCTCCGAGGTGCCCTCGTAGATCGTGGTGGCCCTGGCATCGCGGTAGAGGCGCTCCACCTTGAAATCCTTGACATAGCCGTAGCCCCCGTGGATCTGGAGGGCGAGGTAAGCGGTCCTGTTCGCCGCCTCCGAGGAGAAGAGCTTCGCCATGGAGGCCTCCTTGGTGAAGGGGACACCCTGGTCCTTCTTGAGGGCTGCAGACAGGGAGAGGAGGTGTGCCGCCTCGATGCTCGTGGCCATGTCGGCGATCATCCACTGGATTGCCTGGAAGGAGCTGATGGAGCGGCCGAACTGTTTGCGCTCCCTGGCATACCGCACAGCCTCGTCCAGGCAGGCCCTTGAGATCCCTATGGCCTGGGATGCGATGCCTATGCGGCCGCTGTCCAGAGCGCTCATGGCGATCTTGAATCCGAGGCCCGGCCTGCCGATGAGGTTGTCTTTCGCGACCCTGCAGTCTTCGAAGATGAGCTCCACCGTGTTGGATGCGCGCAGCCCCATCTTGTCTTCCCTGGAACCCACGGAAAACCCCGGCGTGCCCTTCTCTATGATGAACGCAGAGAGGCCCTTGTTGCCCTTCTCCGGTCCGGTGCGGGCGATGAGGTTGACCACGTCGGCATACGCCCCGTGGGTTATGAACACCTTGGTGCCGTTGATCAGGTAATGGTCGCCCTTGTCCTGCGCCCTTATCTGCAGGCTGCCGGGATCGGAGCCTGCGCCCGGCTCGGTCAGCGCAAAGCAGCCCAGCAGGTCGCCGGCGGCGAGCCTGAAGAGGTAGCGTGTCTTCTGCTGTTCGTCGCCGAACTTGAGCAGCGGCTCGGTGGAGAGGTTGGCCACAGACATGGTCACCGCCGTGGACGCGCAGGAGTATGCGATCTCCTGGAGCGCCAGGCAGTAGCTGACCGCACCCGCCCCTGCTCCACCGTACTGTGCAGGCACCATCATGCCCAGCAGGCCAAGCTGACCCATCTTCTTCACCACATCCGCAGGGAAGAGCTCCTCCCTGTCCCTCCTGGCGGCAAGGGGCTCCAGTTCCCTGCGGGCAAAATCCCGGGCCATGAGCCTGACCATTTCCTGTTCCGCGGTTATCGTGTACGGCATAATGAACCTCAGGGAACGTAGATGACCACCAGGAGCTCGGCCTTGTCCCTGGTGGGGTTGCTGAGCTTGTGGTGGAGGGCCGAATTGAAATGGATGCTCCCGCCCTTCTTGAGCGTGGTGACGTTCTGGCCCACCTGGATGGTGAGCCCTCCGTCCAGAACATAGACGAACTCCTCTCCTTCGTGGTGGTACTCGACTCCCTTGTGGTCTGTCTGGGGGTCTATGGTGACGCGGTATGCACGGAGATGCTTCTCCTCACCCGGCTGGGTCAGCGGGGCGTAGGCATAGGATGCGACCCTCTTCTTGTGGCTCTTGGTCCGTCTTTTCGAGGCCTCCTTCTCCTGGGGGATCTGGAGTTGTTCGATGTCCACCTTGAATGAGCGGCCGAGCTGGAGCACCAGGGCAACGGGGGGAGCCATCTTTCCCTCCTCCACCTTCTCGAGGAGATCGGCAGGGTATCCCGTTTCCCGGGAGAGGTCATCCAGGCTGAGGCCCTTTTCCTCCCTCAGGTTTCTGATCCTTGCACCAAAGGTGTCTTCCTGTCTTGTGGTCACGTGTCCCTCCTCATGTGCATTCGGGCATGATCGATCACGGTGTGGACGGGGGCGATGATAGCACAGAGTCATAGCTCAGTTCCAGGGAACATATCTGCGTTCGCCGCAACGATGCTACTCAATTCTTTCAATGGTGTATCGCAGTTCCTTCTGAATCTTGTCGGCTTCAGGTGACAGGTGACATTTTCTGTGACAGTTGGGGCATAATGCCACGGTGTTCTCTATGGTATCCGGACCGCCATCATCGAGGGAAACAACATGGTGCTCTTCCAGGAACCATTCCCCTGCCTTGTTGCAGAATGGACCTGGCTTCCTGCAGAGCTCGCATGTCCCGTTCGCGTTCTGCAGAACCCAGGCCTTGACCAGAGGATCTCTTTCATAGGCGGTCTGAGATACCTGCAGCTTCTCCGGGCGTTGTTGTCCCTTGGGTGTTCCCGTTATCCCCTTCCCAAGAAGCGACCGGACCCTCCTGTCCAGATCGTTTTCGTCAGCCGTCGGGGTGTAGTCCCGCTCATTGAGAAACTTCCTGTGAAAGATGATCTTCCTGATCCTCTCCGACACATCCCGATCAACATGCATCCTCGGGGGGTATCCCTGAATGACCGGGTGGCACAGCTGCTGAAGCACTGAGGAAATGTTCTGTATCCTGAATTCAACAGCGCCCTTGCTTCTCTTGATGAGTTCGAGACTCCGGAGATGTCTGTTCACCTCGGCCTTGTTGTATTTCTTGCCCCTGAGCTCCTTGTTCAACATGGTGAAGTAGGCATAGATTGCAGCTTCGAGTTCTTGGTCTGTCCAGTCTGTTGACCTCACATCCATGTCTTCATGGGAGGAGGCGGATTCGATCAGATCGATCTTATACACATCCTGCCGGGTGCGTTCGAAACGCATCACCGGGTTTTCATCGTCCAGTTCTTCGTTCAGGGCATGCTTTCTATAGATGTACGGGAATCGTTCAATGAGCTGATCCGCGAAGTCGGTCTTCCAGAACAATCGGTAACTGGAGTTCACGGCATCCATGTGTATATGGGCCTCGTAGAGCACGGCACCGAACATCAGGTGAATCGGCTTGGGGGCAATGAGACCGGTTTCCGGCAAGGCAAAGAAGGAAGCTGTCTCCCGTGGGATCCTGGTTCCATGGTGCAGGAATGTCGATTTATCCATGTGCTTCATGGCAACATCTTCGGACAAGACATCCCAGGAATAGGCTGAGGAGGGATAATTCATAGTGCGTCCATTGCTACCGACCTAATGCACATATAAGAACCATCATCACACTAGCGCTGTCAACCTGATACTTTCTGGACGAGCGTGGGTTCCGCCTCTCCTCCCGGGAGGTTATTCATCCGGTCTGCGCTTGGGGAGGGGAGAGCCATGTGCCGCCTTGATACGAAGACTGGACGGCCTTGAGGCGGTTTTTGAGGTGAGGATATTCCGCCTTTTTCATCTGGAGCCAGTTGATGTGCTCGATCTGTCCCTCCTCGGAGAATTCCGGATGGAAGAAGAAGAAATGCAGGGAACCATCGTCCTTGCGTTCAGCGAGCGATTTACAGACGGCGCATTCGAGCCCTTGGGGATGTGTCCGGAAGAGGTCTGAAAGACACCTCGGGCAGCGGTTTCCATACTCGACGCTTGCCCGTTCATCACCGAGCAGCGCCCCGGCCAGATGATCGATCTTCTCCTGGAAGTCAACGGCAATGGCCGCTTCACCCGGATGGGTGCCGTAGAAGCATTCGGTGCCCACGACATCCAGCCCCAGGCCGGCCACCTGGGCGATCAGCGCAGTATCCGCATACCCCCGGTACTCTTCGCGGCCGAGCGTCAGGGCGACGACGGTGCGCTTCTTCCACAGGGCTGTTCCGCGGGCAAGCGCCTGGAGTGCCCGGTCAGTCAGCATCTTGACCATGCCGACAGGCCCGAGGATGTAATCGGGTACCGCAACGACCAAGGCGTCGGCCTCGCAGAGGCGATCGAGGAGCCAAGCCATATCGTCCTGAAGATTGCATGACATGCCGGGCTGGAGGCAGGCGTAACAACCTTTGCATGGCTGGATGCGGAGGTGCGGAAGGCGGATGAGAGAGAGGTCCCACCCTTCGCCGAGCCCCTCACCGATGGCCTTGGCAACGATCTCCGCATTGCCGAGCCTCCGGCTGGAACCCACGATGCCGGTCAGTTTTTTCTTCTCCATGGGGATCCCTTTTGTTACCCTCTGGTATTGCCCCGGGCGATCATCTTTCCAGTATACACAAAGGGGTGGGGCGGTGAACAGGATATTTCAAGAAGGGGTTTACAGGCAGGATCCCTGCAGGTTAGAAAGAAGACGGATAGACACCACGGAGGAATTCACATGGCAAGAAAAAGCCGGGAAATGGAGAAGGGATATTCGCGGGTCCAGGCTGCGGCCAAGCTGAAGCGGCTGGCCCGGGCACTGGAAAAGGGTGAGCCCTTCCGCATCCAGGTGGAGGGTGAGCGCATAACCATCCCGGCTGATGCGGTCTTCACCATCGAGCACGACCGGAGGGGTAAGGCGGAGGAGGTCGAGTTCGAATTTACCTGGAAGCGGAACTAGCCATTAGTGCACCGGGTCATTGCAGACCTCGGAGCTTGTCCGCAGCCATGGCTCCGTACGTCCCCCCCTCATCAAGCTTGACCACCTCGAGGAGCTGCTCTTTGGCCAGTTCCCGGGCCCCCATCTGAAGGTAGAGGTTGGCCAGGTCCCAGCGGGCCTCGGAATAGCCGGGAAACTCCAGGACGGCGTGCTTGAGGGCATCGACGGCCTCATTCGGCCGTCCCTGGGCCACGTAGATCTTGGAGAGCAAATGCCATGCGGGGGCGTAGTGGGAGTTGTGCTCGAGGGCCATATGGGCGTTCTCGAAGGCAGGCTGGAGAAGCTTCTTCTGCAGGTAGACGGAGGCGATGTTGTACAGGACGAATTCAGGGGTCTGGTAGACCTCGTCCTCCAGGGCCTTCTTGAAATAGGGGATGGACTCGTCGTATTTCAACTGGCTGACAAGTATGGAGCCCTTGAGATTGTACGCCTCGCTCGTCAGGCCCGGATGCTCGACCTCGATCTTGTCTCCATACTCGATGGCCTTGTCGACATTCTCGATGGCCTTGTCGTACTTGCCTGATTTCCAATACGCCAAGGCAAAGGCGTAGTAGACCTCGGGATCGGTGGGGTTGGCTGCCGCAGCCTTGCGCAGTTCGACGAGGGCACCTTGGGTGTCGTTCTCCTGGATCTTGTTCATGGCCAGCGCCACCATGGGCCTGGAGAGGTTGCGCTGCTGAGTGAACTGGGAGGCGCACCCGAGCGCCAGTAAGGCGATAACGATGCCGATGGTCAGTCTCTTCATCATTGACCCTTCTCCTCAAGGAGAGATTTTTTGTTCTGGCCAGTCAACCCCGAATGTCGAAGCCTCACCGCACCGTCTTTCCGATGACGTACCAGCCGTCCTCCGAGTCGGACTCCGTCTCCACCAGCAGGTGGACCACGGCAAGATCGGGGTAGGACTTCTTCAGGTCGTCCAGGTCGACCGGCTCGAACTTTTTCTTGTTGTTCAGGTACGCGTCCTGGGTCAGCGCATTGGACTCGTAGTTGTCCTTCGATCTGCGGGATATCTTGTCCAGGGAGTATTTCTGCGAGCAGGATGTCTGCTGGATGAGCAGGGTCCTTCCGTGCCTGGCAGCGACCTCGGCGGCACGCCTGCGCAGCGACTGGGTTATGAACGTGGCGTCCAGGATCACTCCCCTGCCCTGTGAGGCGAGGTCGTCGGCCTGCTTGAACATGGTGTCGTAGACGAGCTTGCGCTTGTCCATGTCGGATGCCACCTTTTCGTCGAAGATGTCCTCGCCCTTGAGGACCTCCCTGCGGATGATGTCCGTCCGGAGCATGGTGTATCCCTTGAGACGTGCTATGACCTCGGTGGTCTCGGTCTTGTTCGTGGCAGGAAGCCCGCAGGCGATGATGACCAGACCGTCTTCGATCTCTTTTTCAACATATGCCTTGAAAGACTCTCTCACCCTCTTCTCCCCACCGCTTCAATCCGGACCATGGAGGAACTCCCGGTCGGGGCATTCCTCTCGCCCCTTATATGCCAAACTGATCCGCAACACAATCCGGGACATCCACGCTGCCCATGAGCACCGGCTGCTGGTGGCAGTCGGACCCGCCCGTGGCGATCAGGGCATGCTCGCGCACGAATTCCCGGTAAAAGGAGGAGGTCTTTGCATCGTGTCGGGTATGCCAGCATTCGATGCCGTCAATGAATGGGAGAATGATATCCCGGATCATGTCTGCCTGCTCCGGAAGAGACCGGACCAGAACCGCCAGGGAGGTGCCATTGGGATCGTTGGGGTGGGCTATCACGAGCCTGCCTCCCGCATCCCGCACCAGGCCGGAGGCCTCTTCCAGGGAAAAGGGCATCTTGGGGACGTCACACTTGACCAGGTACCGGTCAAAGGCCTCCTGCTTGTTGGCCACGATCCCCTTCTCGATGAGGTAGCCTGCGATATGGGGCCTGCCGAAGGACCCGTCCACGCTCTGTTCGATGGCATCCATGTCATGGTGGGTGAACAGGGCGCGGCCCTCTTTGCGGAACTCCCCGTTGAGGTTGTCCAGGATCATCTCGGCCCGCTTTTTCCGGTAGCCACGCAGTTCGTCGAGCTTGCCGTTCAGCGGTCTGTTCCCTATGTCGATCCCGTAACCAAGAAAGTCCAACGAGGCCGGCTTGCCTGCGGTCCAGCGATCGTGGACGAGCGTCACGTTGAGCTCAACCCCGGCGAGGTACCTGATCCCGTGGCGGCGGGCACGCTGCCTTGCCTCCTGCTGGCCGCCCAGCGAGTCGTGGTCCGTGATGGAGATGAGGCCGAGGCCTCGCCTTGCTGCCTCCGTAAAGATCTGTTCCAGCGGCCACATGCCGTCGGAGCCGTTCTTTGAGTGAACGTGGAGGTCAATCTTCACGGGCCACGTACTCGCGGGCAAGGTCATAGTACCTGCCCGCCGTCTGGAGCGCCCCTGCCTTGGCGGCACCATCGAGCCCGGCGTCGTCGAGCATGAAGGAGGTGACTTTGGCCCGCACGTAGGCGCGGTAGATCTTGTAGAACTTCAGGACATCCCGGAGCCCGGTATCGCCGGATTCCCCCGTGTAGGCCTCCACGAATGCATCCGCGAGCCGGGGACAACCGTTGTAATCCAGGTCCATGGACAGGAAGGCCACGTCGGAGGCCACATCGCCGAAGCGGAACCGTTCATTGAACTCGATGCAGTCGAAGACCGAAATCCTCTCCCCATCCACGCAGATGTGCTGCAGGTGAAGGTCTCCATGGCATTCCTTGATCCGCCCCTGGCCGACCCTCTCCCTGAAGACGCCGGTCCGTGTTTCCAGGAAGGCCATGCTCCATGCCCTGATGGTATCGTAGGTCTCCCGTGATAACGGCCCGCCGATGTATTTCGCTGTTTGCTCGAAGTTCTCCACGATGTTGTGCGAGATGACCTCGAGGCTGCCGAAGGGGCGTGCCGTGTCATCGCTCTCTATGGTGCCGTAGACTCTGGCCAGGTGCATGCCGACCCGGCGGAGAATATCCTCTCCGGCCAGACCCCTTGCCAGCAGCCGGTAGAGCATGTGGTCCTCGCTGATACGCTTCATCCTCAGGGCGTATTCGACCACATTCGCATCGTCTCCGAGCCTGAAAGTGCCGTCCCTTTCCGAGATGGGCACCACTGCAAGGTATACATCGGGTGAGAAGCGGCGGTTCAGCCTGAGTTCCTCGGCTGTGTAGAACCTGCGCTTTTCCAGGGTGGTGAAATTCAGAAAACCGAAGTCCACCGGCTTCTTGAGCTTGTACACATAATCGTCTCCGATGAAGACCCATGAGATATGGGTCTGAACGAGGTCCACGGACCGGGGCCTTTCCGGGTAAGAGGCCGGGTTCAGAAGAAAATCGATGAGCGGTCTGTCCGCCATTACAGCATCCTCCCTGCAAGCTGCCCGCAGGCAGCCAGGATATCCCTGCCCTTCTCCTTGCGGAGCATGACCGTATACGGGCTGTCCTTCAGGCGGGCCTCAAAGGCCGACACGCTCGCGGGATCGGGGGCCTCCAGCGTGCACCCGGGCCAGGGATTGAACGGTATGAGGTTCACCTTGGCTCTCAGGCCGTGAAGCACCCTGATGAGCCTGCGTGCATGGGCAGGGCTGTCGTTGATCCCCTTGATGAGCACGTATTCGACGGTGATCCGCCGGCGGCTGGGAAGCTCGTATTCCTTCAGGGCGGAGATGAGCTCGGTCATGCCATACTTCCTGTTTACGGGCATGATGGAAGACCGCGTTTCGTCGTCCGGGGCGTTCAGCGATACGGCAAGGCCCGCTTCGGTGTCGCGGGCCAGGTTCTTCAGGGCGGGCACGATGCCGCAGGTTGAGATGGTGACCCTGCGCTTTGATATCTGGGGGCCTTCAGGGTCGGTGATGATGTTCGCAGCGCTGATGACGTTGTCGTAATTCAACAGGGGCTCGCCCATGCCCATGAAGACCACGTTCCTGAACTGCCGGTCAGGATACGTATGGATAGGGTGGAGGACCTGGGCGACGATCTCGCCGGAGGTGAGGTCTCTGGTGAACCCCATGGTGGCGGTCAGGCAGAAGCTGCAACCCATGGGGCAGCCAACCTGGGAGGAGACGCACACGCTCCAGTGATCTTTTTCGGGGATGAGGACGCTCTCGATGATGCAGCCGTCTTTCAGTGAGTAGGCGAGTTTTTCCGTGCCGTCCTCGGAGACCTGCCTGCCCATGACCTCAGGGTAGGCGATCTCGGCCTTGTGTGCAAGCTCCCCGCGCAGGTCTTTGGGCAGGTTGGTCATCTGCGAGATGTCGCCCACGCCCTTGCCGAACACCCATGTGAAGATCTGGCTGCCGCGGTAGGGCTTGTCGGGGAAGAGCCCCTCGAAGTCCTGCCGGGTGCAGTCCAGCAGGTTGAGCCTGGGCGCGTCCCCCGAACCGTTGCTTTTCCTGATATGCCGCTCCGTGGCTTTAGCACGTGAAGCCATTCCTGAAACCTTCATGTCCCCCGGTCCAGAGCCTTACGATGAGAAGACCCCCATCGGTCTCCAGGGGGGGATATCTGGCGCGCCCGACAGGGATCGAACCTGTGACCTTAGGCTCCGGAGGCCTACGCTCTATCCTACTGAGCTACGGGCGCGCACGTTGTCAGTTCTTTTTCATCAAGTGCTCTACGGCCTTTTCAAGGCCCTTGAGCGTGATCTCGAACATGGGAAAGATCTCCTGGATCGCTTCAATGGTCTGGGTGTGCGACCAGGTGTATTCGTACTTGGGGTTGAGCCATACACTATGTTTGAACGTCTTGGCAAGGAATTCGAGTGTTTTTATACTGGGGTCGCTCCTGGTGTTGTAGTAGATGCTGCCGTTGCGGTTGAACAGCTCGTAGGGTGCCATTGATGCGTCGCCCACGATGATCAGCCTGGTCTGGGGGTCCCCCCGGGTGAATTCCTCGACCATGAGTGGTTTGTCGTAGCGCTGGGGATCCTTCCACACACGGTTGTAAACGGTGTTGTGGAAGTAGAAGGTCTGCAGGTCCTTGAACTGGTTCTTTGCATGGTTGAACAGCACCTGCACCACGTTGATGTAGGGGTCCATGGAGAATCCGCCGTTGTCGATCATGAGCATGATCTTGAGCTTGTCTTTGAGCGAGCGGTCGAACACGATCTCGATCTCGCCGGCGTTCCTCATGGTCTCGTAGATGGTCTTCTCGATGTTCAGGTGGTCCTTCGGCCCGGTGGGTATCATGTGCCGGAGACGCTTCATGGCATCGGAGATCTGGGAGGGCCCGAGCCGGGTGTCGTCCGTGTAGTCCTTGTATCGCCGCTCCAAGGCGACCTTGACTGCCGATTTGCTGCGTGATGAGCCGCCGACCCGCATGCCTTGTGGATGGCGGCCCGAGTGACCCACCGGCGATGTTCCGCCCGTGCCGATCCACCGGTTGCCGCCGTCATGGCGTTCGGTCTGCTCCGCCAGGCGCTGCCGGAAATACTCCTCCAGCTGCTCGGGTGTGAGCCTGTTCAGGGTCTCTTCATCGATACCGAGAAATTCCGCCATGACCTTGGGATCCCTGAGCCACTCCTCCAGCAGGGCCTTCAGCGCCATGTCGATCTCGGCATAGGCCTCAGGGCTCAACTCCGCGCCCTGAAAGGTGTGTGCGAAGACCTTGTCGTAGGTGTCGAAATGTCTCTCGGACTTGATGAGCACCGCTCTGCTCACCGAATACAGGTCGTCCAGCGAGCAGATGCACCCCTTGTGAAGGGCCTCCTGGAGCCTCAGAAAGCTCGAAGGCGAGATCGGGACACCGCGGTCCCTGAGGAGGTAGAAGAACTCCGCGAACATCTTCTCTGTCCAACCCCTCTCAGTAGGTTCCCGTCACCTGCCGCTGCACGATCTTGTAATCCTCGCTCTTCTTGAACAGGACGCCCAGGTAGGGGATGTCGTTTTTCGACAGGTGCTTCGGGTCGAAGTTGCGGTCCATGAGAAGGATCCTGACCCAGTTGATGAGTTCTCTTGTGGCCGGCTTCTTCTCGATGCCCTTCAAACCGCGCAGACGGTAGAATGCCTCGATGCAGGCCTCCGAGATCTTCTTGTCCAGGTCCGGGAAGTGGGCGTGCACGATCTTGTCCATCATGTCGGCATCCGGAAAGGCGATGTGGTGGAACACGCACCTTCCCAGGAAGGGGTCCGAGAGGTCCTTCTTGGCGTTGCTGGTGATGATGATGATGGGACGGTTCCTGGCCCGCACCGTCTTGTCGATCTCGATGATGTCGAAGGACATCTGGTCGAGCACGTCCAGCAGATCGTCCTGGAAGTCGGTGTCGGCCTTGTCGATCTCATCGATGAGCAGCACCGTCTTGTGCTCCGACACGAAGGCCTGGCCGATCTTTCCCATCTTGATATAATCCTCGATGGAGCTCACGTTGCGTTTCGAGTCGCCGAAACGGCTGTCATTGAGCCTGGTCAGCGTATCATACTGGTAGAGCGCCTCCACTGCCTTCATGCTGGACTTCACGTTCAGAATAATCAGGGGCATGGAGAGATTCTCGGCGATGGCGTGGGCCAGCAGGGTCTTGCCGGTGCCAGGCTCGCCCTTGATGAGCAGGGGCATCTCGAGCTTGATGCTCGCGTTCACTATCTTGCTGAGCTCGGGGTCGAGAACGTAATCCTTGCTGCCGGTAAATTCATGGGTCTGCATGTGATTTCTCCTGGAGTGAACTCTAGCCTTTCTCCCATAGCACACTCCGCAGGGGGAGAAAATAGGCACGAACAGAGGGAACGAAGTTTCCTCGAGGGTTCTCCATCGGCCTGGGAAATGAGGTGACGGAAATGAGGTGACAGCATACATATTTCTATAAGGTTCATGAAAACTTGAAGGGGTGATTCCGTAAATATGTATGCTGTCACCTCATTTCCCACCTCATTTCCACCTCATTTCGGCAAACGTCCAGCGCATACGTTCCCCCGCATTGACTGTTCGGTGCGTTTCCGATAGAAATAGTGTCCTGAATTCATTGCACAGGAGTCCGTCATTGGGCGATAACGAAGAGCAGAAGCCTGCCGAAACCCTTTTGAAGCGCCTCTGGCTGTATTTCACCAGGACCGGCGACGATGGGGTCGCGGGTGACACCAAACGCCAGATCGAGAAGATCCTCGACGAGGTGGAGGAGCAGGGCATCATCGACGAGGATCAGGGCGACATGATCCACAACATCCTGTTTCTCAAGGACACCGAGGTGGGTGAGATCATGATCCCCAAGGGCGACATCGTCGCCCTTCCCAGCACCACGACCATCGATGATCTGGCCAGGGTTTTCACGGAAGAAGGGTACTCGCGCATACCGGTCTTTGAAGACAGCCTGGACAACATCATCGGCGTGGCCTACGCCAAGGACCTCCTGAAGTACTGGAACAACCGGGCAGAGATCACGGACATCAAGCAGCTCCTGCACCCCCCCTTCTTTGTGCCGGAAGGAAAGAAGCTCATCGACCTCCTGAAGGAGTTCAAGGAGCGGCGCACCAAGATCGCCATCATCATAGACGAGTACGGCGGAGTGGACGGCATGGCCACCATCGCAGACCTCATGGAGGAGATCGTGGGCGACGTGATCGGCGAAGAGGGCGACGAGTTCGAGGAGTATGTGGAGCACAAGGGGGAGGGAATCTACACGGTGGACCCCAAGATGCCCATCGACGAGTTCGCCGAGACCTTCAACCTGGAGATCCCTGACGGCGACTATGATACCGTTGCCGGCTTCATCACCTCACGGATGGAGCGGATACCCAAGACCGGGGAGCGGTTCGAATACGGCCGGATCGTCTTCGAGATCTCCGGTGCCGACAAGCGCAGGATCAGCAAGCTCGTCGTCCATGCGCCCGTACGGAAAGAAGAAGCGTGAAGCGGGTGGTTCTGCCGGTCTTTTCCGGCGTCCTGTACTTCCTGGCCTTCCCATTCTTTGATCTCTGGCTGCTTGCTTGGGTCTTCGCCGTGCCGCTCCTGCTGGCGGTGGAGGGTGCACCCACCCGCCAGGCGGTCCTTTCGGGACTGACGGCGGGCCTGGTGGCATGGGCCGGTGTCGTGTACTGGATCGCCCTGGTCATGAGCACCTACGGCGGCATGAGCCTGTTCACCGCCGGCCTCCTGCTTCTGCTGCTGCTGGCCTATCTTTCACTCTATTTCGCCGCCTTTTCCTGGGCCGCTTCACGGTTCGGCGCATCGAGATATGCCGCTTTCATCCTGCCCGGGATCTGGACGGGCCTGGAGCTGCTCCGCTCATATGCGGTCTTCTCCGGGTTTCCCTGGGCACTGCTCGGCCACACCCAGCTCCCCTTCTCCGCCCTTGCACAGATCGCGGAACTGGGGGGGGTATTTCTCATCAGCGCCGTGGTCATGACCGGCAACGTGGCGATATACCAGGCCTTCAAGAGGCAGTATGCCCCCCTTGTCTGCACGGCGGTCCTGGTGGTCGCCTGCACGGCTTTCGGCCTCTGGCGCCTGAACGGCGAGCCCTTCGAAGGGAAGCCCCTGAAGGCGGCCGCCGTCCAGGCCAATGTGCCCCAGGACCAGAAGTGGAAGCCCGAGAAGGTGGATACCATCCTCGAGACGTATCTCTCCCTGTCAAGGGAAGCCATTGCCGAGGGGGCCGGACTGGTGGTGTGGCCGGAGACGGCCTGCACGTTCTACCTCTTCAGGCACTTGCCCCAGACCCTCAAGGTCCTGGATCTGAGCAAGGGAAACCGGGTGGATCTTCTCGTGGGGAGCCCTGCCTATGCTGATGGGCGTTTTTACAATCGTGCATACCTGCTCCGGGATGCAAAGATCGAGGGCACCTATGACAAGGTGCACCTCGTGCCCTTCGGTGAATACCTCCCCATGGCCGGCCTGCTGAGGAACTACTTCAGCGGACTCACCTCAGAGGTGGGGGATTTCAGCGCCGGTGCCGTGGTGGATCCTGTCGAGGACCTTGGCGTGCTCATCTGTTTCGAGAGCATTTTCCCCGCGCTCTCCCGGGAGCTCTGCGGCAAAGGAGCCAGGCTGATCGTGAACATGTCCAACGATGCGTGGTTCAAGACATGGTCCACTCCCGAGCAGCATCTCCAGCAGGCCTGCTTCCGGGCCATCGAAACGAGACGTTGGCTTGTGCGGGCCGTCAACCACGGGATTTCGGCCATCGTGGACCCCTACGGGAAGGTCGTGCAGCGGATCGGGCTGCTCAAAGAGGGCATGATCGTGCAGGAGGTCGCCAGGATCGATTCCATGAGCACCTATGTCCGGTTCGGCCCCCTCCTTCCGGGTTTATGGGCCGCACTGTCCATTATTGCAGCATTGACATTGCACAAGCTCGGTGCTAAAGCCAAAGGCCCATGATAGCAGACCTCCAGCAGCAGATCGCATCCATCGGTGAACGGCTGAACGCCATGAGGGGGTATCTTTGAAATACCCACTCGCGAAAAAAGGCTCTCCGAGATAGATACGCTCCTTGCCCGGCCCGAGATCTGGAAGGATACGGGCAGGACCCGGGACCTCCAGTCGGAAAAAGCAAGGATGACGGCCATCCTCACCCAGTGGCAGGCCGTGTCGACTCTCTGGGACGACCTCCAGGTCTTTCTCGATCTTGCCAAGGAGGACGAGCAGGAGGTGGCCTCGGACATAGAGGGCACGGTGAAAGCACTCGAGCGGCATATCCATGACATCGAGAAGGCCCATGTGCTCGCAGGCCGCGACGACGCCAAGGGGGCCTTCATCGAGATCCATGCAGGCGCAGGTGGGCTCGAGGCCCAGGACTGGGCAGAGATGCTGCTGCGCATGTACCTTCGGTGGGCGGAGATGAACGGCTACACCTGCCGGATCATCGACATCTCCTCCGACGAGGAGGCCGGCATCAAGCACGCCACCGTCGAGGTCTCCGGCCAGTGGGCCTTCGGTTATCTCAAGGGAGAGACCGGGGTGCACCGGCTGGTGCGCATATCACCCTACGACGCCAACAAGCGCAGGCACACCTCCTTTGCTTCGGTGCTCGCCACCCCCGAGGTCGACCAGAACATCGACATCAGCATTGATGAGAAGGACCTGAGGATAGACACCTACCGGGCCTCGGGCCATGGCGGGCAGCACGTGAACAAGACCGATTCGGCGGTGCGTATCACGCATATACCCACCGGGACAGTGGTCCAGTGCCAGAACGAGCGGTCCCAGCACAAGAACAAGGCCTTTGCCATGAAACTGCTGGCCTCCAAGCTCTACGAGCTGGAGGAGATGAAGCAGAAGGAGCGCCTGAACGAGTTCAGCAAGGGCAAGAAGGAGATCGCCTGGGGTTCCCAGATCCGTTCCTATGTGCTGCAGCCCTACCAGCTCGTCAAGGACCACCGCACCAACCTGGAGGTAGGCAACGTGAATGCCGTCCTGGACGGTGGCATCACCCCCTTCATCGACTCCTACCTCATGTTCGCGGCTTCAGGGAAAGAGGGCGCCGATGCTGGACCTCATTAGGGGATAACAGACCCGGCCCGTCTTTCTTAAGGAGATGATCGCCGGGAGACGATAGGGATACGAAGGGAAAGAAGGAACCCATGCCGACCGAGAAGATTCACGTGGGAGAGAAAGAGATCACCATGGTGGGCACTGCCCATGTTTCAAAGTCATCCGTGGATGAGGTCCGCTCCATTATACGGGAGGTCATGCCCGACGCAGTGGCTGTGGAACTCTGTCAGGCCCGCTACGATGTCATGAAGAATCCCGGGATGTGGCAGAACATGGACATCTTCAAGGTCATCAAGGAGAAGAAGGCCGCCTTCCTCATGGCAAACCTCGTCATGTCATCCTTCCAGCGCCGTATCGGCCAGAAGCTCGGGGTGAAGCCCGGCGACGAGATGAGGGCAGCCATCGACGAGGCAGAGGCCAATGGCATCGAGGTTGTTCTCATCGACAGGAATGTCCAGCTAACCCTTGCCCGCACATGGAGGCGGCTTACCTTCTGGGAGAAGATGAAGCTGCTCTATGCATCCCTGGTCGCCATATTCGAGGCCGAGGATCTCCAGGAGAACGACATCGAGAAGCTCAAGGAGAAGGACATGCTCACCACAGCGGTGGAGGAGATGGCAAGGCACGCCCCCACCATCAAGGAGGTGCTCATCGACGAGCGCGATGCCTACATGGCCAGAAAGATCGCCGACATCCCCTCAGCCAGGGTCGTGGCGGTCATAGGAGCCGGCCACATGGAGGGCATCACCGGTCAGCTCGGAAACCCTGTGGAGGATCTGAGCGTGCTCGAAGAGAACCCCGAGGGCTCCGGAAGCTTCTGGGGCTGGGTTGTGCCGCTGTTCATCATGGCTCTCCTGGTTTCGGGATTTTTCTTCGGCGGCTCGAAAGACGGCTATGACATGATCAAATGGTGGGCCATCATCACCATGGCCTGCACTGCGATAGCCACGATCATTGCCTTTGCCCACCCCGTGACGATACTCGTCGCCACCCTTGTCGCTCCCCTGACGACCCTCCACCCGGCTCTTGCCTCGGGGTGGTTTGCCGGACTGAGCGAGGCGTATCTGAAAAAGCCGAAGGTTTCCGACTTTGAGGCCATCCACGACGACATACTCACCCTGAAGGGGTGGTGGAGGAATCCCATCACCCGCATCCTTCTGGTCTTCTTCATGTCCAATCTGGGCAGCAGCATCGGCGTGTTCATAGCCGC
>JALOOZ010000175.1 GCA_025454155.1 Thermodesulfobacteriota bacterium
AAAACGACGCACCACACCAAAGTTCTGACCTTCACCATAAAAAACCTCCTTCAATAACAAAATTATCAGACATAATAGAAGCGGACCGGCGGAAGTCAAGGGGGCTTATGCATGAGAACGACGCGATGGATGGATTACCAAATTTTCCTTGATTTATCTTTCATGCACGGATAGCCGTATACGAGGATATCTCGTCGCAGAGAAAGAGGGGGCACCAATGCATAGACCACTTTTCGGCTTGCTTGCCGCTGTGTTTCTCTTTTCCCTGATCCTTGCCGGGTGCGGAACCGAGTCAGGGGATTCGGACGACGGCGGGACGATTACCCCCGGAACGGAACTCACCCCCTTCACGGATAAGCTGAAGGCATGCACCCCGTATCTCGACGAATCCAGCCCCTCGGCCGGGGTGAGCCTCCTGGAGGATTGGGGCGGATGGGACCCGCAGGCAACGAATACGGTCCTGGGGAAGCTCTTCGACCCGGGCATCGGCGGGGACGAGTGCATATACAACCAGATAGAGATACTGGACTCGCATATCGAGATGGCGAACATCTTTGCCGATGACTGGGGCGCATCCGGAACCTATACGGGCAACGGCATTTCAGCCGTCGTGGACACCTCCGTGACCACCGTCACCATTCCCTACCTCGGGGCGGATTCGCCACCCATGGAAAGACTCATTACCATGAATGATCCTGCACAGGGTCTCACCGTCCATATGGCCTTCTCTCAGACGGGAAACGGCCAGACCATCGTATCTCAGTATGTCCAGGGAACTGAATCAGGTGTGTACTATGCATGGTTCCTGGGGAACAAGATGGGAATCTGGCATGCGAGCATAAAGGACAGAAAGGTTCAGGTCATATGGGAGGGGAACACGACGGATAAGACCTTCAAGATCGCCGAGTGCACCAATGCCACTGGGGGCAACTGGGAGGCCATGGGGGGAGGGAGCATCGCCACATCCCTGGACGAGATGGCCTTCATGGCCCGGAACAATGCCACCAGCTCTTCCGAGGATGAGTACTACCTCGTCGTTCCCCTGGGGGAGTTGGAGGATGGTGACGAACAGGCTGTCCTGGACGCCGGGGCTGTCCCCCCGGATGGGACCGGGGTGCTGGCTTACATTACCCAAGGAAACGATCTGTGCCTGGGATTCCTCGGAGACCTCCCCCAGGAAGACAATACTGCCTATCCTGATGTCCTGGAGGACCTGGCCTGGGAACAATAGCCCGGGCTACCGTATCCGGCACACGTCCCGGGGACTATTTCGTGAGCCCCGCCCCCGTCATGATGGCCTTGACGGTCCCGTCCTTGATCATGGACTCCAACGCCTTGTTGAAACCCCTGGCCCGTCTCTCCGAGTCCGGGTTCTTCTTGGGCAGTATCACGAACAGGTTGCGGATGATCAGGGGAGGTTCGATGGGGCTGATCTTTCCTGCCGCCTCGGGGACCTTGGTCTTGGTGAGATACTGGGCCACGAACTTGTCGATCACGATGAGGTCCAGGTCTCCCTTGGCCAGCTTTCGGAGGTTCTCCTCGTCACTGTCCGCCTCGATCTTCATCAGGTAGACGGCGTTGTCGAACTCATCGGTGTTGATCTGGCCCCTGACCGTGCCGATCTTGTACGGACGCAGGTCCTTGAGCGTCTTGTAGGTTACGGAGGTTTCGTATCGCTTGTAGAAGACAAGCAGGCTGTCCGAGAAGGAATGGGAATAGACGAAATCTCGTGCCCGTTCCTTGGAATAATACTCGGGAAAGACGCCGTCGTAATTCCCCTTCATGGCCTCCTCGATGGCCCTGTCCCAGGGAAGTACGTCGATCTTCACCTGGTATCCCGCCCGCTTGAAGGCCTCGGTGACGATATCCGCATTGAATCCCTTGTTGTCGGACGCCTGGCCCGCATAAGGCTCCCAGTCCAGCGTGGCGAGTCTCAATGTTTGAGCCCAGAGAATTGTTGGAATGACAAAGAGCGCAATGGCCGCCATGATACAGGTCCGTCTCACCGTGCACACCCCCTTCGTTTACGATGATATTTCCTTACCGGTACACTTGGTGTATAGAATAATGCTCCACTCTGAAAGGATCAACCCATGACGTTTACGAGCGTGACCGATGTTCAGGAAAGATTACAGGATGTTGGTTATATAACATCCAAGGAGATCGCTACGGTCGTTTTTCTCGCCTCTGCCACAGGCAAACCCATCCTCGTTGAAGGACCGGCAGGGGTCGGGAAGACTGAACTGGCCAAGGCGGTGTCGCGGGCCTTTGACTGCGAGCTCATCCGGCTCCAGTGCTACGAAGGTCTGGACGAGTCCAAGGCCCTGTACGAATGGGAGTACGCCAAGCAGCTTTTGTATACCCAGATGGTCAAGGAGAAGATCGGTGATGTCATCACCGGGGCGAACACCCTCTCCGAGGCCGTGGACAGGATAGCCGACCAGGAAGATGCCTTTTTCTCCGAGCGGTTCATCCAACCGCGGCCCCTGCTTAAGGCCATCACCTCGGAGAAGGCCGTGGTCCTGCTCATCGACGAGGTCGACAAGTCCGACCCGGAGTTCGAGGCCTTCCTGCTGGAGCTGCTCAGCGACTTCCAGGTATCCATACCTGAGCTGGGGACGAAAAAGGCCAGGAACATCCCCTTTGTGGTGCTCACCTCCAACAACTACCGCGATATGAGCGACGCCCTGAAGAGACGGTGCATCCATATCTACATCGACTACCCCCAGCGCGACCTGGAGATCAGGATCGTGAGCATCAAGATACCCGGCATCACGGACCGCCTTGCCGAACAGGTTGTGGATGCCGTGCGCAGCGTGCGCAGGGTTGACCTCAAGAAAAAGCCATGCATCTCGGAGACCATCGACTGGGCGAGGTCGCTCATCGCCCTGAACGTGGAGGACATCACCCCGGATGTCCTCATCGAGACGCTCAACATGCTGTGCAAATACCGGTCTGACGCCCAGGCGGTGAAAGACAGGGTTCAGGAGCTCCTGGCTCAGGTATAGCCACATGACAAGCGCGATCCTGAAATTCGTGGCCTGCTGCAGGGCGGCCGGATACCGGATATCCACCGCCGAGGTCATCGACTGCGCAGGCCAGCTTGAGCTCGTCGACATGCTCGATGAGCAAGAGTTCAGGGCCGCGCTGCGGGCCAACTTTGCCAAGAGCAGGCGGGACCAGGCCCACTTCGACCGCCTCTACCACCTCTTCTTCCATGAGCTCAGGGGGGACCTCTCCAGCGAAGATGGTTTTGCTGCCAAGGCCGGACAGGTCATTGACGCCATGAGAGAACAGCTCAACGGAGATCAGTCGTACCGGGCGATCATCGAATTCCTCTCGGGCGATCCCTACCAGTTCCTGGATATGATGCGCAAGATCCAGGCCGAAAGCGACACTGCAGCCTTCGGCGCCAAGTTCAACCTGGGGCCCCTTTCCAGCAGACTCAAGGTGCTGGTGAACCTGAACCGGGTCCGCGAGGAGATCGACCATTTCCTGGAAAGGAACCCCTTCCTATTCAACCAGGCCATGCGGACCGACCTGAACCGGTACTTCGGAGAATACCTGGATAGCGCCTTTTCTCTCCTGCTCAAGGAGCCCAGGACACATACCAACGATGAGCGCAGCTATAAGACGCATGAGAAGCACCTGCTTGAGCTCGGCGAGAGGGCCTTCAGCTCCCTGACCGCCCGCGAGATCGAGGAGGTCCGGGAATCCCTTGACAGGCTTGTCCGGAAACTCAAGGACATCATATCCCGTCGCTACGCCACCAACCGCAGGGGAGTCCTGGATGTGAAGAAGACGCTGCGCCGGGCTGACCGTTACCAGGGCGTGCCTGTCGAGATCATGTTCAGGAAGAGGCCGCCCAAGAAAGCCAAGATCGTGACTCTCTGCGACGTCTCCTCTTCGGTGTGGTCTGCGGCCCGCTTCATGCTCAACGTCCTGTATTCCCTCCACGAGTGTTTCGAGAAGGTCAACAGCTTCGTCTTTGTCTCCGGGGTGAAAGAGGTCTCTGAGGCGTTCGAGAACAACGAACCCAATGTCGCCATCGATAAGATCCTCAAAGACCCCGAGTTCAATTACTTCGTTTCTACGGATTACGGCGAGACCTTCCGCCAGTTCAGGCAGCATCACATGGATACCCTCACCAAGCGCACCACGCTCATCATCATGGGTGATGCACGGACCAACTATCTCCACCCGGAGGACAGGATCCTCGAAGAGATGCGGGATCGCTGCAGGAGAGTCATCTGGCTCAATCCCGAGCCCGAGAGCAGCTGGAATACCGGCGACAGCGAGATGTTCGCATACAGCGCCCACTGTCACGAACTCCGGCAGTGCAGGAATCTCAACCAGCTCATCGATTTCATCGAGGAGCTCATGCTCTGATGGCCACGGGTCGCAAGCGAGTCGATTCCATGGAGGCGATCGTCGGGAGGATCGCTGATTTCGCGGCTAAAAACATAGCTACCCGGCCCGGATTGTCCTCGGGCATGGATTTTCCCCACGACCTCTGGCGTGACATGGCTCGTTCAGGATTTCTCGGCTTAGGCGTGCCCGATGAACACGGAGGATCCGGCCTTGGCTATCCGGGCATCTCGGCAGCAGGCAGGGCATTGGCGAGACGGGGCAGATGCCTGGGAATCACCCTGTCCTGGCTCATGCACCAGATCGTATCCAGGTTTCCCCTGTGCACCTTCGCGTCTTCCGGACAGAGGCAGGCATACCTGACCGCCATGGCCAGCGGCGGCCTCACCGCCAGCATCGCCATCTCAGAACCCGGGGCAGGGGGGCACCCAAGGCACCTGAAGACGAGCGTGGTGAGGACTTCAGCAGGGTATATCCTCAAGGGGGAAAAGACCTTCCTGACCAACGGCCCCATTGCGGACCTCTTCGTCGTACTGGCCATGAGCGGCCACGATGGAGACCGAAAGCGCTTCAGCGCATTCTTGGTTCCCAGGGGCTGTGCGGGTTACAGAAGTAGACCTGCACGCCGGTGGTGGCGGTGATGTCGACATGCCGGGCCATTTCGATGCCCTGGTCCCAGGTGACGGTCTTACGGATCCGGGCCGGCATCCGCTGAATCGCGGCGATCATCTCGTCGCGGACCTCCTCCGCGCCGTGGCGCTCGGGCAGGTGCAGCAGCATCGTGTATCGGCTGCACCGGTCGACCAGGGTGCCGACTGCGGTCTTGTTCAGTTCCCCGGTGATCAGATCCCCTTCCCAATGCCCGGGCACTGCCCGGCCCAGGGCTTCCTGCGGGCGATCCTCGATCGGGGTCATGCCCTTGATCCGGGTCGTGCGCTGCTCGGCGTGGCGCCGGGGTTTGCGCAGCGTACGCCCGGTA
>JALOOZ010000176.1 GCA_025454155.1 Thermodesulfobacteriota bacterium
CAGGCGCAGGCCGCATCGTCCACCGGGGTGACCCTGGAATGGGAAAGCTCCGCCGAAGGGGTCACCGGGTTCCGCATCGAACGCTCCACCGGGGGCGGGGATTTCGAAGAGGTCGCCGAAGTCGGGCCGGCAACCGCCACGTACACGGACACCGGCCTGGCTGCGGGAACCCCGTACCACTACCGCATCTGGGCCCTGGGGTCTTCCGGGGATCTGGAATGCTCCGGGGATACGGAGGTCACCACCCGGGATCTGGGGACAGTTCCCCTGGAGGCGCTGGCCATGTCATCGAGCGGGGTCGACCTCAGCTGGGTGTACACGGCGGGCGATGCACAGGGGTTCCGCATCGAGCGCAAGACCGCGGGAACCGATTTCACCCAGGAGGCCGAGCTGGATGCCGGCCAGGACTCCTACAGCGATACGGGCCTGAGCCCTGAAACAGGCTACACCTACCGTGTCTGGGCCTTCAATGACTGTGGCGACGTCGCGTGCTCCGAAGAGGTGAGCGTCACGACCGGACCGTCGACCCAGCCTGTCACGGAAGCCGTGATCATCGACCATGCCTGCATCGACTTGGATGCCATACCTCAGGCATGGATCACCCGGGCCAAAGAAGACCTGCACATCGCCTACGGACACACCTCCCACGGCAGCCAGCTGACCACGGGCATGACCGGGCTCGCCGACTGGAAGGGCGACCTCTACGCCTACAGCAGCGGGGGGTCCGGCGGCGCGCTGGACCTCAGGGACACGCCCTTCTCCGGCGCATCGGACCTGGGCAATCCCGACCGGGAGGCATGGGCCGCAGCCACCCGGACCTACCTGGACGACCATCCCGAGGTCAACGTGATCATCTGGTCCTGGTGCGGTCAGGCTGACACCACCGAAGAGAACATCGATCTCTACCTGTCCTTCATGGATGGACTCGAGCAGGACTACCCGGAGGTCCGCTTCGTCTACATGACCGGGCATCTCACAGGCTCCGGGACTGAGGGGAACCTGAACCTCCGCAACGAGCAGATCCGGCAGTACTGCCGTGACAACGGCAAGGTCCTCTACGACTTTGCGGACATCGAGAGCTACGACCCGGAAGGCAACGAGTACCTCTCGCTTTATGCCGATGACGGGTGCAACTACGACAGCGACGGCGACACCTTTGCCGACGCCAACTGGGCCCAGGACTGGCAGGCCTCCCACACCGAGGGGGTGGACTGGTACGACTGCTCCTCGGCCCACTCGGAGCCCGTCAACGCCAACATGAAAGCCTATGCGGCCTGGTGGCTCTGGGCCAGGCTTGCCGGCTGGGACGGACCGTAAGCGGAACGCCCCTTCTTCGACTCCTATCCCCAGGGGTCTCACGTGGCCCGGCTGTCGGCCGCGTGAGACCCTTCATTATTGACATGCCGGCTGGAAAAGCACAAAAGATTACCCTATAGAGAAAACAGCTCTGGACTGAATCGGTTACAGCCCGGCGTCATACAACGGAGGCCCACATGGAAAAGAGGAAGGTCTATTTCGACAACAACGCCACCACCCCGATGCATCCCGAGGTGAAGAAGGCGATCACCAATGCCCTGGATGTCTTCGGCAACCCGTCGAGCCTCCATGCGTACGGCAGGCATGCGCGCATGCTGGTGGAGGGCGCCCGGGAAAGCGTTGCCTCCTTCATAGGGGCGCGGCCCGATGAGCTGCTGTTCGTGGGCAGCGGATCCGAGGGCAACAACACCATACTCTCCATCCTCAACAGCCAGTGCAGGATGTGTGAATATAATACCTGCTCAGGCAAGGAACTCGTCACCACCAGGATAGAGCACCCGTGCGTCCTGGAGACTTCGAAATGCCTTGCCGAGAGGGGGGTCAGGGTCACGTACCTCGACGTGGACAAGGATGGCAAGGTCGACCTCGACCAGCTGAAGGGGTCCATCAGCCCCAGGACCGGCCTGGTCTCCATCATGATGGCCAACAACGAGATCGGCACCATCCAGGACGTCAGGGCCATCTCCCGTATCGTCCACGAGCGGGGTGCCCTGCTCCACACCGACGCCGTCCAGGCCGTGGGCAAGGTCCCGGTGGACGTGACCGACCTGGGCGTGGACTTCCTCACCCTCTCGGCACACAAGATCTATGGGCCCAAGGGTATTGGAGCGGTCTACGTGAGGAAGAACGCGCCCTTCTGCCCCCTCATCCGTGGCGGCCACCAGGAGAGGGGAAGGCGCGCCGGCACCGAGAACACCATCGGCATCGTGGCCCTGGGAAAGGCGGTGGAGCTTCGTTCCGTCGAGATGGCCGATGAGGAGAAGCGGCTGCGCCGCATGAAGGAGACCCTCCGCAAGGGGATCGCCGAAAAGATCCCGGACATCCATTTCGTGGGACACCCCACGGACAGTCTGCCCGGGACCCTGAACGTATCCTTCGAGGGGGCCGAGGGCGAGGCCATCCTGCTCTACCTCGACCTGGCCGGCATCGCGGTATCCACCGGGAGCGCCTGCGCATCGGGCTCCCTGGACCCGTCCCATGTCATCCTCGCGACCGGCCTGCCCGTGGAGTGCGCGCACGGGTCCATACGCATCAGCATGGGCCGGGAAAACACCTTTGACGACGTGGACTACATGCTCTCCGTGCTCCCGGATGTCATCGCCAGGATCAGGGGCATGTCGAGCGCATACGCAAGGAGGCAGTGATGGACAAGGTGAACTGGGCATATACGGACACGGTGCTCGAGCACTTCATGCACCCCAAGAATATCCTGACCGACGAGGATGCGTTCCAGCCGGACGGCCGCGGCATGACCGGCAACGTCAAGTGCGGCGACCAGATGGTCGTGGCCATCAAGGTGGACAGGGAAAAGGGCATCATCACGGACTGCAGGTGGAAGACCTTCGGGTGCGCCAGCGCCATTGCCAGCACCTCGGTGCTGTCCGAGATGGTCAAGGGCATGAAACTGGACGACGCCTACAGGGTCTCGCCCAAGGAGATCAACAAGGAGCTGGGCGGCCTGCCCGAACACAAGATCCACTGCAGCGTTCTGGGAGACAAGGCCCTGCGTGCCGCCATCAACGACTACTACGAGCGCAGCGGCATGCAGGAGAAGGTCAGGCGTGAAGAAGCACGGGTGGTGTGCAACTGCATGAACGTCACGGACCACGAGATCGAGGAGGCCGTACTGGAAGGGGCCAGGACGTTCTACGAGCTCCAGGAAAAGACCAAGGTCAGCACGGTCTGCGGTGAGTGCAAGGAAGACGTCGAGCGTCTGCTGGAGTACTACAAGAGCAAGCACTTCTGCAGCACCGACACGCCCAGGCCCATACTGACCTGAGCTGCGGAAAAGGAGGAGGGATAGCGCCATGGACCAGGAGGAGAACGTCATACAGGCAGTTGTTGCAGATCTCTGCAGGCCCGAATCCTACGAGGTGGTGTATCACCGCCCCACCCTGGAGGGGGTCATGCCTTCGCTGGAGGTGCTCACCGAGGTCGTTGAGCGCCTTCGCATGGTGCTCTTCCCGGCCTATTTCAGCGACTCGGAGATAACGCCCGCCACCATGCCCTACATCGTCGGGAGCCACCTGGAAAGGGTGGAGCGCCTCCTGGCGGAGCAGATCAAGAGGGGCTTCGGATTCTCCTGCGAGAAGACCGACCGGGCCTCCTGCATGGAGTGCGAGGACAGGTCCAAGGTTCTCTCAAGGCAGTTCATCGCCACGGTCCCCGAGATCCGGAGAATGCTCGCCACCGACGTCATGGCAGCCTACGAGGGCGATCCCGCGGCCAAGAGCACCAGCGAGACCATCTTCTGCTACCCCAGCATCAAGGCCATGACCAACTTCCGCATCGCCCACGAACTCTACCTGCTCGGGGTCGAGATCATCCCCCGCATCATCACCGAGATGGCCCATTCGGCCACCGGCATCGACATCCATCCCGGGGCCACCATCGGCGAGCGCTTCTTCATCGACCACGGGACCGGCACGGTCATCGGCGAGACATGCACCATCGGACGGAACGTGCGCCTCTACCAGGGCGTCACGCTGGGCGCCAAGAGCTTCCCCAAGGACGATGCCGGGAGGCTGGTCAAGGGCATCCCCCGGCACCCCATGGTTGAGGACGACGTGATCATCTACTCGGGGACCACCATCCTGGGCCGCGTCCGCATCGGCAGGGGGTCCGTCATCGGCGGCAACGTCTGGCTCGACCACGATGTGGCGCCGCTGACCACGGTGCTCCAGTCGGAAAGCTCCAACAACATCATCGTGTGCACCAGCGCCAGCGGCTGAAGCGGCCGTATCCGTGAGGGGGTGAAGAACGTGTCCCATGTCCGTGCCGGCAGGTGGCTGTTCGCGGCTGTTGTGGCCATCTTCCTTGTTTCCCCAGATGCCGCCTTTTCCGCCCAGTCCGGCGTGAAGAAACCGGACCGCATCTTCATGTGGTCGGTCCAGGGGCCCAAGTCCAGGGCCTATGTCCTGGGTTCCCTGCACGTGCTGAGGAGGGGGGTCTACCCCCTGGATGCGAGGATCGAAAAGGCCTACCAGGCCTGTCCGCGGGTTCTCCTCGAGGCGGACCCCTCCGGGGTGAGCGAAGAGGACCTCCGGCAGACCATGATCAGGCTTGGCACCTACCAGGACGGCTCCACCCTGAAGGGGGTCGTTTCACCGGAGACCTATGCACGGCTCGGGGACAGGGTCGAGGCCAACAAGGTGGGGATGGAGCGTTTCGAAAAGTTCCGCCCGTGGTTCGCGGCCTTCTCCATTGCCGCCCTTGAGCTCAAGCGGCTCGGTTTTGCCTCGGAGATAGGCATAGATGCACATTTCTACAGAAAGGCCAGGGCGGACGGCAGGGAGATGCACTACCTGGAGAACGCCCGCCAGCAGCTGGAGCTTCTGGCAGGATCCTCTTCGGGGCGCGAGGAGGACATCCTGAAACAGGCCCTCGAGGAACTCGATGTGGTGGAAAAGCACTCCGGCGAAATGATGCGGGCCTGGAAGGAAGGGGATGCGGGACGCATGGAGCTTCTTCTCAAGAAGAGCCTGAAGGGATTTCCTGACATCGAGAAGCGCCTTTTCACCGATCGGAACATGGCCTGGGCCGGAGCGATCGACAGGCTCCTCTCCCAGGACAGGGACGTCTTCATTGTGGTGGGGGCAGCCCATCTGGTGGGAAGGACAGGCCTGCTGGAGCTGCTGAGAAACAGGAAGTTCACCGTCGTGCAGCAGTGAACGGTCAGGGTGGACGGAACGGTTAGGGATCCGCCTGCTGCAGCATTGTCCCGGGCTGAGACCTCATTTCACCGACCAGGTCCGGATGATGAAACCCACGAACCAGACGACCGGGATGAGGCCATGGACAAGTCCATGACCGGGACTGATGCTGTCCAGGGCGAACGAGATCAGGGACACAATGACGATGAGGACCGCGAGGATGCCGGACCACATGAGGATCTTCATCGGGCCGTTCATACCTGTCGTTCCATAACGGTTCCCTCTCCCCCAGAATGCAAGGGGCGTTCCCTTGTGCCTGTACCTTCACCCATGCAGTGATCTCGACGCGCGTCCACACCCAGGGCAGGGAACTACGGTCCCGGCTGACCAGGCTCCTTCTCGGGAAGGTAGTCCGAGAAGTGTTCCGCGTAGATGTCCCACACGGTCGTGAACAGTGCCGCGACGATGGGGCCGATGATGAAGCCCACGAGGCCGAACATGCTCAGGCCCCCCAGGGTCCCGAACAGGATCATGAGCTCGTGCAGCTGCGTGTCCCTTCCGACGAGCCAGGGCCGCAGGAGGTTGTCCACGCTTCCCACCAGGAGGCTGCAGAAGAGCAGCAGGCCGAGGGCCTCCAGGTAGTTCCCGGCGAAGGCCAGGACGATGACCGCAGGAAACCAGATCAGCGCCGTACCCACGGCAGGGATGATGGACAGGACGGTCATGATGGTGCCCCAGAAGACCGCGCCTTCGATGCCGGCGACCTGGAAGGCAAGTCCTGCAAGGCCGCCCTGGATGATGCCGATCACCAGGGTCCCCTTGATGGCCGCCCTGGCCACCGAGGTGAACCTGTCCAGTATGCGCTGTTCCACACCTCCGGGCAGAGGCAGGTAGAACAGGAATCTTTCCAGGATCCGGCGGCCGTCCTTGATGAAGAAGAACATGGTGTAGAGGAACACGAAGAACAGGAAGATGGTGTTCATCGTGGAGAAGGTGATGGCCGAGGCGCTGTTGAACAGGAAGGTGCTGGCCCGGCCGACCACCTCCCCGGCCCTCTGCACGATGACGCCCTGGTAGTCGGCGAAGCTCTCATGGAACGGCAGCGACTGCAGGAGATCCCTGAGGGACGACGGCGTGCTCAGCCACTGCTCGATGAACGGCCGCACGGACTGGCCGATCTTGATGGCCTGTCCCGCCACGATGCCCAGGAGCCCGACCCATGGCCGAAAAGATCCCGGCAAGCACGATGGCCAGGAGGAACTGGCGTATCATGGCAATGAACAGGGAGGTGACCAGCAGCACGATGAAGACGAGGATGATTCGGTTGAGGTTGGTCCTGTCCATAGCGTACCGGTGATGAAAATATATCATGGCGGGAAGGAGATATCCAGTGTCAGGGATGAAATACATGGATGCTTGTGCAGGGCGCTTCATGGTATAGGGGAAAGACCGGTGATATCCTTATGAACAGCGAGCCCCCGAGGAGGTGACCATGGACCGGAGACGTTTCCTGAAGCTGACGGCCGCAGCGGCGGCCGTTGCAATGAATCCCCTGCATCGCGGAGCACAGGCATCCCAGGTCCCGGGAACATCGAGGAGGCTTCTGCCGGGACCCGGAACGAGGGTCTGTCTGGCCGGGGTGGCCAAAGGTTCCCCCGAGCAGGCGATAAGGACGGCGGTCCGCAGTGCGGCCGAGGCGGCCACCGACTTTTCCTGGCTGGCGAAGGGCGACACCGTTTTCATCAAGCCGGTGGTCAACTCGGGCAAGCCCTATCCGGCGACCACCAGCCCCATCGCCGTGGCAGCCATGATCGAACTCCTGAAGGAGAAGGGTGCGCTCAGAGTGGTGGTGGGCGACATGTCGGGCATTGAATCCGTTCGTTTCACGGCGGATTCACTTTCCGGAAGCTCCAGGAAGCTCATGGAGTCTTCGGGCCTGGCCAGGGCGGTCCTGGCATCGGGTGGCGAGACGCATTTTTTCGAGGAGCCCGGCTGGCATTCCTTTTATGAAGATGTACCCGCGGATGGAACGAACTGGAAGCGGGGCATCATGATGCCGAAGGTCCTCCAGGAGGTCCAGCACATCGTCCTCATGCCCCGGTGTGCCCGCCACGTCCTGGCGGGCAGCACGCTGGGCCTGAAGGCGGCTGTTGGCTACTGGCGACACGATACGCGCCTGGAATACCACCGGGATGCTGCCACCCTCCAGGAGAAGACGGCCGAGGCCAACACCGTGGGCACCCTGCGCACCAAGCAGCGCCTCGTGCTGTCCGCAGCGGACAAGGTGCTCACCACCTTCGGCCCGGACGATGGGTATGTCCACGAGCCGGAGACAGGTCTGGTCATGGCATCGGAATCGGTGGTGGCCCACGACATGGTCTCGCTGGCCTGGCTCCTGGAAAACAGACGATTCATCCCGGAGGCACAGAAGAATGACTTTCTGGATACTTCCACAGTGGTCCCCAGGGTTGTCAACCATGTGGTGGCCGGCTGGCTCGGCGGCATGGGGCCTGCCTTTTCATCCGAGAAACTCACCAAGAACGAACTCAACGCCATCTGGGATGATAGGGTCATCACCCGTGCCTGCGAGGTCTTCGGCGGGGTGCCGGGGGTGCTTCTCGAGGCCTCCAACAATGCGGTCTCCGCTGATCTGAAGAGGCGTCTGACCGAGATGACCGCTCTCCCGGCCTGAGATTGGTGAACCATTTTCGTGCCCACGAATGGAATATATTGTTTCCAGCGCCCTAATGGAGTATAATCGGTTACAGATGTCTTCGAAGGAGGCCTCACAATCTTCTGACCACAGGAACGTCTGTAGACTCCCGGCGAAGCTCAAGAGATGTTAAAATTATCTGGAGGTAGCACATGAATATCTTTGTAGGAAATCTGTCACGCGATGTTACAAACGATGATCTGCAGCAGGCGTTCCAGGCATTCGGAGAGGTACGCGATAAATTCTCCGGAGACTCCCGCGGGTTCGGCTTTGTCGAGATGCCCTCCAAGGAGGCCGGCCAGGCCGCCATTGCCGGCCTCAACGGCAAGGACCTCAAGGGCAGGGCCATCAATGTCAACGAGGCCCGGCCGCGCGACGACAACCGCGGTGGCGGGAGCGGCGGCGGCAGAAGATTCGGCGGAGGCGGTGGCGGCGGAGACAGGAGACCGGGCGGCGGCGGTGGTGGCGGCAGAAGGCCCGGCGGCGGTGGCGGAGGCGGACGCCGCTACTAGCCTAAAAATACGGGGACAGCATACATATTTTGGTCTCTAAATACTGGGACAGTATATGTATTTCGGTCTCACTGGTGATGTACTCCATAAATACGGGGACAGCATACATATTTCGATCTCACTGGTGATGAACTCCACCATCACAGAGTAACCGAAATATGTATACTGTCCCC
>JALOOZ010000177.1 GCA_025454155.1 Thermodesulfobacteriota bacterium
ACGGGGACGAAATACGGGGACAGTATACATAATTCAGGCGCAGGCAGCGCTGTGTGTTCTCTCCGCATGGTGCCTGAATTATGTATACTGTCCCCGTATTTCACCCGTACTTCACCGTATTTCACTATACAAGAATAAGAAGGAATCCCCTTGTGGAACGGGGTGGATCGGTATACTATCCGGCCCGATGAAGCTTCATCCCATTCTCTGCGCCACGATCACCGTCATGCTGGTCCTGTGCTCATGTTCCCACCACAAGGAGATCCATGAGACCGCGGCGATCCCGGGGGTCGGGGAATCGACAACCCCGGCACAGCTGCCGCCATCATCCCCTCAATCCGTTCAGAATCCGGAAGATGAGATCAGGGGCTACCTCGTCCGTCTCCTTGAGGAACAGGGGCTGCAGCGGGAGTACGCCCAGAACCTCATCGGAGACCCCCGGCTGATCTTTGACCCCGGCTTCATCCTGAAAAACCTGCGCATATCGCCCCCCCGGGCTTCGCCGAAGACCCCGGGCATCATGGAATACGATCCCGTCTATGTTCTCAGGGGCAGGTCCTTCATCGACACCAACCTGAAGCAGTTCAGCCTCATTCAGGACCGGTACGGGACCTCCCCCGAGATCATCACCGCCATCCTCATCGTGGAGACCAGGCTCGGCACGTATCCCATGAGGTACCGTGCCATGCGGGTCTTCGCGAACATGGCCCTGGCCCAGGACCCCCTTTTCATCGCAAGCCTCGAAGGTCACTACAAAGGGCTTTCCGAACTGCTCAGGGATGATGCCGTCCTGAAGGTGGCCACGGCCAAGGCCAAGTGGGCCTCGGGCGAGCTCTTCGAGCTCATCGTCCTGTCCAGGGAACTGGGGCTCGATCCCCACGAGATCAAGGGATCCGTGTCCGGTGCCCTGGGGCCGGCGCAGTTCATACCCTCCACCTTCAGGAAGTACGGGGTGGACGGGGACGGGGACGGCAAGAAAGATCCCTTCAACATGGCGGATGCCATGGCGAGCATCGCAAGCTATCTCAAATCGTCCGGATGGAGGGAAGACGGTGACGAGCAAAGGCGGCGCACGGCCATATGGAGATACAACCACAGCGACATCTATGTGAACACCATCCTGAAGCTCTATCAGGAGCTTTCCGGCAGCTAGGCGAGAGGCCTTTCCACTTGTCCTTTTAGGATATTGAAGATTGTCCTTGCCCATGGTATTGCCTTGAGAAAGGGAACGGTAAGTGGATATAAGCGAGCTGATCGCAGCAAGGAAGACCGTCTTCGAAGACTATCTGGACCGGTATCTCAAGGATGCACAGAGCGGTTCGGAGGTATTCGAGGCCTTTGCCTACAGTCTCCGGGCCGGGGGCAAAAGGATCCGGCCCGTCCTCGTCATGCTCGCCGCAGAGGCGGCAGGTGGTCACGAGGGTGACGCCTTGCCTGCAGGCCTTGCCATCGAGATGATCCACACCTTCAGCCTCATCCACGACGACCTCCCTGCCCTTGACGATGACGAGCTGAGAAGAGGCCTTCCCACCTGCCACAAGAAGTTCGGGGAGGCCATGGCGATTCTGGCAGGCGATGCCCTGATCTTCCAGGCCCTGTCCGTGATCCTGACCTCCCCTTATGCAATGCAGGTCAAGCTGGACCTCTGTACCGCCCTGGCCGATGTGTGCGGCACAAACGGCCTGGTCCAGGGCGAGTACGAGGACGTCATGGCCGAAGGGATCGACCTCCCCCTGGACAGGATCGAGGGCATCTATACCAGGAAGACCTCCCGCCTCTTCGAGCTGTGCATGTATGCCGGCGCACGTATCGCCCGCGAGGATCCCGAGTCTGCCCGTTCCCTCGCCGTATTCGGATCACACCTGGGGCGCGCGTTCCAGGCCATCGACGACATCCTTGATGTGACCTCCGACCGCCAGACCCTGGGAAAGAGCCCCGGAAAGGATCTCGCCAAGAGCAAGGCCACCGTGGTGAAGGTCCTGGGCATCGACGGCGCCAGATCATGGGCACAGGAGGCCACCGGCCGCGCAGTGAAGGTCCTGGACGGCATCGTGGCGGTCCGCACCGAGGTCCTCAGGGAGCTCGCCTTCTGGATGCTGGGAAGGGTGATGTAGTCATGGAGATCCTTCAGACCATATCGACCCCCCAAGACCTGAAGGGCCTCACCGTTGTCCAGCTGGAAACCCTGGCCCGCGAGGTCAGGGAATTCATCATAGAGAACGTGAGCCGCACCGGCGGCCACCTGGCTTCGAGCCTGGGGACCGTGGAGCTCACCATCGCCCTGCACTACGTCTTCAACGCCCCCAAGGACAAGGTCCTCTGGGACGTGGGCCATCAGGCGTACACCCACAAGATCCTCACCGGCAGGAGGGACCGCTTCCCCACCCTGCGGCAGCACGGGGGCCTCTGTCCTTTCATCAACCCGGCAGAGAGCCCCTACGATGCCTTTATCTCAGGCCATACGGGCAATGCCCTGCCGGCGGCCAGCGGCATCTGCGAGACCATGACCAAGGCTGAGATCTCGAACCGCGTGGTCGCAGTCATCGGCGACGGCTCGCTGTCCAACGGGCTCACCTTCGAAGGCCTGAATTTCGTGGGCATGAGGAAACAGAACCTCATCGTGGTCCTCAACGACAACACCATGTTCATCTCCAAGAGGGTCGGGGCGGTGGCCGACTATCTGAGCAGGATCATGACATCCAAGCGTGTCCGGGACATGCGGGAGAGCGTCAAGAACACGCTGAAACGCATACCGCTCATCGGCAATGCGGTCTACAGGGCCGCCAAGCTCATCGAGGGCAACCTGAAGAGCGCCGTCACCGAGGGGCTCCTCTTCGAGGAAATGGGGTTCCGCTACGTGGGCCCCATCGACGGGCATAACCTCTCCCACCTGGTGGAGGCCTTCCAGAACGTCGCCGCCATGAACGAGCCGATCCTGCTCCATGTCATCACACAGAAGGGCCGGGGCTACCACCCCGCTGTGAAGGACCCCGAGCACTACCACGGCGTCGGCAGGTTCGACCTGGAGAACGGGAACGGAACGAAGACACTCACGTCCCCTGAATCGACCTTCTCGGATGTCTTCGGCAGGGCCGTCCTCGAACTCGCCGGCCGCGACCCCCGCATCATAGCCATGAGCGCAGCCATGACCACGGGCACCGGGCTCAAGGATTTCGCCATGCGCTACCCCGGACGGTTCTACGACGTGGGCATTGCAGAAGGCCATGCCGTGACCATGGCCGCAGCCATGTCGCTGTTCGGCCTGAGGCCCGTGGTGGCCATATACTCCACCTTCCTTCAGCGGGGGTTCGACTCCATCGTCCTCGACGTGGCCCTGCAGAACGCACCCGTCATCTTCGCCATCGATCGGGCAGGCCTGGTGGGGCCCGACGGGCCCACCCACCACGGGACCTTCGACCTGGCCTACCTGAGGAGCATTCCCAACCTGACCATCATGGTACCCAGGGACCAGCTCATGCTGGTCAAGATGCTGGAACTGGCGTTGAGCCTCCACCGACCGGTTGCCATCAGGTACCCCCGGGACAGGATCGTGGAGCAGCCCATAAAGGGTCAGAAGCTGAAGCTCGGCAGGTACGAGGTCCTCAGGAGGGGCGCGAAGGCTGCCGTGTTCTGCGCCGGCCCCCTGTGCTACACGGCCATGGAGGCGGTGAAGGACCTGGAGGATGTGGCGGTGGCGGACCTTGTCTTTGCCAAGCCCCTGGACGCGAAGGGCGTCAGGGAGCTCGTCATCTCCTGCGGCGGCAGGTTCGTGGTGGTGGAGGACGGGTGCGCCCAGGGCGGCATCGGCTCCGCACTCCTCGAGGTGCTGCAGGACATCGGCATCCCCCTGAGATTCAAGCTGCTGGGGATACCCGACCGTTTCGTCGAGCACGGCGCGCTCCCCGATCTGCGGAGGCTCATCGGCCTTGACGCAAAAGGCATACGCAGGGCCGTCCAGGAGGTCATGTGAAGGCGCGCCTGGACAAGATCCTCGTGGAGCGCGGCCTTGTCGAGACGCGCACCAAGGCCCTGGGGCTCATCATGGCCGGCCAGGTCATGGTCGACGGCAAGGCTGTCGTCAAGGCCGGGACCCCGGTGGGCGATGATGCGGTCGTCTCGCTCAAGCCCTTCAACGAATTCGTGAGCAGGGGGGCCCCCAAGCTGGAGGCGGCCCTCGATGCCTTCAGCGTGGACACCAGGGGCATGACCGCCATCGATGTGGGCTCGTCCACCGGCGGATTCACCGAGGTCCTGCTGAAACGGGGCGCAGAAAAGGTCTATGCCGTGGACGTGGGCCGCTCCCAGCTCCACTGGCGCCTCAGGAACGATCCGCGGGTCATCTGCCTGGAAGGCGTCAACGCCCGTCTGATCACCCGGGAACAGGTCCCCGAGCCCTGCGACATGGCGGTCTTCGATGTCTCGTTCATCTCCCTGAGGCTCGTCGTCCCGCCCGTACTGGCGCTCCTGAAGGAACGGGCGAGCATGGTCGCCCTCATCAAACCGCAGTTCGAAGCCGGCAGGCACCTGGTGGGCAGGGGCGGGATCGTCCGGGACCCCTCGGTGCACGCCTCGGTCGTGGCGGACATGACGTCCTTCTTCGAGAACCTCTCCCTGGCAGTCTCGGGGGTGATCCCTTCGCCCGTCAAGGGCGCCCGGGGGAACCAGGAATACCTCCTCCATGCCTCCCGAAAGGTGATGAACGCGCCATGAAGATCACGATCGCTCGCCATGCCGGTTTCTGCTTCGGGGTCCGCCGGGCCATCGACATCACCTTCAAGGTGCGCCAGGACGATCCGAAAAAGAGGATCTACACCCTGGGCCAGATCATCCACAACCCCCAGGTCATCGAAGCGCTGACCAAGCGGGGAATCGGGATCGTCCACGATATCAGCGACCCCAAGCTCAAGCCCGGCGACATCGCCATTGTCCGCGCCCACGGCATATCGCCCGACAAGAAGACCGTCCTGACGGAGCGGGGAGTGGAGGTGATCGACGCCGCCTGTCCCATGGTGCTCAAGCTGCACAGCGTCATCAAGAAGGCCAGCAGGACCGCCGACCTCATCGCCATCGTGGGGGACAAGGACCACCCGGAGATGGACGCCCACATGGGGGTTGCGGGCAACAGGGGGGTCATCATCCAGACCCTGGAGGACGCGAAGCAGGTACCAGCCGTGAAGAGGCTCGCCGTGGTGGCCCAGACCACCTTCGACGTGGCCCTGTACAAGGAGATCATCGACATCCTGCGGCAGAAGGCAGATGTCCTCGATGTGTCGGACACCATATGCCGTTCCACCGTGGACCGGCAGAGCGGCCAACACGAAGCGCCTGGCCGAGATCGCGGCCAAGGAGCACCGCAACGTCATCAAGATCGAGTCCCCCGAGCAGCTCCGGGACATCAACCGCTCCCAGATGAGACGCGTGGCGGTCATCGCAGGGGCATCCACTCCCCACTGGGTCATCGAGGAGTGCATCGAGGCGCTCAAGAGCATCCATGCCTCCTCCTCCATCGAGAGCGCCGTTCTCGACACCCTGGCCGAGTCCCCGCTGCTGCCGTCCCTGGGCGCCCTGGGTGTTGCCATGGCCACCCTGGTCTTCAGCTCCCAGGCATACCGGTGGGACGTGCTGCTGGCCGTGTTCTTCCTGGCCTTCTCCTCCACGGCCCATACGAAGCGTCAGAGGCAGTGGCCCACCTGGGCCATCTCCACGGGCATCGCCATTTCGCTGAGCCTTGTCTCGAGCGGCCTCGTGGGCGGGCTGATGTTCATCGGCGTGTCCCTGCTGCGGCCTCTGCTGGACGTGGCCGACGTGAGTGACTATCTGAAGAGCCTCTTCGGGGCCGTCATCTTCATCCTCATCACCATCGTGATCCCTTTGACCCTCACGCAGTCCGTCATCTATCCGAGCATCGGCCTGCTCTCCGGTTACGTGGCCACCCACTATCTGGGGGCGGAGATCCTGCTCGGGCTCAAGAACATGGAGAAGGACGCCATCATGGGGCGCATGAGCCTGGCCCGGTACATCAGCGAGGACAGGGCCATCATGCTGCTGGAGTACACCATCATGGGCCTGGCCCTCATGCTCTTCCTCAGCTTCCCCCTCAAGGTGGCCCCGGCCCTTGCCTACGGCCTGCTGCCGCCGCTCTTCTTCCTGGCCAAGGG
>JALOOZ010000178.1 GCA_025454155.1 Thermodesulfobacteriota bacterium
CTGGTCATTGTAAACCATGGTGCCGCCTTTCATGTCTTCAGCTCCCGTGTCGCAACGAAGGCTCAGCAAGGGATATGCCACCGATATTCCCCTATGATTTCATATATTTGGGCAGCATGCCGCGTGGAGCTGCTTGAACAACGAACTTTTTTTATCCTTTTTATGAATTTCTGTTCCGTTCTGCTGTCGCGGCGCCCGCCGTCTGTGCCGAAATACGGGGACAGTATACATAATACTATCACCCGTGAAATACGGGGACGAGAAATATGGTGACAGTATACATAATACTATCTCACCCGGGGGTAAACATACTGCTTTGAACTTGTATTCGTTATAAGTATACTGTCACCGTATTTCACCGTATTTCTCTTGGAAGGATGATCGGGCATGAACATACCCATCTATCAGGTTGACGCTTTCACGGCGGCTGTCTTCAGGGGAAACCCGGCAGCCGTGTGCCCCCTGCATGCATGGCTCGACGATGGGACCATGCAGCTCATCGCCCGGGAGAACAACCTCTCGGAGACCTCCTTCTTCGCAACGGAGGATGACCACTACCGCATACGCTGGTTCACGCCCGTGGAAGAGGTCGATCTCTGCGGCCATGCCACCCTGGCGGCGGCCTTCGTCATCTTCACGGAGCTCGATCCGGCCAGCACAAGGGTCCTGTTCGAATCGAAGAGCGGCCCGCTGCGTGTGGAGCGAAGGGGCGATATGCTCTCCATGGACTTCCCCTCGCAACCGCCGGAACCCTGCGACCCGCCTGCCGCACTCATCGATGGCCTCGCAAGGGTGCCGTCTGCGGTGCTCCGGTCTGCCGACTACCTCGCGGTCTACGAGCACGAGGACGATGTCCGGAGCCTGAAGCCGCACATGGACCTGCTCAGGCAGGTGGACCTGCGGGGCGTGATCGTCACGGCGCCCGGGACGGCATCGGACTTCGTGTCCCGGTTCTTTGCCCCGAGGCTGGGCATCGACGAAGACCCGGTGACCGGATCCGCACACTGCGCACTGACCCCGTACTGGTCGGCAAAGCTGGGCAAGAAAGACCTGCATGCACTCCAGGTTTCGGATCGCGGCGGAGAGCTCCTGTGCAGGGACAACGGCGAGCGCGTCATCATCTCGGGGCGCGCGGTCAAGTACATGCAGGGTACCATAACAACCGGGTGATCATGGAGAGGAGACTCTATGAATGAGGCGGTACTCAACACAAGGATGCATTCATTCCCATGCAGGTCCACGTTCTTTGCGTGGTTTCTTTTCCTGGCCCTGTGGTGCGGGGGCTGTTCCAACACGGTGTTCCGGCACTTCCAGGACACGGTGGATTCTCCGAACGGGACGCTGGCTCTGCCCGGACTCGGTGAGAGCGTCACCGTGAGGAGGGATACGTACGGCATCCCCTTGATCGAGGCGAAGAACATGCCGGACATGGCCATGGCCATGGGGTATGTCCACGCATCGGACAGGCTCACCCAGATGGTGGGCTTCAGGCTCATGGCCGAGGGCCGTCTCGCGGAGATGGCGGGACCGCCCATGCTCGACCTCGACGTCTACATGCGCACCCTGGGCCTCGAGCGCATGGCCCAGACCATGCTCCGGGGCATGAAGGCCGAGAACCTCGCCCTGCTGGAGCGATACTGCGCCGGGGTGAACGCCTACATGAAACAGCACGGCGACAGGCTGCCGCCCGACCTCGCACTGGCCGGTCACGCCCCGGAGCCATGGAGGCCCATCGACACCGCCCTGGTCTTCTGCCTGGTGAACCTCGCCCTCTCCTTCAACCTCTCCGAAGAAATAGCAACCCTGAACGTCATGCAGGCCGTGGGCCCTGAAAAGGCTGCATGGCTGCTCCCCATCTATCCCGACGAGCCCCTGCCCTTCGCCGAGACCGCCAAGCTGAAGGATGTGGACCTGTCCGGGGTGTCAGACACCCTGTCCCGCACGGGAAAGGCCCAGTCGCTCCTGTGCTCGCTGGGCCTGGGCGGGGTCGCCGCATCCAACAACTGGGCCCTGTCGAAGAGCAGGACCGCCGGCTCCGCCAGCATCTTCGCCAACGACACCCACCTCCTGCTGTCCCTGCCCTCCATGTGGAACATGATGCACCTCAAGTGCGGCCCCCTCGATGCGGCAGGCATAACCATCGCCGGTGCCCCCTCCATTGCGGCCGGGTACAATGGCCACATCGCCTGGGGCATGACCATGGTCATGGCCGACAACCAGGACCTCTTCCTGGAGAAGCTCAAGGTGATCGACGGCAAGGTCCACTACCTCTCCAAGGGCAGCTGGCTTCCCGTCAAGGAGCGCAAAGAGACCATCTCCATCAGGGGGGAAGACCCGGTAACCCTGGTGGTCCGCGAGACGCATCACGGCCCGTTGCTCAACGATGCCCTCAAGAACAGCCCCAAACAGTTCTTCCAGCCTCAGCCCATGGACCTTTCCTACGGCATCGCCCTGCAGTGGGCCGCCATCAGCGAGAACGACGGCACCTTCGATGCCTTCTTCGCGATGAACACGGCCGGGTCGCTGGATGAGGCCTTCCCCCTGATGAGGAAGATCCGGTCCATCGCCGTGAACATGGTGTGTGCGGACAGGGACAATATCGGGTGGCAGGTGACCGGATACTACCCTGTGCGCTCCCAGGGAAGAGGCCTTGTCCCTTCCCCGGGCTGGACAGGCGAGTTCGACTGGAAGGGTCTCCTGGACCCTGCGGCCCTTCCCTGGTCGAAAAATCCGGCCCAGGGATTCATCGGCACGGCCAATCACCGCACCGTGGGCACGGACTACCCCCACATCCTCTCGTCCTCATGGTACTGGCCCGAACGGGCCGAACGCATCGCCCAGATGGCCCTGGCCACGGACAGGCATACCCTGAAATCCTGCATGGAGATGCAGCTCGACACCCGCTCCACCTTCGCGCCCAGGCTCCAGGAAGTGCTTCTCAGGGGACAGGATGCGCCCGGGATCTCCCGGGAGATCGCTGCCTGGCAGGATCCGCGGAAGCGGGCCAGGGCCCTCCTTGGCCTTTCCCTGCTCGACGGCTTCGACGGGGACATGTCGGCCTCCTCCGGGGGGGCAGCCCTCGTGAGCGTCCTGCTCCACTGCGCCACGAAGAACATCTTCCTCGACGAACTGGGCCCGGAGGATTCGGGGCCATGGAAGGCGTTCCTCGTGGTCAACAACGAGAGCTACAACGCCACATGCGACCACCTCCTGCTCCGGGGGGACGAGAGCCCCTTCTGGGACGACGCGGGGACGCCCGGGAAGGAAACCAGGGTACAGATCCTCGCCCGCTCGCTGGCCGATGCCGTCTCGTTCCTGGAGTCGCGGCAGGGCGCCGACCATGGGAACTGGAACTGGGGCTCGCTCCATTCCTATGTCTGGGAGACCGAGGCGTCCAAGATGGCCCCTCACATGAACCTCCTGGAGAGGACCGCCATGCGGCTCCTCTGGTCGTACTTCAACCGGGGCCCCTACCCGGCGCCGGGAGATTACTTCACCCTGAACGTGTCCGGGTACATGATGGGCAGGGACTTCGACACCTGGCTGATACCGGCCATGCGCATCATCGTGGATTTCAGCCTGGACGAACCCATGTACGGCGTCAACAGCTCCGGCCAGTCCGACAACCCCTCGAGCCCCCACTACGCAGACGGCATCACGGCCTGGCGCAGGGGGGAGTACCTCCCCTTCCCGTTCCGGGATGAGGCGATCCATGCCCGCTACAAGGATGTCCTGGTGCTCACCCCGTGAGATGACCGACCCTGGCCGGGCTCGATGGAGGTTGAAAGGGCGGCCAGGGTTCTGGTATGAGATACGCACACCATCTTCATCAGCGAGGAGAACGCACCATGAACCTTGAGAATGTCGCCCTGCATGTCCCTGAAATACTCCTTCCCAGGACGGGAACCGACCTCACCAGGTGGTCCGTGGTGGCCTGTGACCAGTTCACGTCCCAGCCGGAATACTGGAAGCAGGTCGATGATCTCGTGGGCCCTTCCCCCTCCACGCTCCGCCTCATCTATCCCGAGGCCTTCCTGAACACCACCGACCAGGACCGCTACCTCTCGGACATCCGGGCTTCCATGGAGGCATACCTCGGAGAAGGCACCCTCACCCCCCTGAAGCATGGATTCGTTCTCATCGAACGCGTGACCGCCCGGGGCACCCTTCGCAGGGGCCTGCTGGTGTGTCTCGACCTGGAGCGCTACGACTTCCGGGAAGGCAGCACCTGCCTCATCAGAGCCACCGAGGGGACCGTCATGGAGCGCCTCCCGGTCCGCGTCAAGATCCGCTCCCGGGCGACCATGGAGCTGCCTCACATCATGGTGCTCATCGACGACCCGGAGATGACGGTCATCGAGCCGCTCTTCGGCCAGAGGCTCACCAAGCTCTACGATTTCGAGCTCATGATGAACGGAGGCCGCATCAGGGGATACCATGTGGATCATCCGAGGACCATCGACTCCGTGGCCAAAGGCCTCGCCAGACTCGCGGAGCCCGCCCGGTTCAATGACCGCTACGGGGTCAGGAACGCCGATGTCCTCCTCTATGCGGTGGGAGACGGCAACCATTCGCTGGCCTCTGCCAAGCTCTTCTGGGAAGAGCTCAAGGCACTCTCGGCCGACAAGACGGCCGTCATGAGCCACCCGGCCCGGTTCGCCCTGGTGGAGCTCGTCAATGTCCATGACAGGGGCCTCGAGTTCGAGCCCATCCACCGGGTACTCTTCAACGCGACCCCCGGGAAGGTCTTCGCCGCCATGGATGATTTCTTCTCGCCCAAGGACTCGCAGGTGAGCATCATCCCCGAAGGAGACCCCCTGCCCCTCGAGGAGAAACATGCACAGGCCATCGAGTTTCTTTCTCCTGCCGGCAACGGGCACATCCTGATCAGGAACCCCCGCTGGAACCTGGAGGTCGGGAGCCTCCAGGCCTTCCTCGATGCATACTGCCGGGAGAACAGGGATGTCGAGATGGACTACATACACGGCGACGACGTTCTCCGCGGTCTGTCCTCCAGGCCTTCCGCCATGGGATTCCTCCTGCCCGTGCTCTCCAAGCACGACCTCTTCAAGACCATCATCCTGGAGGGCGTGCTGCCCAGGAAGGCCTTCTCCATGGGGCACGCGGACGAAAAGCGCTATTACGTGGAGTGCAGGAAGATCGTCCCCTGAGGTGCGGTGTTCCTTGACACCACCGGTATCCTCGCCCATAATGATCACCAGGGGGTGATGCCATGAGACTCTCTCTGAAGTTCCTG
>JALOOZ010000179.1 GCA_025454155.1 Thermodesulfobacteriota bacterium
AGCCTCAACCATGACCGACTCCACCGGTTTGGGCGTTATCTTTCGGAGGTTGCCCTTGATGACCAGAACACTCCCTTCCTGTTCGTGGGTGAGGATCTCTTGGGTCAACGTGCTTTCGTCCAGTTCGAAGAAAGGCCCCTTTTCCATGGATGCCTGGGTGTTTTCCTGCCTGGCTTCCTTGAAGAAGAGGATCTTGTCCTTGAACAGCCACAGCGAAGCCATGACCATTACGAGCAGGCATGTGATGAGAACTGCGACCTTCAGGTGGCTTTTCTTCTCCTCCGCCTCTTCGAAGACGGTCTCCCCGGCCCGCTGTTCCTCTTCGGTGGCAGACCCGAGGAGGGAATCGATCTCGCGTATGACCGATTCCGTGGCCGCCGTCTCCTCGTCCGGCGCTCTATCTGGAGCGGTCTCCTCCGCGGGAGGCTCGGCGATCTCCCGGGTGCTTTCTCCGAGAGGGCTCTCAGGCTCGGATGGAGCCTCGGGAGAGTCCTTTGTCCTCAGGAGCATTTCAAACTCATGGTCCAGAGATACATCGGGCTCTATCGTGTGCACAAAGATGTGCTGGCAGCGGCTGCATCGCATCTTGAAAGTGCTCCTGCCAAGACCATCGTGTGAGAACCTGAACTTGGAATGACAACTGGGACATTGGACGATGATCACGTCGGCGTTCCTCCTGTCTCTGGGGTTTCGAGCACGTACAGCTCCGGCAGGGTGCGGTATTTCTCCGCGTAGTCCAGGCCGTAGCCGACGACGAAACCGTCTGCTATACGGAAACCGTAATAATCAGGCGATATGGAGGCTTCCCTTCGCACCGTCTTGTCGATCATCGTGCAGATTCTTACGGAAGCCGGCCCATTCTCCTCGAGGTGTTTCTTGAAGGCGAGGAGGCTGTGCCCTGTGTCCATGATGTCATCGACGATGAGCACATGCCTGCCGGTGACGGCTTCGTGGATGTCATCTATGATGCTGACATCACCCATGGGGCTGTCGGCATTCCCATAGCTGGAGAGCCTTGCAAATTCAATCTTCATGGGAATCCTGATGCTGCGGACCAGGTCGGACATGAACATGAACCCACCCTTGAGGATGCCGACAATGAAGAGTTCCTGGTCCCGATACGCCTGCGAGATCTCATCGCCCAGTTCGGTCACCTTCCGGGCGATTTCGCTCGCGCTGTAGAGCATCTTCATGGTCTGATCTATATCGTATAGCTCTTGGGGTGTCAACGTGGTGATACTGTTCGGGAAACGATATGGACATCTTTCCCCTGTTTGGTTATAATAATAAAGTGGTATGGGATAAAAAAGAATTTCCCTTGCCGCTCGATCACTGCCGCGACATCCCATAAGGATGGAATCTTCAGAGTATGAAGGAACAGAGAACACACAAGAGAGTCAGGGTCAACATGAAGGTCGCGTATCGCGACAATGACAACACCCGCAGGTTAGGCAAGGTGAGTGACCTCAGCAGGGGCGGTATGCGGGTCAATACCGGATATGCCCCTGAAGTCGACGGATTCCTTGTGGCCAGCATTGATGCCGAGGAATTCGGCAAGGTCATTCGGGTTCAGGGCAAGGTCGTCTGGAAGACCTATTCGGCTATGGGTATCGCCTTCACCCAAACCGATGCAAAAGGCCTGGGCAATGTCCTGTCTTACCGCGGAGCGCCGTTCTGATATCCCGGGAGAGTATGCGCCGTTACTGTTTACCCCTCAGGACAGTACCCCTTTTGATGAGTGCCCTGGACTCGATGACGAGCGCCATGGAAGAATCTTCGAGGGACTGCAGCACGACTGCAAGGCCGACATATTCATTGAACACAGCCGACTGACCCTTTTCTCCTGCATCATCGAGGGCAATCTTCACAGCCACGTTCAGAATGGCACCTTTGTCGATACCCTGGGACTTGCCCCCGTTGAGGAAAATCAGGTCATTGGCGCTGCTGCCCTCAATGCCGCCATGGTAGTCTATGACCTCAGAAGATACATTCCCTGGCTCAGACAGGGACAGCATCGTGGGCTTTATCGAAGCAATGTCGTCGAAGATCACGCTGCCGACCCTGGCCTCCTGGAGAGAGTAGGTGACAACGGCCCTGACGATGTCGTCTTGCACCTCCTCCACCCTGGCGGTGCCTACGATGCGATAGAGGTATCCGGCCGGCTTCTTTCCGTTCATGATGTCCTGGATCTTGGACACCATGGTTATCGCCTGGCCCTTCTTCATTTCCGATGTGGCTTTTATGGCGAAATGCTCATTCAGCGATATGAGATCTCCTCCTCCGATCTTCTTGAATATCCTGCCGGAGCCTGAAAGGATATTGGGGCTGTACATGTAGGTGGAATACTGCGGTGACACCATGATGGACTTGTCCTTGATCGCAGCAGTCTCTTCCGGCGTATAGATGGTCATCTGACTCTCTGTGCCGCCGCGCTCCGGTGACGGTATGATCTTTATGATGGTCTTGTCACCGTCTTTGGTGATGACCACGATATCCCCGGGGTAGATGAGGTGGGGATTGGTGATGTCCTGGTTATTGGCCCAGACAAGGGGCCACTTCCAGGGTGTGCTGAGGTACTTGACTGAGATGTCCCACAGGGTATCCCCTTGGATCACGGTATGCTTTATTTCCTCGGCATGGGGGCTGCCGGTGAAGGCAAGAATGAGAAAAAGTCCCATGAGGAAAACGATAGGTTTTTTCAAGGTGGGCCCTCCTTTGATTCTTCAGTTCAGCCTGCTTATCTTTGTTTTCTTATATCGGAGAAGTCAAGGATTTTCTTGAATCTTAGTTGCCTTGGCCGGGTCTTTGGACTACAGTAACTATTATGTTACCGGGTGATCTGTATTCCCAGGCGCATCTCTTCGTGGCAGCCCTCCGGGTGTTCGATCACCTGCACGGTCAACCCCCGTCGCTCAGAGGTCTTTCGGACCTTCTCCGGGTATCGGAGGAGGAGTTGTCCAGGATCTCAAGGAAGCTTGAGGATCAGGGCATTGTGGGTGTCATCTTGAGCGGGGGCGATGCCAGGTTCACGATTCGGGACCACGCTGGCATTGAGGCCCTCCCCAGGTCTGCCGAGACACCAAAGATGGAAGAAGAGGTGTCACAGTTCAAAACAAGACAGGAGAGCCGCCTCAAGGACATCGAAGAATCCCTGGCCCGCAAGGGTGACAAGAGAAGTGTATTCGAGGAACTGGAGAAGGCCCTCAAGGACCCTTCCCTGATCAAGAAGAAAAATCCCCTGGACTAGAAGGATCGGATTTTCATCATCTCGTCCTCACCTTCCATCCTGTTCCGTGGGGCAAGTGTTTCAGCACTGATCCCGGCGGATGAGGATGGTCCCTTTCCCTGGCATTTCGGACTGTAAATCAATGGGTTGAAGATCCTGGAAACCCTCATCCCATCAGCATTTTCTCCGGGTCATTATGATCTTGTGTTTTACAGGCCTCTATTGTATAGGAACGCAACTTATGAAGGAATAAGGAACGACGGATGGGGGGAACGAAACCATGTATAGCGTAGACGAAACGGAGAAGGAGCACGAGAGCACCGCTGAAGAGAAGAAGGGTCTCGTCGAAACAAGGACAGAAGAGCATGAGGCTGAGAGCGCAAGTTTCGAGGCCCTCTATGAGGGTACCTTCGACAAGCGAATTTCATCCGGTTCGGTGGTGTCGGGCACGGTTGTCCAGATCGGGGCCGATTACATCATGATCGATATCGGGAGAAAGATAGATGGACAGGCACCCATCAGCGAGTTCATCGGCGATGACGGGGCGATTACCTGTACGGTTGGACAGGAAGTGGAGGTGCTGGTCGAGAGTATCAATGCGTCCAGGGGCGTCATCAGGCTGAGCAAGGAAAAGGCAAAAAGGCTCAAGATCTGGGACGACATCGTCAAGGCATCCCAGGACAATACCTATCTCAGGGGCAAGGTGACAGAGAGGATCAAGGGCGGACTCATCGTTGACATAGGCCTTCCCGCATTCCTCCCAAGTTCCCAGGCCACGGTCAATCCGGTGAGCGAGGCGGATCTGGAGAACATGATCGGCCAGGTGATCGATGTGGCTGTCATCAAGTTCAACCGGAAGAAGAACAACGTGGTGGTGAGCCACCGGGAGGTGCTGGAGAAGCAGCGCGAGGAGAGCAAGAAGAAACTGCTCGCAACGCTGGCCAAAGGCGACGTGGTGAACGGCAGGGTCAAGAACATCATGAGCTATGGCGCCTTCGTGGATATCGGCGGCATCGACGGCCTGCTGCACATAACGGACATGTCCTGGGGCAAGCTCAAGGATCCCAAGGACAAGGTCTCTTCCGGACAGGAGATCAGGATCAAGGTGCTGGAGTTCGATCCCACAACCGAAAAGATCTCCCTCGGACTCAAGCAGCTTACCACAGACCCGTGGGAGGGACTGGAATACCGTTATCCCATGGGCAAGAAGATCTCCGGTAAGGTCACCTCGGTGACCAATTACGGGGCCTTCGTGGAGGTCGAGGAAGGAGTCGAGGGGCTCGTGCATATCTCCGAGATGTTCTGGACCAAGCGGATGAGGCACCCTTCGTCGGTGCTCGATGAGGGACAGAAAGTGGATGTGGTGGTCCTTGGTGTCGACCAGGCGAACCGCCGGATCTCCCTGGGCCTCAAGCAGACCATGCCGAACCCCTGGAGGCAGATACAGGAGTACTATCCCGAGGGTGTGGTCGTGGATGCCACGGTCAAGAACGTTACCGACTTCGGGCTGTTCGTGAGCGTGGATGACACCATCGATGTCGACGGCCTCATCCATGTGTCCGACCTCACCTGGGACCCCAAGGTGAAGAATCCGAGAGAGCTCTACAAGAAGGGTGACGTGATCAAGGCCAAGGTCCTGGCCATTGACCCAGATAACGAGAAGTTCTCGCTGGGCGTCAAGCAGCTCCAGCCTGATCCATGGCACCAGATCGCCGCTGACCACCCGGTGGGAAGCATCATCAGGGGGAGGGTCACATCATTGACCGACTTCGGGGCCTTTGTGGAGATCAAGCCGGGCATTGAAGGCATGATCCACATATCCGAGGTGAGCAGCGACAAGATCGACTCGCTCTCCGATGTGCTCGAAGTGGGCCAGGAGGTGGAGGCCGTCGTCCTGAGGATCAGCCCGGAGAACAAGAAGATAGGGCTTTCCATAAAGGCCATTGACGAAGCGCACCACCTGAAGGCAGCCCCGGTCCAGGACAAGCCGTCCGACAAGGTG
>JALOOZ010000180.1 GCA_025454155.1 Thermodesulfobacteriota bacterium
CGGGTTGTCATCCCGCCCCATGTTAGGCCACGGGCAAGGCAGGTGAACGCCGACAGTATCTCCTGCCTTACACCCTTCTGCTATGAGGAAACGGGCCAACTGGTTGGTGAGAGCGTCAAGCTCTCTGTAGGTGATTCCGTTACCCATATAGTATAGAGCCGTTTGATCGGGAAATTTTCTGAAAGTCTGGTCCATTGCCTCTGCATAGGACATGCTTGGATAGCTGATTGGGGCAAGGGCGTGGGGGTCGTAGAATTTCAACCAGGGTTTGCTCGAGTATACATCTGACATGGTATTCCTCCTGATCAGTTATGACACAATCTTGGGAGACAAAGGGCTGTTATAGGCAGAAACAGCACCAAAGCCCACATCCTCCACGCCAAGGTTCAGTGCGAACTTCTTTATCGTGTCTTTTGCTCCCATGCTCATGGTATGCCTCCATAGCTTTCTATTGGCTGCTCCGCTCTATGGCGAAATTCACAACCGTGCCTTTATCCGACGCGAGGATAGACTTGCTGTCCTGTCCGCCAACATCGATCAGCCCTCTGGCGCCGCCATCAAGGGACTTCATACCCCTGGCATGGCAGGTTGTCTCTGTAACCGATGGGAAGATCTTCAGTATCACTTCATCTCAGCCAGATATTTCCCATACCCCGCCATGTGCGAGATGATGTCCACCGCATCCTCCGGGGTGGACAGGCAGATGACCGCCCCATAGTCGGTCTGCCGCACGGTGAGGCCCTCCTCGGTGAGCGCCACCACGAGCACGGGTTTGCCCGTCTCCTTCTGGATCCTGCCGATGCCCGATATCACCCGGTCTTCTGCCTGGATCTGGGCCTTGAGCACTGCGAGCTTGAGCTCCCTGCTGTAGAGCTTGCCGTCGAGACGCTCCTGGCAGGCGATGAAATCCTCCACATAGCTCGACCTGCCCACGATACCCAGCGCGATCACGGCATCCACTTCAGCCCAACCGGCCAGCGCGCCGATCACATGGAGGTAGAGCTCCGGGTCGCCCTCGCCAACGACATCCACCGGGTTCCTCCGGTTCCAGTACTGGGGAAGCTTCATGTCGAGGTCGCGGATGATCCCGGGCGAGAGGGCGGGAATGAACAGGCCCTTGTCCTCGCACTCGTCCGCCGCGATGATCCCCCACCCTCCCCCCATGGTCATGATGGCGACCCGGTTCGTTCGGGGTATGGGCAGAAGGGTCAGTGCCGCCGATGCGTTCAGGAGCTCCGAGGGCGTACTCACTTGGACGACCCCCGCCTGGGCGAACATGGCCTTGTAGGTGGCATACGATCCGGCCATGGAGCCGGTGTGCGACTGGGCTGCCCCGGAGCCCGCCTGGGAGCGCCCGGCCTTCAGCGCGATCACCGGCTTCTTCCTCGTCACCAACCGGGCGATCTCCATGAACTCCCTGCCGTCCGTGATGCCCTCCATGTACATGGCGATGGCCTTCACCTCGTCCTTGCCCCCCATGTAGGCGAGGAGGTCGCCGGCGTGCAGCATGGCCTCGTTCCCGGTTCCCGCATAGATGGCCAGGCCGATCCCCTTGTGCGCGATCCACTTGAGGATCTGCAGGCCCAGGTTGCCGCTCTGGGATATGATGGAGAGGCCGCCGGGCTTCGGACCGGTGGGGGTCGGCAGAGCCTCGAGCAGACCATGGGCTGAAGCTATTCCCATGGTGTTGGGGCCCATGAAGACGATGCCGCCTTCCCGCGCGATCTCCACGATCTCTTGCTCGATGAGGGCTCCCTCCTGGCCCATCTCACGGAAGCCCGAGGAGATCACCACCGCGGCGGGGATGCCTTTGGCCGCACACTCCCTCATGGCACCCGGGATGTGGGGGGCGGGAATGACGAGCACGGCCAGGTCCACCGCCTCGGGGATGGCGGTGATGCTCGGATAGCACGGCAGCCCGAGGATCCGGTCCTTCTTGGGGTTCACCGGGAAGACCCTGCCCCGGTACTCCCATCCCAGGATGGAGGTGAGGATGAGGTTCCCCCACTTCACCGGCACGTCGGAGGCACCGACCACGGCCACCGACGCGGGATAAAACATCCGGTCGAGCTTGCCGTTCAGTTCCCTCCTGTCCATTGTCCAAGGCCCCCCCGATTATGCATACCCGTTTTCCCTGAACCATTCGATGGAGTCCTTCAGGGAATCCTCCACCGGGCTGAAGGTGAGGCCGAGCTCCCTGACGGCCCTGGCGTTGTCGAAGTACAGGTACTGCGAGGCGTAGGCGATCTCTGAGGGCGTGGACAGCGGCGGTTTGCGGGTGACATTGTCTGAAAGCCACTTGAGGCCCGCGGTCCCCGCCTTCATGATAGAAACGGGCATCTTCAGGAGCATCCTGCCGTCGAAGCCCGCCACCCGGCCCACCAGCCGCAGGAATTCCTCCATGGCGATGTTCCGGTTGCCCAGGATGTAGAGCCTCCCCGCCCTGCCCTTTTTCGCTGCCAGGACATGGCCTCTCGCCACGTCGCGGACATCGATGATGTTAATGCCGCCTTCGAAGAAGGCACGGTTGACGCCCTTGAGGATGTCCACGACGATCTGGCCCGTGGGAGTGGGCGCCGTGTCCATGGGGCCGAAGGGGAAGCAGGGATTCACGACCACCACCTGGAGCCCGTTCTTCGCGAAGCCCAGGGCCTCCTGCTGGGAGAGGTACTTGGTGAGCACGTAGTGGCTGCCCAGGGTGTACTGGTTGAAGGGCGTGTCCTCGTTGCTCAGGGCCTCGCCGGGTGCGATGCCGACAGCCGCGATGGAGCTCGTGAAGACCACCTTCTCGACATCCTTTTTGAGGCAGGACCACAGCACGTTGCGGGAGCCCTGGATGTTCACCTCATAGATCCTGCTCCAGTCCTTCATCCAGATGGAGAATATGGCTGCCAGGTGGAAGACGGTGTCCACTCCATCCAGGGCCTTCTCGACGGCCGATGCCTTGAGGATGTCACCCTGGACCTTCTCCACGTCGAGCCCTTCGAGGTTTCTCGTACTCTCGCCGGGCCGGATGAGACACCGCACCTCCTTGTTCTCGGCCAGGAGCTCCCTGACCACGTGTGAACCGATGAAACCAGCAGCGCCCGTCACCAGTACCTTCTTCATCAAAACCTCCCCTTGCAGGATTCAACAGGACAATAGTCTTGGTATTATGTGATTCGGGGTTCACGGTGTCAATGGTCTATGTATCAGGATATGACGGATTGAAGTGGGAGATGATCACCTTCCTGGTCTTGTCCACGAGATCCTGCATGGTCTCCCTTGAAAACTCTCTGGTGTCGATGGGGTCGGCCACCACCACCTCGATGGGGCCAGGGGTGAAGACGAGGCTCTTCTTGGGCAGGATCCTCCGGCTGCCGTTCACCGTGACGGGCAGGATGGGAAGACCCTTCTCCAGGGCCACGAGGAACCCGCCCTTCTTGAAGGGGGCAATGCTTCCGTCGGCCGACCGGGTTCCCTCGGCGAAGAACATCACGCTCACGCCCCGTGGAAGCCGTTCAAGGCCGTTCCTGATGCTCTGCATCGCCTGCTCGTGGTCACCCCTGTCGATGAAGATGTTGCGGGAGGCATACAGGGCATACCCGAACATGGGCACCTTCCTGAGCTCCTTCTTGATGATCCACCGGTACTGGATGCCGAGCGTGGTGACAAGAGCCAGGATGTCGTACTCGGACTGGTGGTTGCTGATGACGACATACGATTGTTCCTTGTCTATCTTTTCCCTTCCCCTGATGACGGGGTGCACGCGGGTGACCTTGAGCATGATGTGCGCCCAAATCTTGGAGAGCGTGAACGCCAGGTTTCCCGTGGTGCTCAGGAGGGCCGCCAGGGTGACGGGGAGGAACACGATCAGCGTGGCGATGGCTGCCCACAGGCTGATCCATACCACCTTGGCACCATCGATGAAGGAAAGCCTTCTTGGTGTCATGTGATGGATGATAATCCCGGCAGTTCCAGAATTCAAGGGGGAGGCACAGGAACGACAGCCGGCCCGAAGCACAGCCTTGGGCAGACACGGCGTTTCATGGTAAGAGATGTCCATGGAGGGTATCATGGCCAAGAACGCTCGGTACGTGGGAAAGAATGTCTATATCTCCGGAGGGTCCAGCGGCATCGGGTTGGCCTGCGCAAAGATGTTCGCAGGGCTGGGGGCCAATATATTCATCTTCGCCCGCAGAACTCACGTTCTGGAGCTCGCGGCCCGAGAGATCGAGGCGTGCAGGGTCTCCCCTGATCAGAACCTTTCCTGGCGGAGCATCGACGTGACGGACCACGGGGAGGTCACATCCGGACTTTCCCAGGCCGTCTCTGCCTTCGGCACACCGCACATCGTGATCGCCAGCGCCGGCCTCGCCTATCCCGACTACTTCGAGAAGATACCCTTCGAGAAGTTCGACCTGACCGTGAAGACCAACCTGTACGGCATCTGGAACGTGCTGGCCTGCCTTGTCCCCCCCATGAAGGACTCGGGAGGACACATCGTGAACGTATCATCCATAGCAGGTCTCATGGGCGTCTTCGGCTACACGGCATACAGCTCCACCAAGTTCGCGGTCATCGGCATGTCCGAGTCCCTGCGCAGCGAGATGAAACCCCACGGGATAAGGGTCTCGGTGCTCTGCCCTCCGGATACGGACACCCCTGGGTTTGTCCAGGAGAACCTCACCAAGCCGGCCGAGACACGGGCCCTGGGCGAGAGCGCCGGGCTCATGAGCGCCGACGCCGTCGCACAGGCCATGCTGCACGGCATGGAGAAAGGCTCGTTCCTCATCCTGCCCGGCATGGAGGGAACGTTCATCCACATGGCAAAGCGCCTTATGCCTGGCCTGGTGAATGCCGTCATGGATTTCATCGTGGCCAGGGCGCGGCGATCAGCCAAAGGCTTTTCATAGGTCAAAAATTTCGGTGACAGTATACGTATTTCGGTCATTCGGGGAGAACATGCTTGATCACGAGATATCCGAAACACGTATACTGTCACCGATTTTGTACCGATTTTGTGTCACCGGTATTGTTGTGGGGGAGAATCCTTGACCTTGTCGCATAACATCGTTATTGTTAAAGAATAGCAGCACCACGAAAGACTGGCTTCCTTGAGATGCATTTCCTTCACTTGAAGAGGAGGGTTCCATGTCCTTTGAACGACCGTGGCACAAATCCTACACCCCCGGCGTCCCCCCCGAGGTGGAGATCAGGAAGATCACCATGGCCGAGGCGCT
>JALOOZ010000181.1 GCA_025454155.1 Thermodesulfobacteriota bacterium
CAGTAACTGTCATCACCTCATGATGATGGGTGGGGGGGTACTTGCCATGAGAAAGATGATCGGCGAGTGTTTCCAGCAGGAAACCAAGTACGACCGTTGGAGAATGCCCGAGCACACCATCGACTGGAACAAGAAGCCCGTGCCCTACAAGGAATATTCAGAGGCCAGGAAGGTGGTCATGGACAAGCCCAGGCGATGCGGGGACATGACCCTTTTCGAAGCCATCCTGAGGAGAAAGAGCCTTCGCCGGTTTGTGGATGCGCCCTTGAGCCTTGATGCCCTTTCCTGCCTCCTGTGGGCATCCAGCGGGATCCAGCGCAAGGAGATGGGGTTCGATTTCCGCACAGCGCCGTCTGCGGGGGGACTCTATCCGATAGAAACCTATGTCATCGTGCACCGGGTTGAGGGGATCGACCAGGGTGTGTTCCATTACCATGTCCGGATGCATGCCCTGGAAGAGCTCAAAAAGGGCGACTTCAGGCCTCATATAGCCCAGGCGGCCCTGGGCCAGGCCATGTGTGCCCAGGCATCCATAGTCATAGCCTGGACCGCCCTTTTTGAGCGGGCTGCATGGAAGTACAGGCAGCGGGCCTACCGCTACATTTACCTGGACGCCGGACACATGGCCCAGAACCTTGCCCTTGCAGCCACCAGCATCGGTCTCGGCAGCTGTCAGGTGGGGGCCATGTTCGACAATGAGGTCAATGATCTCCTGGGCGTGGACGGCATCAGCGAGAGCATCCTGTACATGAGCGTCGTTGGCCAGCCCGGCATGTACGTATGAGGAGCCCGCAGAAGACGTTGTCGGCCGACAAGGGAAAAATCCACTGAAAGAAGAAAGCCTCGGGTACATTTCAAGCGAGGGTCCATGGGATATTTTCCCTTTGAAATGTAGTCCCAAGGCTTAGTGATATGATAAGCCCCGCAAGGTCCAAGTCAAGGGTGAGCGCCCTCAAAGTGAAAGATTATCATTCAGAAATATCAAGGAGTTACAACATGCAACATGACGCGTTGAAATCACTGGGGCTTCCCTGAGGCACAGGCGTTCGCGGGGTGGTTTCTTCTGATGCCGCCCTCCTTGAAAGATTGCTGTCTTCGGAGGATATCTTAATGTTTCCAAAGGCATTTTCCGATAGGAATGCCTATGCAACCGGGATGCTGTGGCCGATGCGGGCTTTCAAGAAAGCCTTCATGCCTCTCGAGTCCGGAGGTGATGTAGGTGGGAGAGAAACAGCGCAGAGAAGAGCTCGAGCAGAGGCTCCATGAGCTCGAGCGTATCTCCTGTGAAAATCTTGAAACGTTCCACGAGATCTTCCAGAGCGTCAACGAGTTCATCTTCGAGCACGATGAGCAGGGCTACTTCACCAGCATCTGTCCGCGCTTCATCGGATTTCTCGGATACAGCAGGGAAGAGATGCTCCGGTTCAACGTCAGGGATCTGCTCCTGGAGAAAGACCCTGCACAGTTCCAGGGGTATCTTGACAGATTGAGGAAACACAGCCGTGACGAAGGCCTGATCCAGCTCGTGACCAAGGCCGGCCGCAAACGCATTGTCGAGCACAAGAACCTCCTGGTGGTGAATGCCGATGGCACCAGGACTGTGCGGGGCATAGCCAGGGATGTGACGGATGTGCTGGAGACCGAGCAGGCCCTCGTAGAAAGCGAGATCAGGTTCCGGACCATCCTGGATTCCATAGAAGACGGTTATTTCGAGGTGAACCTGGAAGGCAGCTTCACCTTCTTCAACGATGCGGTGCCCACTCATATAGGGTATTCGTCCGAAGAGCTCCTGGGCCTGAACTACAGACAGTACATGGATGAGGCCAATTCTCGCCGCGTCTTCGAGACCTTTCACAAGGTTTTCACGACAGGTACTCCGACCAGGTCATTCGACTGGGAACTCGTCAAGAAAGACGGGACGAGGATCTATGTAGAGGCGTCCGTTTCTCTCCAGAGGAACAGGAACGGTGAACCGATTGGATTCTGCGGCATCATCCGTGACATATCGGAGAGGAAGCGCTCGGAGCAGGAACTGGCATATCTGGCATATCACGACGCCCTCACAGGCCTGCACAACCGCAAGGCCTTTCTGGAAAAGCTCGACGAGGTCATCAAGGAAGCAAGGCGGCATGAGAACGAGCGTTCCATTCTCTTTATCGACCTCGACCATTTCAAGAAGGTCAACGATGTCTACGGGCATGAGATCGGAGACATACTGCTGAAAGAGGTGGCAGAGCGGCTCAAGGGTGTCCTGCGCGAAACGGACTATATCAGCAGGCTTGGTGGAGATGAGTTCACGGTCATCCTCGACGGGTCCGTGAACTCAAAGCCGGAAAGGCTCGCCGAGAGGATACTCAAGTGCCTGGCCACTCCCTATGAGATGAAAGGGTTGCGGATCGATTTCGTGACCCCCAGCATCGGCATGAGCACGTACCCGGATGACGGGCACGATGCCGAGACGCTTTTGAAGAATGCCGACAACGCCATGTACAAGGCCAAGGAGACGCGCAACACCTTCTACAGGTATGGCTGCGCAAAGCCGAAGGTGCCGGCGCTCAAGGTGAGGAGAATCCGCTAGCGTCTCCGCTGGGAAGGTCTTCCCTGCCCGGGTCCCTCGATCATCATATCGATCTCGAACCCATTCCTTATCAAGGTGAATCCTTTTTCTGGATCGTTTCATCAATATATTCAAGAACGGAAACACACAACCGAAACCTCCTCATGTACATACGGGTGGCGCATCTGGTGCGTCACCCTTTTTTTATGCGATCATCCCCGGGAAGGCATCTCCTGGTCCCTTGAACTTTCCCTGGTTTTACGCTATGGTGCCCGCCAAGCCTTTCATTCAGGGCGTGTACCATGAAAAAGAGACGGGAACAGCGTGAGACTTGATCCCTGCATGAAGCACAAACTGGTCCGCAAGTCGGTCAGGGAATTTTCCGAGGCCGAACTCGGGCCCCTAGCGCACGACCTCGACAGAGAGGCCCGCTTCCCCTGGGAAGTCGTCGAGAAGATGCGGTCCCTGAACTTCTTCGGTCTTCAGGTTCCCCGGGAATATGGGGGGGCGGACCTGGACAGCATCAGCTATGCCATCACCATCGAAGAACTCTCCAGGGTGAGCGGCGCCATGGGACTGTGCATCACCGTCCATAACAGTGTGGGCATCTATCCCATTCTCTGTTTCGGGACCCAGGAGCAGAAGGAAAAGTATGTCAGGAGGCTTGCCAGCGGCGAGAGCATCGGGGCCTTCTGTCTCACCGAGGCCAATGCAGGCTCTGACGCGGCGGGTGTCGAGACCAGCGCCGTGGAGACCCGTGACGGGTATGTCATCAACGGGACCAAGATCTTCGTGACCAACGGTGGCGTATGCTCGCTGCCGCTCATCTTCGCCGTGACCGATGCGGCCGAACCGACCCGCAGTGCCAGCGTGTTCATTGTGGACAGCGCCACGCCGGGGTACTCCGTGGGAGAGATCGAGGACCTCTGCGGCATGCGGGCCAATCCGGTATCGTCGTTGTTCTTCGAGGACTGCAGGATACCGAAGGAGAATCTCCTGGGCAGGGTGGGTGACGGCACCAAGATCGCCCTTTCCACGCTGGACACCGGGCGCATCGGCATCGCAGCCCAGGCCGTCGGCATCGCCCAGGCGGCCTTCGAGGCTTCGGTGAAGTACTCAAAGGAACGACAGCAGTTCAGGAAGCCCATTTCGTCGTTCCAGTCCATCCAGAACATGCTGGCGGACATGGCGGTTGAGGTCGATGCGGCCCGTCTCCTCGTTTACCGGGGGTGCGCCCTGAAGGATGCGGGCAGGCCTTTCGGAAAGGAGGCCGCCATGGCCAAGCTGTATGCCAGCACGGTCAGCACGTCCGTGACGGGCAGGGCGGTGCAGGTTCACGGCGGTTACGGCTACAGCAAGGAGTACGATGTGGAGCGGTATTTCCGCGATGCCAAGGTCACGGAAATCTACGAGGGCACCAGCGAGATCCAGCGGCTCGTCATATCACGGGCCGTCCTGAACGAGCTGATGTGAGGAAAGGTGGCCGGGGCATGGTGAAGGTGATCGTCTGCATCAAGCAGGTCCCCATGGCGAGCGAACTGCCCTGGGATGCCCAGAGCGGGACTCTGCGCCGAGACCTTGCTGAAGGAATGATGAACCCTGCCTGCAAGCATGCGCTGGAGGCGGCCCTCACCATGAAGCACCAGCAGGGGGGGCACGTCACGGCCATCACCATGGGCCCTCCCATGGCCGAGGAGATCCTCCGGGAGGCCATCGCCATGGGCGCCGACCGGTGTCTCATGCTCTCCGACCCCGCCATGGCAGGGTCGGACACCACGGTCACCTCTTCAACCCTTGCCCGGGCCATCGAGATCTTCTGTTCGGATTTCGACCTCATCCTCACCGGCTGCCACACCACCGACAGCGAGACGGCCCAGGTGGGGCCCCAGCTGGCCGAGGAGCTGGACATACCCGTGGTGGCCTATGTGGATGAGATGGAGATCAATGACAGGGTCATACGGGTCCAGCGTTTCTCTGACAACTTCTTAGAGACGCTGGAGGTTGACCTGCCCTGTCTCCTCACCGTGAACACCCGGCATTTCACACCTCGGTACATACCGCTGTCAGGTCTGCAGGATGCCTTCGGCGAGGTCAACATCCTGTCGGTGAGCGCCGCGGACCTGGGGATAGACCCGTCAAGTGTAGGCATCGAAGGATCCCCCACCAAGATCCTCGAGGTCTTCACGCCGCTGGCGGAAAAGAAGAACATCGTACTCAAGGGCGCCCCCAAGAAGATCGTGGAGGAGCTCTTCGATCGCTTCGACACGAAGATCAGCGGCATCATCAAAAAGGATATCAAGAGGGAAGGCAGGTGATGGGGGGCATGGCTGGGACCGCACCGGAGATCTGGGTATTCGGAGATTACCGGAACTACTTCCAGAACAGGGTGACCCTCCAGCTCCTCTCCCGGGCCACCGACCTCGCAGACAGGATCGGCGCCACCGTATGCGCCACGGTCTTCGGCCATCAGACGGATGAATGGGTGGGTGAATACATCGCCCATGGGGCAAGGAAAGTCTATCTGGTGGAGCACGAGGCGCTCAGGTACTACTCCTCCGATATCTACGTCGCCCTCATGGACCGTCTTGCCCGGCAGTACGGCCCCGAGATCATCCTGGTGGGAGCCACCTCCTTCGGCAGGGAGTTCGCACCCAGGGTGG
>JALOOZ010000182.1 GCA_025454155.1 Thermodesulfobacteriota bacterium
CCAGGCCGGGGCCATGGGAAAGGGCGGGGAGCTGTTCCTGCTCGACATGGGCAGGCCGGTGAAGATCGCGGACCTGGCCAGGAACATGATCCGCCTGGCTGGCCTGGTGCCGGAGCGCGACGTGAGGATCGACTACATCGGTCTGCGGCCGGGGGAGAAGCTCCACGAGGAGCTGCTCATCGACGGCGAGGGAGTCGTGGACACCCCCTACGAGAAGATCAAGGTCTGCACCACCTGCAGCCGCGTCGATGAGGCGCGTCTCTTCGAGGGGCTCGAGCGCATGGGCCTGCTGGTGAAGAACTCCGGGGATGCGGGCGCCGCCCTGGCTATCCTCGAGGGGCTCGTGCCCGACTTCAGGAGGGACGGCGGCGGCGCGGCGAATGCAGCCCCGGCCAAACCGCGTGCCCACGGCGGAGCCGCCGGGACCCGGCTCGTGGAATACTGAAGCGGAGTCTTCCAGCCCTTGACGAGAACGGGGGGAGGGTGATACATGCATTGTCCTGAAGATCGCTCTTTGATGAGTATGGCATTGGAAGAGGCGCACAGGGCCGCCCGGGCAGGGGAAGTCCCGGTGGGCGCGGTGATCGTGGCGGGTGAGACCATCATCAGGGGTCACAACCGGACCATCATGGATACGGACCCCACGGCCCATGCCGAGATCGTGGTCATCCGCGAGGCAGCGCGGGCCATGGGAAACCATCGGATCCCCGGCTCGACGCTGTACGTGACCGTGGAGCCCTGCATCATGTGCGTCGGCGCCATCATACAGGCCCGCATCGCCCGGGTGGTGTACGGGGCACGAGATGAGCGCTACGGCGCCGTGGAATCCATGATCAGGGGTTTCGAGCTGGACGTGAACCACAGGCCCGGCCTCAGCGCCGGCATGATGGAACAAGAGGCCGCGTCGCTCATGAGGGCCTTTTTCCAGGAAAGAAGAAGGGGAGAGGTACCGAAGTGGTCATAACGGGGCCGACTCGAAATCGGCTGTCCCTTTTCAGGGACCGGGGGTTCGAATCCCTCCCTCTCCGCCACCATGAATACGAGGGACGAATAAGGAGAGATGCCCGAGAGGCCGAAGGGGCACGATTGGAAATCGTGTGTGCCGCTAATACCGGTACCGAGGGTTCGAATCCCTCTCTCTCCGCCATATGAAGGCCTTGCAAGTGGCCAGGTCTCATGCAATACAGCGGTGCGAACCCCGTCAGGCCCGGAAGGGAGCAGCGGTAAGCAACATGCTGTATGTGTATGGTAAGGCCTGGCCTCTTGCAGGGCCTTGACCTTTCCAGGTGCCGGGGGTGCCCGAGATGAAATACAATCCGAGACCTTTGCACGACCATTCATGTGGTGAGGAAAGACTTGACCTGCTCGATCCATGCATCCCGCGAATCTTGCCAAGGAAGCAGGGTCATTCGCGGGATGCACGGATCGAGCAGGCCAAGGTTTCTCCCATGCCCTCCTGTCCTGGGCCAGGACTTCAATGGCCTGTGCAGATGTCTTGCGCAGCCGCAGGGATGATTCCATGTACCAGGTCATAGCCCGGAAGTTCAGACCCCAGCGCTTCGAGGACGTGGTGGGGCAGGAGCATGTCACCAGGGTCCTGTGCAACGCCATCGAACTCGGCAGGCTCCCCCACGCGTTCATCTTTTCCGGCCCCCGCGGGGTGGGGAAGACCTCGGTGGCCCGCATCCTGGCGCGGGCCATCAACTGCGTCAACGGCATGTCCTGCAACCCCTGCAATGCATGCCCCATCTGCGAGGACATCACCGCATCGAGGGCGGTGGACGTCTTCGAGATCGATGCGGCCACCCATACCCAGGTGGAGAAGATCCGCGACCTCATCGAGAATTCCCGGTACACCCCGTCCATCGCCAGGTACAAGACCTTCATCATCGACGAGGTCCACATGCTCTCCCGGAGCGCATTCAACGCCCTGCTCAAGACGCTCGAGGAGCCGCCGCCCCACGTGATCTTCATCCTGGCCACCACCGAGCTCGCCAAGGTCCCGGTCACCGTGCTCTCCCGGTGCCAGCGCTACGACTTCCGAAGGATCTCGGTGGAGGACATCGTGAGGCGCCTCAGGTCCGTGGCCCAGCAGGAGGGCATCCCCATCAGCGAAGACGCGGTGGTCACCATAGCGCTCCAGGCCGACGGGAGCATGAGGGACGCCCAGGGCATGCTGGAGCACATCTCTGCGGCGGGCAGGGGGGCCATCGAGGCGGACACCGTCACCGAGGCCCTGGGGCTCGTGGGGAGGACCACCATGCGGGACCTGACCACGGCCATGATCAAGAAGGACGCCCCGGGCACCCTCGACGTCATCGAGCAGGTCTACCGGGTCGGCCAGGATCTGAACCAGCTCTACCGCTCGCTGCTCGAGCAGTTCAGGAACATGATGGTCATCAAGGCGGGCTATACGGCCATCACCCTGCCGGAAGAGGAGATGAGCTTCCTGCGGGACCTGCTCAGCGAGGTGTCCCTGGAAGAGATACACCGCTGCCTGAGCGTGCTCATACGCTCCGAGGAAGACCTGAGATACACGAGCCTCCCGCGGATAACCCTGGAGACCATCCTGATGCGGATCATCTCGGCCCCGAAGATCGCGGACCTGCAGGGCCTCATACAGGCCATCTCCTCAAGGGCAGGGTCGATCCCCTCCACCCCGGCAGTGCAGGTCTCCCCGGCGGAGCTCTACCGGCGGCCGCCCTCCTCGCTGCCCCTGTCCTGGGACGGGTTCCTCACCTACCTCAAGGACCACGACCAGCACCTGTATGTGATCGTCTCGGGCGCCGCGGCCCAACAGGACAGCAACGACGAGGTCAGGCTGGTCTGCCCGAACCAGTTCCATGCCGACCAGATCCGGATGTCGCTGCCCGAGATCGCCCTGAGGGCCAAGGCCTTTCTCCAGAAGGACCTGACGCTTGTTGTCGAGGTACTGGGCAACGGGGCGCCTGAGGGAAGAAAACCAAAGCCGTCCGAGGTCAGGTCCCAGGCCATGAAGTCCCCCATGGTCAAGGAGCTCATGGAGCAATTCAACGGCACGGTGAAGCATGTCAAGCCCAAGGAATGACACCATCACGGCCATCGAAGGGGTGAGGGTCGGCCACGCCTCCGACCTGGCAGGCGGGACCGGCGTCACGGTGGTCCTCTTCGACAGGCCCGCCCGGGGTGCGGTGGATATGACCGGCATGGCCACGTCAACGAGGCAGATCGACTCTCTGGACATGATCCACCCCGGCACGGCCGTCCACGGCCTCTGTCTTGCCGGCGGCTCGGCCTTCGGGCTCGATGCAGCCGCCGGCGTCAGCCGCTATCTCTGCGAACAGGGGGTGGGGCTCGACCTCGTGGTGGCCAGGGTCCCGGTGGTGCCGACCGCGGTCATCTTCGACCTGTCCTTCATGGACGCCGCTGCTCGGCCCACGCCGGACATGGCCTACGACGCCTGCCGTCTCGCATCCAGTGCTCCCGTGGAGCAGGGGTGCGTGGGGGCCGGCACCGGGGCGACCTGCGGGAAGCTCAGGGGGGTCGTGAACGGGACCAAGGCCGGCCTGGGCTCCAGCCTGGTGCGGGGTGCAGACGGGGTCCTCGTGGGCGCCCTGGTGGTGGCGAACCCCTTCGGGGACATCCTCGACGCCACGGGCCGTATCATGGCCGGGGCCCGCGACAACGGGCTTTTCCTGGACATGCAGGAGGCCATAAGCCGCGGGGAAGTCAGGGAGCGCGTCGGATCCCCGGGAAACACGACGCTGTGCGTCCTGGTGACCGATGCCTGGCTCGACAAGGTCACGGCCATGCAGGTGGCGCGCATGGCAGGGCAGGGCCTTTCCCGGCACATCGTTCCGTTCAACACCCCCTTCGACGGGGACATGGTCTTCTGCTTCTCCATGGGAGAGAAGCCCGCACATCCCCTGCACCTGGGCGTGATCGCCGCCCGGGCCGCCGGCGACGCCCTGATGAACGCCGTGCGCCGCGCCAGGGCCATGGGCGGCATCCCCGCCTCCCCGGACCTCGTGCCCTAATTACGGGGACAGCATACCTATTTCCTATAATTCCGCGGGGAATTCCGGTGACAGCATACGTATTTTCTATATATGGGTGACAATTCCGGTGCCAGTTCATGGAGGTCCTTCCAGATGATCGCTCAGAACCTTACAGCTCACCGGTGGCAGACCTTGTGGATAGTTCAGGGAAGGGGCTCGACCGTTCATCCTCAATACATATACTGTCACCGTATTTTTCACCGTATTTTATTCTGTCGCTGCGTGCTCCCGCATCACGGCCCCGAGCGTGTGAGACTGCGGGCTGGTGCAGGTTTGCCGGCGGGTCAAAACCGTTGACAAAGAACACTCACTTGGGTAGAAGAGAAATCCGTGGCGGAGTAGCTCAGGTGGTCAGAGCATGCGGCTCATATCCGCAGTGTCGGGGGTTCAAATCCCTCCTCCGCTACCAACGACGCACTTCCCGTTCATGAGACGCGATCTCTGAGTAGACACAGGAAGAGCGGGGGAATACCCCGCTCTTCCTTTTTCATTCGTGCGCCTTTGCGCCGGTCTAGAAAAATTTTCTCAGGGCGGCTGCACCCATCAGCCCGGTGCCCAGGAGCACCATGGTGGCGGGTTCAGGTACCGGTGCAGGAGAGGTCTGTCCCCCGTTGCCCGGCTGCCCCGGCCCCAGAGGCGGCATGGGGTTGCCTGGAAACGGCAGGTTGCCGTTCGGGGGGATGAGCGGAGGCGTCGGATTGACCGCGGGCGGGCACTTCTTCTTTTTGAGGGTTACACCCTTTGTGGTCTTCGTGGTGCCGGGCTGTGAAGGCTTGCCCAGTGTTATGGAGGGAGGATTTGCAGAAGGCGGGGCAATGGCGAACCCCCTGGAAAGGATGATCGCTGCCGTTGTGCCCGAAGAGGACGGCAAAGACCCCCTCAGATCACTGTCTGATGTATTCAGCCGTGTTATCGGGATTGCATATGATGCCAGAGGGACAAGCATGCACATCAATGCCGCTAAGAGTATGGTCTTTCTCATGGTCGTGTCCCCTTTTCTCTCCACTCGTCTCTATTCTCTGGTATAATAGCACAATTGGTGCCAATGGTAGCCTCTGATAACTTACTGGAAACACGAAAGATAAAAGCACACTGGCGCGAAGGGGAGACCTATACACGCTATATTATGAAAAAAAGTTCCATTCTATTCCCGGCCCACGCTCCGGCTGTCATCATGATCTTCTTCTTGGTGATGGCGGCCATGCCCGGCAGGAAGTTTTACTTCCCCTTGTGTGTCTGATTCTTTATTATGGATGAGCGCGTCCTGGAGGTTTGAGGTGAGAGGAAGTTCCCATAAAAGTCATGAAAGGTTTATGCGGCATGTCTGAGAAAATTCGACTGGCGTTCTGCGTCCACTCCCACCAGCCGGTGGGAAACTATGAGTCCGTCTTCGAGCGGGGGGCACGCGAATGCTACCTGCCCTTCCTGAAGATCCTCCAGGAATATCCCGAGATACGCGTGACCCTGCACTATACGGGGCCACTGCTGGAGTGGTTCGAGCGGCATTCTCCAGAGTTCTCCGAGATCCTTGCCGGCCTCGTGGCCAGGTCCCAGGTGGAGCTCATGGGCGGGGGGTTCTACGAGCCGATCATGCCGGTCATACCCGAACGGGACGCCCTTGAACAGATCGGGTGTTCCCGGGCCTACCTGAAAAAGAGGTTCGGTGTCGAGCCCCGGGGCATGTGGTGCACCGAGCGGATCTGGGACCCCAGCCTTCCCAAGAAGCTCAGGGCGGGCGATGTTGTGGAATACACCCTCCTCGACGATTCCCACTTTCTCTCGGCCGGGCTCTGCCCGGAAGATGTCCATGGGTACTATGTCACCGAACGGGAGGGGTATCCCCTGAAGGTCTTCCCCATCGACATGAACCTGCGCTACATGATCCCGTTCAAGGAGCCCGAAGAGATCATCGACTATCTCCTCCGCCTGAGGGGGCGGGGGGTGAAGGTGGCCACCTACGGCGACGACGGGGAAAAGTTCGGCATGTGGCCGGGGACCTACAAATGGGTGATCGAGCAGGGCTGGCTCAGGCGGTTTTTCGATGCCATGCTCGCGGTCACCGATTCCATCGAGATCGTGCCCCTGTCTGATGCCATAGACCAGTGTCCTCCCCGGGGCCTCGTGTACCTGCCCACGGCGACATACCAGGAGATGATGGAATGGAGCCTGCTGGCCCCCCAGGGGAGGTATTACGAGGAGCTCGTCAAGAAGGCGAGGACCGAGCACGACTGGGACAGGAAGAGGGCGTTCCTGAGGGGGGGGATGTGGGACAATTTCCTCTCCAAGTACCGGGAATCCAACCTCATGCACAAGAAGATGCTCAAGGTCAGCTCCCTCGTGCAGGAACACGGATGCGATGCAGGCGCCCAGAGGCATCTGTTCATGGGTCAGTGCAACTGCGCGTACTGGCACGGCCTGTTCGGGGGAATCTATGTGGGAGCGCTCAGACACGCGGTCTACGAGAACCTCCTGAAGGCGGAGGAGATCGTCGACAGGAGGCGCCTTGCAGAGAGGTCCTGGGTCATGGAGCAGGCCGACTACGACCTGGACGGCCACGAGGAGATCCTCCTCTCCGGGCGCCGGATCAACTGCTTCATCTCCCCCCGCGAGAACGCCTCGGTCTTCGTCCTGGAAAGCAAGCCCACCCATTACAGCCTATCCAACATCCTCATGCGCAACCAGGAGATCTATCACAAGGATGTCCTGAATCCCCAGGCACGGAAGAAGAAGGCGGACGGCGAGCCGCTCTCCATCCACGATATCCCCCGCGAAAGCACCGATGAGTTCAAGGAGCTGCTCGTCTACGACACGTACCGGAAGAACTCGTTCATCACCCACTACCTGGAAACCCCCGCCTCGGTGGAGAAGATCCTCAAGGAGAACCGGATCGATCCTTCGCTGATTGCCCGGCTCCCGTTCACCCTTGTGTCGCGGACCGACGGCGAAGGCGGTGTCACCCTCTCCTTCGCCGCCGCCCAGGGGGCACTGCAGGTGAACAAGACCTACGTCTACGACGCCTCCGGGTCCATCACCGTGTCCCATGCCGTATCTCCGTTGAACGATAACACCTGGATCATCCTCGAGTGGAATCTCTTCACCCTGAGCGGGGACAGGCCCCTGGTGGACGGTCAGGCCATGGAGGTCGACAGGGGGGTGTACCGGGCACGAGCCGTCTCCATCGTGGATGCGGTCAAGGGCCTTGAAGTGGTCATTGAGTCTCCCTCCCACTGGGTGGTGTGTGTTGTCCCCATCGAGTGCGTTTCCCAGAGCGAACAGGGGTTCGAAAAGACATTCCAGGGCTGGAGCATCTATTTCATGCTGCAATGCCGGCAGGATGTTCCCGATGTCGCCCTGACGGTGCGCGAGGCATGTCCGGGCTAAGGAAACAGCGATGGCTGATCGGATCGGACGATGCATCGAGGTCCCCGTAATCATCGATATGTCCCCGGAAAGGATGACATGCCCCGGTTCTTCGCCGAGATGATCGACTACCCTGCTGCCTGCATCGAGGACACGGCGTCCGTGCGGCACATCACGGGGCCCCTGCGCAGACGCGAGGGGGACGAGCTGGCCATACGGGTCGGCCTTCAGGGATACCGGGCCAGGATCTCGTCAGTCCGTGCAGGGAAGGTCATGCTGGAGATCATTGCCGAGGAGACGCTCAGGGACCGCAGCAGCCGGTCCGTTCACCTTGCCCTGTGCCTCTTCGACGTGAAGGAACTGGAGGATTCGCTCAGGTCGGTGACCGAACTGGGCGTTGCGGACATCCACCCCGTCATATCTGCCAGGTCCAGCATCCGGTCCATCACCGGGGCGCGGTTTCAACGGTGGGAGGCCATCGTCCTGGAGGCTGTCAAGCAGTGCGAACGCAGGACCATCCCTGTCCTTCATCGGCCTGAGGCTCTTCCAGAACTCGTGCGCGGCGAAGCCCGGCAGTGGGGCAGGAGGCTCTTCGCTCACCGGGATGCGGCACAGGCCCTCCGGGAGGTGCAGGCCAGCGATGCGGGGATCGTCATCGGCCCGGAAGGTGGTTTCACGGAAGAGGAGGTCATCATGATGAGCTCAGATGGCTTCGTCGCCGTGAGCCTGGGGGGCACCACCCTGCGGGCCGTGACCGCAGCCATAACCGCGGTGGGCCTGCTCGGATGCGAATCCTAGGGCCTTCGGTACAGAATACAAATACGACAAATACGGGGACAGTATACGTATTTATTCACATGAAAGGCATGGAGGAGTATGTGGGTCTGTCTGAATAAATACGTATACTGTCCCCGTATTTAGGGTCTGCCTGAATAAATACGTATACTGTCCCCCCTTTATCATACCCTCACGTTTTCTTCCCGGTCTGCAGGCGTGCGAGCAGCTCCTT
>JALOOZ010000183.1 GCA_025454155.1 Thermodesulfobacteriota bacterium
TGCTGGGTGCGCTCACCGGCGAACTCATGAGGATCGAACGCGGCGTGGAACGTATCGGTGAATATCTGAAGGGACACTTCGGATCTGGTTCGACAACCTTCGTTCAGGGTTTTCTCAGCGCCACGCTGCTTTACATCACCGGAGCCATGACCATCATCGGCTGCATCCAGGACGGTACGGCCGGGAATCCCGACACCCTCTACCTGAAATCCCTTCTGGACGGCGTGTCATCCATCGCACTGGCCTCGACCCTGGGTATCGGGGTCGCCTTCTCGGCGGTGAGCGTATTCGTGGTCCAGGGCTCCATGACGCTGCTGGCGACCTACATCGAAATGCTCCAGGAGCCCGCGGTGTTGAGCTCCATCACCACCACTGGCGGCATGATGATCCTGGGGATCGGCATCAATCTCCTCGGGCTCACCACCATCCGGGTGGGCAACCTGATCCCGGCACTGGTCTATGCGGCGGTCTACCCCCTGCTGTTCCAATAAAGGAGGATCCATGGGAGCATTTCTGAGCAGGTCTGATTGCATCCTTATGGTCGTTGACATCCAGGAGCGCCTCCATGCGGTCATGGAGGAGTCGTTCCGGGAGACGTACGTGAAGAACTGCATCATCCTCATCGAGTCCGCCAGGACCCTCGGCATGCCCTTCATCGTGTCCGAACAGTACCCGAAAGGCCTGGGACCCACCATCTCCGAGGTCGCCGGACACCTTGAAGGCCTGCCCTGCATGGAGAAGCTCCATTTCAGCTGTTTTCGAGATGATGGTATCAAGCGGGCCATTGAAGCGGCCCGCAGGAAGACGGCGATCCTCATAGGCATAGAAACCCACGTTTGCGTCATGCAGACCGCCCTGGATCTGCTGGATGCGGGATTCGGGGTGGTCATCGCCAACGATGCGGTCTGCTCCCGCCGGGCCCGTGACAGGACTGCCTCCCTCGATGCCATGGCGCGCCTCGGGGTGCTGGTGTACCCGGCCGAGACCATTGCCTTCATGCTCCTGGAAAAGGCTGGCACACGGGAGTTCAAAACCCTTGCGCCTCTTTTTAAATAAGTTACAGCATTTAGGCCCTTGAAACATGGACGATCGTATGGTAAAGCGCTCAACCAGCACACACGTCCGGTCGTACGTCAGGGACCGAGGTGTCCATGCCTCGCATGGATCGGCCCTGCAGGACGGAGGAAAAACCAAGGAGGTAACACATGTCAGTCGTCACCATGAAGCAGTTGCTCGAGGCCGGAGTCCATTTCGGCCACCAAACTCCCCGATGGAATCCCAAGATGAAGCCCTACATCTTCGGATCACGAAACGGTATCCACATCATCGACCTGCAGAAGACCGAGAAGCTCTTTGAAAAAGCCTGTGAGGTCATTCGTGACACGGCCGCCAACGGCGGGAAGGTGCTGTTCGTGGGTACCAAGAAACAGGCGCAGGACGCCATCGAGGAAGAGGCAGGTCGCGTGGGCGGATTCTATGTGAATTTCCGCTGGCTCGGTGGCACGCTCACCAACTTTTCCACGATCCGGAAGAGCGTGGAAAAGCTCAAATGGCTCGAATCTATCATCGACAACAGCACCATCGAGAACTACCCCAAAAAGGAACAGATCAGCATGAAGCGCCACAAGATGAAGCTTGAGCGCTCGCTGCACGGCATCAAGGATATGAACGGTCTCCCCGACATCCTCTACATCGTCGACCCCTCCCGCGAATATATAGCGATCCAGGAGGCCAAAAAACTTAAGATACCCATCGTGGCCATAGTTGACACCAACTGCGATCCCACGCTCATCGATTACGTCATACCCGGCAACGACGACGCCATCAGGGCCATCAGGCTCTTTACATCCAAGATAGCTGACGCGGTGGATCAGGGAAGTCATCTCTGGCAGGAGAAACTCGCCACCGAGGTGAAGGAAGAGGTCTCCGAAGAGAAGGGTCAGGTCAAGGGTAAGGGAGCCAAGGGAGAGATCATGGGCAGGGGACTCGAAGGAGAGATCGAGATCATCGTAAAGGAGAGCAAACCTGCCAAAAGCAAGGTTGCACCCGCTGAAACCGCCGGTAGTGGTACGGAAGAGGGAGAACAAGCATAGTCTATGCAACGGAGGTATATGTGCAGATAACATCTGAAACAGTCAAGAAGCTCAGAGACAAGACCGGCGTCGGAATGATGGATTGCAAGAAGGCCCTCGAGGAGACAAACGGCGACTTCGACAAGGCCGTGGAGATTCTCAGGAAGAAGGGCATAGAGGTTGCTAACAAACGTTCCGGAAGAACCGCCAGCCAGGGAACCGTAGCATCCTATATCCACATGGGCGGAAAGATCGGTGTCCTTGTGGAGGTAAACTGCGAGAGTGACTTTGTCGCCAAGTCCGATGATTTCAACAATTTCGTCAAGGATGTATCCATGCAGATCGCAGCGGCGAACCCGGACTGGGTCACACGCGAAGAAGTTCCCGTGGAGATATTGGACAAGGAGAAAGAAATCCTGAAAGAGCAGGCCCTCAAGACCGGAAAGCCCGAAAAGGTCATCGACAAGATCGTGGAAGGCAAGCTCACCAAGTTCTATTCCGAACGCTGCCTCATGGACCAGCATTTTGTGAAGGATCAGGACAAGTCCGTCAAACAGCTCCTGGACGAGCTGATGGCCAAGACCGGGGAAAAATGCCTGGTCAGACGGTTTGCACGTTACCAAATGGGAGAAGATATCTAGGGGTTGTCCTTGCTCTACCGGCGTATTCTCCTAAAACTGAGTGGTGAGGCCCTTGCCGGGGGCAGGGGCCTCGGTATCGACGAGGCGACGCTGACAGCCTTCGCCCTGGTGGTGAAGGCTGCCGCCGCCGATGGTACCCAGGTGGGGATCGTCATAGGCGGTGGCAACTACTTCCGAGGTGTCAGCGCTTCGAGCGTGATCGACCGGGTGAGCGCCGATCATATGGGAATGCTGGCCACGGTCATGAACGCCCTGGCCTTCAAGGGCGCACTCATGAGTCAGGGTGTCCAGTGCCGTGTCATGAGCGCCATACCCATGACAGGGGTTGCTGAGCCCCTGGTTACCCAGAAGGCCGTACGATACCTTGAGGACGGGGCTGTCGTGATCTTCGCAGGGGGCACGGGGAATCCTTTTTTCACCACCGATACGAATGCGGCGCTCAGAGCCCTGGAGATAGGGGCGGAGGTCCTCATCAAGGCCACCAAGGTCAACGGCATCTACGACAGGGACCCGGTAAGACATGTGGATGCCGAGTTCTTTCCTGAACTCGATTTCGATACGATGCTCGAGCTGAACCTCGGGGTCATGGATGCGACAGCCGTATCCCTGTGTCGTGCGAATAACCTCGAAGTGAGGGTGATCAACGTGTTCGAACGAGACGGACTCGCGAGGCTGCTGAAAGGTGAAGCGGTCGGATCGATCGTCAGGGCGAGGAGGATAGCGAATGGTTGATGAGATCATCAATGACATGAAACACGACATCAGCAAGACCGTCGATGCCATGAGGAGCTCCCTGCAGAAGGTGCGTACAGGTCGGGCATCCATCGGCATCCTTGACGGAATCATGGTGGATTACTACGGGACGCCCACACCTTTGAATCAGCTGGCTACCCTGGCAGTTCCAGAAGCGAGGCTCATTACCATACAGCCATGGGACAAGGGCGCGCTCTCACCCATCGAAAAGGCGATCCTGAAGTCCGAGCTCGGCCTCACCCCGAACAATGACGGAAGGATCATCCGGGTGCCCATACCACCCCTCAATGAGGAACGGAGAAGAGACCTCGTGAAAATGGTCAAGAAGAACGCCGAGGAATACCGCATCGAGGTCCGCAATCATCGCAGGGATGCGAATGCGCTCCTGAAGGAACTCGAAAAGGAAAAAGAAATAAACAAGGACGAGCTCAAGGTCGCCCAGGACAAGGTCCAGGAACTGACGGACAACTCCATCAAACAGATCGACGAACTGCTTGCCGCAAAAGAAAAGGAGATCATGGAGGTCTGATCCGTCCGTACGAGGATCTCTCGGCCCCATACAGCGAGGAGGTGCATCTGTGATTCGCGCGAAAGAGGAAAGGGTCACATCACGGTTCATGATGTATTTTAGACCGAACAACCTGAGCGAGCTCAGGGTGATCTCCCGTATGCTGAACATAGCCATGGTGGATTTCGTGGGTGCCGCCCTGGACGCATATATCTTCAAGAAGGAGGGCGATATCGGCGGACCGGTACCCATGCGCCAGAGGAAGAGATACGTGGGCCCCAGGAACGACACCTCGGAGAAGCGGGTCCGTTACGTGATGCGTCTCGACAAGAATCTGGTCGAGAGGATCAGGGACATTGCATTTCTGGACAACCGCAGATTTACCCACGTCTGCGATGATGCCATATCGAACTTCATTTCTTTCACCAAGCAGTCCAGGAACTTCAAAAATATATGGACTGCCCGTTCCGATGTGGAGGCGGTGAGGGGGAGGAAGAGCGTCAAGTCCATTGAAGAGATCTCCGGCCTGCTGAGCAGCTACAAGAACAACCATTCGGCATCGGTAGGCTGAATCGGGGTGGCTGGTGACGGGTCGTGTGCTCAAGACAGAGACTGAGCCCTCGATGACCGGCACCGGCATATCCCTCAGATCGCCGGGCACGCCCCGGGATATTTCCCGCTGGTATCTCGCCTCCTTTGCGGGCACCTGCGCGTGCATCACCCTCTATACCCTTTTCGGGCTCTTCTTCGTCAGGCTCCATGCCCGCATGATATCCGAGGAGATGGCTCTCGTCGCTGCCTCCGGTATGACCACGCTTATCTCCCCGGGGGATTGCCATCTGCTCATGCCGGTCCACCAGGTCTCCAGCGCCCTGTTCTTCGGCCTGACCCTGGGTGTCCTGTGCAGCCTGATCTGCATGGTGGTGACACTACCCGCATGGATCTCCGGCCGTTTCATCGGGTTCGATCTGGCCGCAGCGCTCTGCGGTAGTCTCGCCTGCATCTACATTGCCTTCAGCAGGGAGCTTCCGCTGGTATCAATCATGACCGGTATCCTCTGCCCGGTTTTCTTTGTCCTGCCCTGGTCATGCATACTCAGAACCGGCAGGGGTACCAAGGTAAGGCTGGGGAAGTGGGCCTTTTTCGCCGCGGTCCTGGTGTCACC
>JALOOZ010000034.1 GCA_025454155.1 Thermodesulfobacteriota bacterium
GCGATTGTACAGAGCTTGTCAAAGGACCTGCCGGGTGCAGGGGTTCCATCCCTGCGCGTTATGCCTTGTGTGTATTACGGCGCGGAAAAGACCGCCAGGGTGCCCTTTTTGTCTTCCGCGTTGAAGGAGAAGTTCATGCCCAGCTTGTCCTTCTGCGCGCTGATCATGCCGCCCTTGCCCATCTGCATGACCTGGGCCTGCCAGCCCTTCTCCTTCAGCGCGGCGGCGTAGTCCTTCAGGGCATCGCCATGAATATCAATAAAAAAGATATTGAATGTCTGGTTTCCGCCTTCCTGCGTTCTGGTCACATGCTCTATGGTGCCAGCCGAGAACTGGGGCACGTCCCCGAACATGTCTGACGGCCAGACGCTGGTTTCAGATATCTGGGCCTTGGAGTCCTGCCCTTCGATCGTGATGTCCTTGCCCTGGATGTTCACGTCCACATCCTTGCCCGTGGCCTCCTTGAGCATATCCTCCATCTGCTCCTCGGCCATCCGCTCCTCGGACTTCTTGCCGCACCCGCCGAGCAGCAGGGCGCTGGCGGCCAGAATACACACCACGGTCCTGAACCAACCTCGTGCAGACATCATGCCTCCTCCTCTCCCGTCCTTGATTGCCGGCTGCCGCGGCCCCGGCCTTGCCTGACCTCACGCAGGGCGGTCACTTCTTCTTGAAACTGGCCTTTGCCATCACGATCCTCACCTTGCCGGCAGGGGCGTCGACCGTGGTGATGGTGACCGTCTTGAACCCGCCTTCCTTGGGCTCTTCCCTCCAGAGGGCCTGTTTCCCCTTCGGGGATGACGCGTCCGTGAACTTTCCGAGTTTCTGGCTATACCATGTGAGAACCTTCTCGTAAGGGTCACTGGTAAGCAGGTGCACGTTCTGCATCTGGGGGGCGTTTATGGCCGGGTTGGCCGGGTCCTCCACGGCACCCGGGTAATATTGAAGCCCGGGTATCTTGTTGTCCGCAGCGTTCCCGGAACCGATCCCCATGGAGAAAACAACCGTGAAGAGTACCAGGAATGACCCGCATAGATGAATCGGTTTCTTCACTACACACCTCCTGATTGTTGTATGAAGCCCCTCAGCGTAGTTATAACAAATGCGGCCGGGGCCGTGAACTCAAACTCCGAAATCTCGTGTGCACATACATGCCGATGCTTCAGCGAGGTGCACTCGTACTGATCACAGGCACAAACACAATCCCTCATGAATAACTACAACGTATTCATGAGATTTCCCAGCGAATAAAACCTTTGTCCTGAAATCTATTCGGTTTCAATGATGGCGCCGCACTGCTCACATTGATAGCGGGTCTTTCCTTGATCTGCAGCCTTGACTTCCTCAAAGTCATCCCGCCTCTTGCCCTGCGTCTCAAGACATTCAGGGCAATACCTTCCCCGCAGCTCGTCGGCGGTTATGGTCAGGTGACAGTGCCGGCAGCGCAACCTGCTTTTCTGCGGTGGTACGAGGACCAGATGGAGATGTCTGCATGATGTCATAAAAAATGCCTTAAAGGTCCCGGCTTACATCCATTGAGTCTTCATGAAGAATCGCGGTCAGCTGCCCGTCGGTCTCGCGGACAGTCAGGTCCGCCCTCTTCCCCATCGCGCCGCGGCTCGAGCAGCTCTCACCACCAGACAACCTACTGCGTCTTGAGCATCTCCCAGTACTTCTCGTAGGTCATGATGGCTTCCCCCACGTCGGACTGGAACTCGCCCCTCTTCATCTCCGCATCGTCCGGGTACACGGCCTTGTGGTTCTTCGTCCTGGCATCGAGCATCTGCTGGGCTTTGAGGTTCGTCGTCGCATACCCGATGTACTCGCAGTTCTTCTTCGCCACCTCGGGCCTGCACAGGAAGTCGATGAACTTGTACGCCAGCCCCACGTTTCTCGCCGACCCGGGGATGACCATGTTGTCTGCCCAGAAGATTGCCCCTTCCTTGGGATAGATCAGTTTGATGTCCCGGTTCTCCTGGTTGGCCTGGTACACCTCGCCTCCCCAGATCTGGCCTATGACGACCTCGTTGTTCAGAAAAGGCTGCCTGGGAGAATCGGAATTGAATACCTTGACGTTGGGCCTGAGCTTCAGGAGTTTCTCGTAGGCCTTCCTTATCTGGGCGCTGTCCGTGGTGTTTCCCGAATAGCCCATGGACCGCAGCGACATGGCGAAGACCTCCCGCACGTCGTCCATGAGCAGCACCTTGCCCTTGTACTTGGGATTCCACAGATCGTTCCAGCTCGTGATGCCCTTGGGATCGACATACTTGCTGTTTACACCGATGGCGGACGATCCCCACATGTAGGGGATGCTGTAGGCGTTGCCCGGGTCATAGGGCTTGTTGAGCAGGGACGGATTGATGTGCTTCATGTTCGGTATCTTCGCCTTGTCGAGTGGCTGGATCAGGTTCAGCTTGCGCATCCGCTCCACATAGTAAGTGGACGGGAAGGCCACGTCATAGCCCGCCTTCTTCACGAGCTTCAGCTTGGCGAACATGGCCTCGTTGCTGTCATAGGTGGAATACCGGACCTTGATCCCGGTCTCCTGTTCGAACTGCTTGATGACGCCGGGGTCGATGTACTCGGTCCAGTTGAACACGTACACTTCCTGCTTCGCCCCGAAAGCGAGCACAGGCAGGAGCACCAGCACAAGCACGACAAGCAACCTTCTCATCTATCGGTTCTCCTTTGTCACGAGGTGCGCCACGGTCACGGTGACAAGCGATAGCAGGAACATCACCGCGGACAGGGCGTTGATCTCTGGTTTTATCCCCAGCCTCACCATGGAGTAGATCTTCAGCGGCAGGATCTCGAAGGTGGGGCCGGTGGTGAAGAAGCTCACCACCACGTCGTCCAGCGACAGGGTGAAGCTCAGCAGCCAGCCGGCGATGATGGCCGGCATGAGCATGGGCATCATGATGTGGCGGAACATCTGCAGCTCGCTGGCCCCCAGGTCCTTGGCCACGTCGATGATGTTCCGGTCGAACCCGCTGATGCGGGAGTAGACCGTCACCACCACGAAGGGGAGACAGAAGGTGATGTGCGCCAGCAGCAGGGTGAGCGGGCCCGTGGCCAGGCCGATGGTGATGAAGAACATGAGCAGCGAGATGCCCATGACGATGTCGGGGCTCATCATGACGATGTAGATGAATGAATACATGACCTTCCTTCCCAGGAAGCGGTACCGGTAGAAGGCGAAGGCCCCCAGCGTCCCCAGGAGGGTGGCGGTCACGCTTGACAAAAGCGCGATGACAAGCGAGTTCACCAGGGCCTCTTTCAGGGGAGAGTCGGTGAAGAGCTGCTCATACCACTTCCAGGTGAATCCCTGCCAGTTGGTGGAGTACTTCGTGTCATTGAAGGAGTAGGCGATGAGGACGAAGATGGGCACGTAAAGGAACAGGTAGATACAGGTCAGGTAAATGAACCGGGCGGCCCTCTTCACGCCATGTCCCCCATGCCGCCCGTGTGGGCCTTCCTCGAGCTCAGGAAATAGACATAGAGGAACAGGCACATGATGAGTGTCAGGAACACGCTGGCTGCGGAACCGACGGGCCAGTTGCCCGTGGTGAGGAACTGGTTCTTGATGAAGTTGCCGATGAGCATGGACCTGGCCCCGCCCAGGAAATCGGGTATGTAGAAAAGGCCGAGCGCGGGCAGGAACACCATGGTGCTCCCGGCCACGATCCCGGGCATGGTGAGCGGCAGTATGATGCGGAAGAAGATGTGCCGGGAGGTGGCTCCCAGATCGCGCGCGGCATCTATGAGACGCCAGTCGAGCTTATGGATCGAGGTGTACAGCGGCAGGACCATGAAGGGCAGCAGCGTATAGACCAGACCGACGAACACGGCGGTCTGGGTGTAGAGCAGGTTCAGCGGCTCATCGATGACCCCGGTCCAGAGCAGGAAGGTGTTGATTATGCCGTTGGCCTTGAAGAGGATGACCAGGGCATAGGTCCGGATCAGCGACGAAGTCCAGAAGGGTATGATCATGAGCAGGAGCAGTATCCTGCGGTACGCCTCGGGGAGGCGGACGAGGAAGAAGGCGAAGGGGTAGGCCACCAGCAGGGAGATGACCGTGGTGCCCAGGGCCAGGAGCAGGGAATACCAGCACACCTTGAGAAACACGGGGGAAAGGATCTCCCCGTAGCCGGCCAGGGTGAACCTCCAGGCCACGGTGGTGACCGGGTCACGCTCGAGGAAGCTGAACAGGACCACGAAGATGTAGGGAACCACCACGAATATGATGATCCAGAGCATGGTCGAGCCGATGGAGAAGTTCCTGAACCGGCTTCTGACCATGGTTAGAGCACTACTTCCCAGCCATAGAGCCAGGTGATGTGTACCCGCTGGCCTTCCCGGTAGATGACGTTCTCCTGGTCCTCGTTGAAGAACTGGGTCACGAAGATGGTCTCCCCGTCATCGAGCTTGACGATGAGGTCCACGGTCTTGCCCTTGTAGATGACCTCTTCCACCCTTCCGGCCAGGGAAGGCTCGCCGTTGGTCCATTCCTCGTCCACGGTGACCTGGATGTCCTCGGGTCTCAGGAGCACCTTCACGTCGCTGCCAATGCCGAACTTCTTGCGGTTCTGGACCGGGAAGGACTCGCCGTGGATGTCCACTACGGCGCTGCCGTTGTTCACTTCGCGAACGCTTCCGTCGAACACGTTGATCTCCCCGACGAACTTGGCAACGAACATGTTTTCAGGCTCTTCGTAGATCTGGATGGGGGTGCCGATCTGCTCGATCCTTCCTTCGTTCATGACCGCGATGCGGTCAGACATGCTGATGGCCTCCTCCTGGTCGTGGGTGACGAACACGAAGGTGATGCCGAGCTGGCGGTGCACACGCTTGAGCTCGATTTCCATCTCCTGGCGTAGCCTGTAGTCCAGGGCGCTCAGGGGCTCGTCCAGAAGCAGGACCTGTGGCTTGTTCACGATGGCCCGTGCCATTGCCACGCGCTGCTGCTGGCCTCCCGAGAGCTGGTGGGGCATCCGCATCTCGAGGCCGGTCATCTTGACGATGTCGAGGGCCTCCATGACCTGGCCCTGGATGGCTTTCGCTTCGTACTGTTTCATGCGGAGCCCGAAGGCGATGTTTTCGAACACGCTCATGTGGGGGAAGAGGGCATAGCTCTGAAACACGGTGTTGACGTTGCGCTTGTTGGGCGGCGTCCCATTGAGGCGTGAGCCGTTCATGGAGATCTCGCCGGATGTGAGGGTCTCAAAGCCTGCGATGAGCCTGAGCACCGTGGTCTTGCCACAGCCGGACGGGCCGAGGAGCGTGAGGAACTCCCCCTGGTAGATGTCGAGACTTAACGAGTCGACGGCGGTTACGTCGTCAAACCGTTTCGTCACCCCCTGTAAGCAGACAATGGGAGGCTTCTCCATCCATGCAACCCTCCGTTGTGTGAAGTTCGTGTAATGACGATGTGTGTCTATACCAAAAGGTTTTTTTTCGCAATGAAATTTTCAATCCTGAACAACATTTTTATCGGCTTTATAATACGACAATAGTAAACAGGTTTTTCGTTCCTTGATACCTATCTTCTCATTATATCAAGATTATTTTGCAGCATACCTGGTCAAAAGTCACCACTTGGAGCATCTCTCGTGTGAGGTTCAACCATCACGCCGGGTTGACTGATCCGAGGGCATGCAAGGGATCATGGTAGACACCTCTGGGATATGCTGAACAGACAGGGGGAAAACAACAAGGTGTCAGATCAATCGATGCGGCGTCTTCTCCTGGTTGCGTCGTTTGCCCTCATCGCCGGGACCGGTGTAGAACCACTTGGGGAAATTATAGAACGAGGTGACGGATGTGGGCACCAGGAGCGCTGCTTGGAGAAACGCCTCAAGGTCGGGGACATTGTAGATATTCACCTCATACCCCCAGTTCTGAAGCTGGATGATAATACCCCTGCTGCCCGGCGTGCTCCAGTTCACCGAGAACCTGCCGATGCCCGCATGGGAGAGCATGCCAAGGTACCTCTTCGCCTCACCGGGAGAAGCGGTCAGCATAGTGGACAGGCTGTCCACCGGACACTGCTTGATGGCACGCGGGAAGGCCTCCTGGATCCTCCTCAGAGCCCCACCGTGCACCTCCTCAGTGGCGATGGTGATCCACACATGATCGTCCGTGTACCCGGCTGCCTTGAGGAGGTCGATGGCCTGCCCGGTCAGACCGGGCTCCTTCAGATCGAGCTTCACCCCCCTGCCGGCCTCATGGAGAAGATAGAGGAACTCTTCGAGTCTGACGGGGATCTCACACGGCACCGGCGGCACCTCTGCATAGGGTTTTCGGCGCAGGATCAGGCCCTGGTTTCCGATGTGTCTGCGCACATGGAGCTCTGCCCACTGAACTGAAGAGACGAGGAACTGCCGGAGGATGGACTCATCGTCAACACCATGCCAGACAAATTCGATGTGCTGAGGAAGGTGATGACGGTTTATGAGCTCGGTGAGATCGTAATACCTGCACATGAATGCCTTGCTGGCTTTCCGCACAGGTGATGAGGCGAGCATCACATCCGTATGGAGGAGCAGCATCTCACCTGCGGGATCGATCCGTGCAACGGCCTCGAGGTTTTCTTTTTCGTTGTCGATGACAGCGACGATGCGATATCCCTTTTCCTGGAATTTCCTGATGCCGTTCACCTTGCCCTGAGGCACCGCACCTCCGGTGTTCATGTGCAGAAGGGCATCCTCATACTGTACATGGTATCCCCTGCCCAGAGCGTTCAATATGCGCAGGGTATCCGCACGCAGCCTTTCTGCACGAGCCGAGTTCAATCCTACAAAGGTGCGCGGCTGGAGCTGGAACCATCTGATGACATCGAGTACACCATAAAACGGCTTGTGCGAGCTGAGGATGGCCGCCCTTGACCAGAAATTGGCCTCGCACCAGGAGGTGATCTCTCCCCGGACAGTCGACGGTATGGCGAACTCCTTCAGGAGACGGCACACCTCACCTGGAGGCAACGGCATGTCGTCTGAGGATATGTTCGAGAAGAATCCTGTCCCGTGCTCCCTGTCAAAGGCCTGGAGGACGGATAGAGCCATATGCCCCTCGTCGATGATGGTGCCATCGATATCGAAAACGATCAAGAGATTGTCATCAGGATAAGCGGTCCGCATTGCTTTATAATGGAAGGCAAGGTCCCGCATCCATCCGGTATTCCTTCTCGTGATCATGTCCCTTCCACCTCACATTCCAAGAACCTGTCTTCTCAAGAGCGATCAAAGAGCATTCGTCGCCTGGAAATGCTTCCCTGTCTCGGTCCCAGAACCGGGGTGACGAGATACCGGAAGATCCTCTCCAGTACGGAATTGTACCCGTAGGTCTTTCTGGTCTGGAGAATGAGATAGATGCCACGAAGGGTCCGTCCCGGCCTCTGCCCCGACTTGGATGGTAATCTTGTCGATCTCATCGGTCCTCCGTCCTTTTCGCTCTTATCGGACGAATACACTGTCATTATGAATAGTATATGAATGTCCTGTGAATTTTCCGTGAATCCGCATGGAGAGGTTACCCTGGGTAAATTTACCAGGATAGAAGCCGATCTATGGCACCAGAGGGGATCTAGTTTATGGTTTTCCCTAGATTTTTTTATGCATAATGTATTGACAAGCCAGGAAATTTCCCTATTACTAAAAATCAAAGTAAGGTTCGGAGGATAGGAGAATCCGCATGAAAGAGGCGACAAAGGTGGCTCTCTTCGGTCATGACCGGTGCAGGTCCAAGTTCTTTGTAAAGCTCTCTTCCCAGATCAACTCCCTGTACAATGGAACCTGTCCGAATCCCAGCTGCAACCGGCATGTAGCACTCTTTCCCGAGGAACTTTACTCCTCGACCGACAAGGCACGGAGGGAATACATTAAGAAATCCCAGGACGAGAACAATCAGATATTCTGGCAGTCCTGATCACCCATCCGGATCTGCCGAGTGACCGGTGAACACCATGACCGGTTATCCATCGAAGCCTTGAACAAGGCTGTGTTCAATTATTTCCCAAGCTTCCTCCCCAGACGGTGAATGACATGACGGGGCAGGTCTGCATCATAATCCATTATGCTACAGCTTCTTGAATTTCCAGAAGACGACGACAACCAGGGCAGAGGCCAGGGAAAGTGCCATGATGATCCAGAAGGCGAACGGATTCTGCTGGAGGGGTATATGGACATTCATGGAAAAGGCGCTCACCACCAGCGAAGGCACCATGATGCACAGGATGATGATGTTCAGTGTCTTCATGAGGATGTTGAGGTTGTTGTTCACGATGGAAACCCTGGCATCCATGAGGCTCGCAAGGATGTTGGAATAGATCTCGGCCTGCCTGTAGCACTGGTTGTTGTCCACCATGATGTCGTCGAGGAACTCCGCCTCATCGATATCGAAACCGATCTTGGCGACGTTGTTCTTGAGCTTGGCATTCACGATGGCATTGGAGTTGATGGCATTGAGGTAGTACACGAGGCTCTTGCCCAGGGTGAACAGATTGATGAGGTATTTGTTCTCCATGGAGGTGTTCACCCTGTCCTCAAGCTCCTCCGTGAGGAGGTTGATGACCTTGAGGTGCTCCATGAAGTGATGTGCCGACCGGTTGATCACCCTGAGAAACAGGCTGTTCAGCGAGGGGATCCGCATGAACTGCTTGCCCTCGAAGATGGGGACGTCTTCGGAAACCACCAGCACGAGCCTGTCCTTGAACAGGAACACGCCGGTGGAGCAGACCCTGAAGAGGAGCTGGTCCTCCCCGGAATAACTCTTGGGCATCTTGAAGATGAGCGCCAGGTGGTTGGGTTCGAATTCCAGGCGTGATATCTCATCCGGGTCGAGGGATGAATTCAGGGTATGCTCGTCCACCCCCAGATCGTGGATGAGGTACCGCTTCTCTTCCGCATCAGGGTTGACGTAGACCTGGATCTGGCCGGTCTGTTCCGTGCATCCTACGATCTTGCAGTCTGCGAGCTGATAATCTCTCCGCATACACGCACCTCGTGAAGCTTGACTGCGCGCACTCGGAATGGCGAAACCGGATTCCGTATGGTTCGGCGCAATCATCCTTGCCCGGCCCCAGGACAGGATGACCTGCACCGGGGTCTGATTATATTCCTCGATTACCTGTGCTGTCGTCGGTACTCATTGGGTACGTGCGTAACATACAAAGACATTCCAGTCAAACTGTAAAATCCTCCCTTTCGCAGAGATCCAGCCTCGCAGAGGCCATGAAGGCGGATGTGAACCGGGAAGGCGTTGCCCTGAGGCCCGATCTCACGTATCTTGGTGTAGACGCAAGATGGGAGGTGGGTATGGGCACAGGCTCTATCGGCGCGTTCTTCGACTTCGACAGGACCCTCATAGACGTGGAGAGCCCGCGGCTCGGCATCCGCTACCTTTGGGATCGCAGGCTCATCACCATGCGGTATATCCTCAAGGTCATGGCATCTAACATATTGTACCAGCGCCACCTGATCAGTGACGAGACCATGGCCAAGATCCTCATCAGCTTCTATCGGGGCAAGCCCTTCGCACCCTTCCAGGAAGGCGCGGCGGATTATTACCGGGAGGTGCTCAAGCCTCACCTGGCACCCAATATCGTGGCTCGCGTCCGGGAACATCAGCAAAAGGGCCATGTCCTGGTGCTCGTCTCTGCCGGACTGAGGTACCTGCTGAACCCAGTGGCAGAAGACGTGGGATTTGACCACCTCCTCTGCACCGATCTGGAGATAGGGCCTGACGGCATCCTTACAGGCAGGACCACCGGCCCCATATGCACAGAGGGCCGCAAGCGCGACCTGGCAAAGGCTCTTGCAGTCGAACTTGGCCTGGATCTGAAAGCCTCCTCTGCCTATGGCAACCACCAGGCGGACATCCCGCTGCTCGAGCTCGTCGGCAAGGCTTATGCCGTGGAGCCCACCGAAGAACTCAGAAAGGTTGCCTGCGAAAGGGGGTGGCCCATAGTGCGGTTCAGGTAATGGGGCATGCCCCAATCAACAGGTGGAATTGTTTCTCATTGACACTATATACAAATTACATATATACTTTTTATCTATAGATCCCGTCCTGCATCAACATGATACATAAGAGGTTATCATGTCCATCAAGTACGCGGTACTCGGCCTGCTTCACTACAAGGACATGCACGGCTACCAGATCAAGGACCACATCGAGAAGAACTTCGGTTACATGTGGACGGTCAACTTTGGACAGATCTATACTACCCTGAAGTCCTTGACGGATGCGGGTTTCATTGCGCTGTCCGATGTGATCTCCTCCGACAACGGTGCCCCACAGAAGAAACTCTATTCACTCACTGACGAGGGCAGGAGGGAATTCAAGAAGTGGCTGAAGAACTCGCCCGAGAAGCAGATGCTCCTGCGTGACCCCTTCCTCATGCGCTTTGTCTTCTTCGGATTCGGAGAAAAGGAAGACGCGCTCAGACTCATAGAAGATCAGATACAGACCTATGAACAGCAGCTTTCCCGCAGGAAAGGAAATGTTTTCCGCTGGGAGAGACAGGGTGTATATGTGAACATGATCGCCGAGCTGGGATTAAACTTCAACGAGCTTTTCCTCTCCTGGCTGTACAAGGTACGAGACGCAATGAGGGATACGGCCCCAGGAGAGCGGACGGTCGACCCAGCGGTGCAGTTATAGCCTGTTTCCTTGGTATTTGAATAACAAAGTGAGGTTCAGCATATGGATTTCGACGGAATCACCCTCGTCACCGGTGCTGCGGGCTTCATGGGGAGTCATCTCGTTGAATATCTGGCCGCCAAGGGGGTCAGGGTCAGGGCAACGGCTCGCCCACGGAAAGATACGTCCTTCTTCGATCGTCTCGGCGTGGAATATGTCGGAGCAGACCTCACAAAACCGGAAACCCTCCCTCCCCTCTTTGCGGGCAATGTCGACCGGATCTTCCATCTCGGGGCGATATGCAATTTTTCCACCCCCTACGAGAAGCTCTTCCCCACCAATGTGCTCGGAGTCGAACACATAACTGGGCTCGCCCTTGAAGCCGGCGTCAAGAGGTACGTACACGTCGGCTCCACAAGCGTCTATGGTTATTATAAAGGAACTCCATTCCGAGAGGACAGCCTTCGTGACCCCCAAGACGCGTATGGAAGGAGCAAGAAAAACGGTGAAGACGTGATCTGGAGGAGGATCGGGGAGGGTCTCCCTGCGATCGTCACGCGACCCTGCACCGTCTACGGTCCCCGGTGCAACGACGGCGCGGGCAAGGCCTTTTCGCGGCCGACAGCCATCACCGCCATACCGGGAAGCGGGAAGCAGCTCCTGTCGAACATCCGTGCGGAAGACGTGGCCGCTGCTGTGGATTACCTGTCCCGCCTGGAAAATGCGACGGGCCAGGCTTACAACCTGGCCGAGGACACGTATCCATCCATAGAGGAGGCACTGTCTCTGGCTGCCTTCGCCTTCGGGGCAAAGCCTGCAAAGATCCACCTTCCCCTCTGGCTCGTGAAGGTGGCCGCCAGAATCGACGGGATCATCTCGGCAGGCAAGGGCAAGATTCCGGATCTCGAGTATGATGCGGTGAATTACCTCTATCAGGATTATGTCGTTGACAACACCAAGCTCAAGAAAGCCGGCTACAAGCTCATGTACCCCGATTTCCGGCAATCGATGCACCAGATGAAGGAATGGTATGACAAAGAGATCTCCCGGCAGTGATGAAGGGCATGAAGGTACACCTATCAATCTCAAGAACGTTTGAGGGGGTTGTGTATGGGTCAGGTTATCGTTATTACCGGTTGTGCAGACGGCATGGGCCGCGAGGTTGCGAAACTCCTTGCCTCCGCGGGTGACACCATTGCAGGGTTCGATGTCGATGAAAAGGGCGTGGCCTCTCTGGAAGCAGAGCTCAGAGGCAAAGCAGGGGAACACCTCCTCATGCCTCTCGACATCACCAATCGCCCGGGTATCCTTGCTTTCCGCGACGCCGTCCTGAAAAAATACGGCAGGGTGGACACCGTGCTCTCGAATGTGGGAATCGGTTTCTTCGGTCCCTTCGAAGAGATCGACCTCGAGAAGGCCCTCAGGTGCTTCGAGATCAATGTCATCGGAGCAGCATCCATCTTCCAGGCATTCATCCCGACGTTAAGAGCACAGGGCCGAGGAAAGATCATCGCCATGTCCTCCCTTGTGGGTCGTATACCCTTTCCTTTCGAGTCCATCTACACCGCCACAAAGTTCGCCATAGAAGGCATGATGCTCTCGCTGAGGCTCGAGGTGGAGCCCTTCGGCATCCACTGCGCGATCATCGAACCCGCCCAGGTATCCACGACATTCGCGGCCAAGATCCACAAGCTTCCTCCGGACGGTTCGCCATACCGGGAGCGCGTACGACGGTTCATCGCGCGGGATGATGAACTCATCAAGACGGCACCGACTCCCCTCTATGCCGCAAACAAGATCGTCAAAGTGCTTCAATGTGAAAGACCGAGGCTTCACAACCAGATCGATTTTCAGAGCTCATTCTTCCTGACGCTGAATCGATTTCTGCCGCAACCGATACGGGACATGATCCTTGTCAACTTCATGGACATAAGGGTCTGATAATACAGTCAGCGGGACCCCCCGACCGCTGCATACGGAACAGGGAGGCAGGTATGAAGCCACAGAGGGTTGTTCAAGCTCAGGTCCGGCAAGGCCGGGTCGGCCGGCTCAGGGATCGCATCATCAATGCGCCCCAGGAAGTGTGCATAGAACGGGCGCGCTATCTGACCCGATCCATGGCGGAGCACTGGCATGAGCACCCGCTCACCCGGATGAGCTGTGCCCTGGAGCATATCCTTGAGAATATCAGCGTCATCATACGTGACGATGAACGCATCGTAGGATGCAGGACGAGCAAGCTCAAGGGTGCTCCCCTTTTCCCTGAGAACAAGTCTCGATGGATTGAAGGTGACCTCGACAGCTTCGCCTGCCGCCACCTGCAGCGTGCCCTCATCACCGAAGGGGAGAAAGTGGAGCTGCGGGATGAGATCCTCCCCTTCTGGAGCGGCAAGACCGTTGAGGAGCGCCTCGAGGAGCTCCTGCCCGGGGATGTCGCAGCGGACATGGACAAGTACATCTTCACGATGATGCTCGAGATCACCTACGGCATAGGCCACTTCACCATGAACCACCCGAAGGTCCTCACATCCGGGCTGCGAGGGATCATAGCGGAGGCCCAGGGACTTCTGCAGAAGGTCTCCGGGCACGGGGGCCAAGAAGAGAAAAGGCTTTTCTATGAGGCGTTAATCCGGTCGATGGAGGCGGGCATCCGTTTCGCACAACGGTACGCCGACCAGGCACAGGCCATGGCCGACAAGGAGCCGGATGTGGAAAGAGCTGAAGAGCTCAGGGATATCGCACGGGTGTGCCGGCGGGTTCCGGAATACCCAGCGGCCACCTTCCGGGAAGCAGTACAGAGCGTATACTTCATCCATCTCATCTCCCAGATAGAATCGGGGGGGAACTCCATATCGCTCGGACGCATAGATCAGATGCTCTATCCCTTCTATCTGGAGGACAAGAGGGCAGGCAGGATTACCCCTGACGAGGCACGCGAGCTCCTTTCCCTGCTCTTCATCAAGACCAACGAGATCTGGAATGTACTGGAGGAGGCGTTCATCCCCGGCGGCGAAGGGACCGAAGGGAAGACCACCCAGAACGTGACCGTGGGAGGTGTGGGCAGGAACGGAGAGGATGCAACCAACGAACTCAGCTGGCTCGGGCTCGATGCCTATGCAGACGTGCGCACCGTGCAGCCGAACTTCGGTGTGCGCCTGAGCTCGAAATCCCCTGATGATTTCTTCCTGCTGGCAATCAACTACTGCCGGGATGGAGTCCTCATGCATTTCTTCAATGACGACGCCATCGTTGACGCGCTCAGGAAGGCAGGGCATACCCTGGAGGACGCCCGCGACTATGGCGTTGTGGGCTGTCTGGAACCGAATGCGCAGGCCAAGACCTTCGGTTCCACTTTTGCCGTACAGTTCAATGGAATCAAGTGCCTCGAGCTGGCCCTGAGCAACGGCATCGACAATATCTTCGGATACCAATCCGGCTTGGAAACAGGCGATCCTGCCTCCTTCACCTCGTTCGATGATGTCTGGAGGGCTTACGGGGCACAGGTCTCCCATTTCATAGGGCAGATGGTCAGGGGCATGCACACGCTCGACAAAGCCATAGCCGAACTCGTTCCTTCGCCGTTTGCCTCAGCCATGATCGAGGGCCCCATGGAAAAGGGGCTCGATCTCACCGGAGGCGGGGCGGTCTATAACTCGACAGGAGTGCAGCTCATGGGCTTTGCGAACGTTGCCGACAGCCTTTATGCGGTGAAGAAGGCCATCTTCGACGAAAAAAGATACTCCATGGCCGATCTCGCCCAGTGGCTGTCAACCGACTGGATGGACGCCGAAGACAAGCGCACGTACTTTCTCAACCGGATCCCCAAGTACGGTAACGACGACGACGAGGCTGATGCCATGGCCGGTCAGGTGGCAACGCACTTCTGCTCCGAGCTCTCAAGGCACAGAAACTATCGGGAAGGGGATTTCTGGCCGGGCATCTTCTCGGTCGGCTTCCACATCGCCATGGGTGCCTTCACCGGGGCCACACCCGACGGCAGAAACGCCGGCGATATCCTCGGCAACGGGATCACGCCGACCAACGGCAACGCACTCACCGGCCCCACAGCGGTGATGAACTCCGTCACCAAGCTGCCGATCAGCCGGGTAACCAATGGGGCGAACCTCAACATGCGCTTCCAGGGCAAGAAGATCATGCAGGAAAATCTCCTGGCCCTCATCAAGACCTACTTCGCAAAAGGCGGCACCCAGGTGCAGTTCAACATGCTCGACTCGTCGATCCTCAAGGATGCACAAAAACAACCTGAAAAATATCGCGACCTCATCGTGCGTGTCAGTGGTTACTCGGCCGAATTCACGGGTTTGAGCGAACTGGCGCAGAACGAGATCATCGGCAGGTCTGAATATGCGCTTTAGTGTGTGTTCCCGCGTTCCCGGGCAGAGAAACGATCGTGGTGGAGCCTGTGTGAGGGCATGATCGGAGGAGAGCGTTGAGCAAGCTCATGACGATGCAGGAAGCCATCGCCTGTCATGTGCACGACGGCGACTTCCTTTTCATAGGAGGATACATCTGCCGTCCTCCCTTTGGAGCCATCCATGAGATCATCCGTCAGAACAAGAAGGATCTGACCATAACTCGCAGCAATGCGGCCGACGACTTTGACCTTCTGATAGGCGCCGGTTGCGTCAAGCGTTTCATATCGACGTTCATCTCGCTGGGGCTTTACGGCCTGGCCCGCTGCTACAGGCGTTCGGTGGAAAAGGGCATCCCCCACAGGATCGAGGTGGAGGAGTATACCAACCTCTCGTTGCCCATGATGCTCATGGCCGGCGCCATGGGCATGCCTTTCGTTCCGGTCAAGGATATGGTGGGCACTGACCTCCTGAAGGTGAAATCCTTCATGGGCGAGAACAAATACAAGATGATCGACTCCCCCTTTGACGGCAAGCCCACCCTGCTGGTTCCAGCGCTTGTGCCGGATGTCGGGATCATTCACGTCCAGCAGGCTGATGACAGGGGCAATGCTCAGATCTGGGGTATCGGCGGTGATTGCAAGTGGGGTGCGAACGCTGCGCAGAAGGTCATCGTCAGCTGCGAACGGATCGTGAGCAGGGAAACCATCGGCAAAGACCCCTCACGGACGATCGTCCCCGACTTCAAGGTGGCAGCTGTCGTGGAGGAGCCTTTCGGCGCCCATCCGGGCTATGCCCCGGGCTTCTACGATGTGGATTTCTCCTTCGGCTACCTCTACCAGCAGGCATCCAACACCGTCGAGGGATTCCAGGCCTTCCTCGATGAATGGGTCTTCGGAATCAGGGACCGGACTGAATATATCCAGCACTACATCCAGCGCTTCGGCTACGCCCAGTTCAAACAACTGCAGGCGAAGTTCGACTACAGCTTCCCCGTATCGTATGCATACTGACAGGTGAGCGGCCACATGGACACACATCCGAACGACTATATAAAGCCTGAACTCATGGCCTGCTGCGGCGCACGTGAGATCAAGGACTTCGATGTGGTCATCGTGGGCACCGGATTCCCCACCATGTCGGCAAACATCGCCAAGCATACCCATGCCAAAAACGCCTCCATGATGCAGGAGTCCGGCGTCTATGATGCACGACCCGCACGGCCGGCCCTTTCGGTCGGAGATCCCTGTCTCAACCCCGGAGCGGCAATGATCGGCGGTCTCGTCGAGGTCATGGGCCTGTTTCTCCAGCGAGGCTGGGTCGATGTCGGCTTTCTCTCGGGAAGCCAGGTCGACAGGTACGGCAACATCAACACCACCGTCATCGGGGATTATGCACGGCCTGCTTCGAGGCTCCCCGGTTCAGGGGGGGCCAATCCCATAGGCGCCCTTGCGAAAAAGGTGCTCATCATAGCCCTCCATGACAGGCGCAGCCTCGCCGAGCGCGTGGATTTCATCACCACCCCTGGATATATCGACGGCCCGGGCACCCGTGAGGGATGGGGGCTTCCCCCCGGTACCGGGCCCGAGGTGATCATCACCAACAAGGCTGTCCTGCGCTTTGACAGCCAGACCAAGCTTGCCTACCTGGCCACCTACCATCCCGGCACCAGCGTGGACGAGGTTCGTCGGCTGACGCCCTGGGACCTCGAGGTGGCCGACGACGTCCATGAGACAGAACCTCCTACGGCCGAGGAGCTGCGGGTAATCAGGGAAGTGCTCGATCCGTACCGGATGATCAGAATATATGAAAAAAGAGGATATGTCTGAAGGGGAATCACCATGGAATACACCCGTAAGCTCTCAGATTTCTGCGTTTCGCTCACCTTCGATGAAATCCCCCGGGAGGTCGTCTTCAAGGCAAAGCTCTGCGTGCTCGATTACCTTGCGAATATCTACGGCTCCCTCGAGCTCGAAGCGGTGAAGGCCGTGGCGGAGCATGTCAGGACCCTCGGCGGGCCGGAACAGGCAACTGCATTGGGCTGCGGTTTCAGAACCGGCATTCAGAATGCCGCCTTCCTCAACGGCACGAC
>JALOOZ010000035.1 GCA_025454155.1 Thermodesulfobacteriota bacterium
CGAGAGCAGGCCCGAATGGATCATAGCGGACCAGGCCATCCAAGCGTGCGGCGCCGTGGGCGTCCCATTGTATCCCACCCTGAGCAGGGACGACCTCATCTACATGATCCTGGACAGTGAAGCTGCGGCCCTCATAACTTCCACCAGGGCCAAGGCCGAGGAGATCGTCCAGCTCAGGCGTGAGCACGATGGCCTGAAGGCATTTCCCGTCATAACCATGGAGTCGTGGGACGGGGCGATGCCTGAAAACGTTCACGGTTTTACCGACATCATGATCCGGGGGAGGGGTGCGGTATCTTCTGAGGAGATCGAGGACCGTATCCGCGATGTCAAACCCGAGGACACTGCCGCCATCATCTACACGTCGGGCACCACGGGCAGGTCCAAGGGGGTGGTGCTCACGCAGGACAACTTCGTTACCAATATCCTCCAATGCACCCGGTCCGAGCTCATGCAGCGCCAGAAGGAGAGGGATCTCCACCTGACTGCCCTGGTGCATCTGCCCCTGTGTCATGTCTATGCCCGCTCGAGCGACTACCACGTGGCCGGCCTCTACCTGGGGAGCCGCCTCGCATTTGCCGAGAACTTCAATACCATTCCCCAGAACCTCATGGAGATCAGACCCAACATCATCACCTCCATACCCCGGTTCTTCGAGAAGACCTATGACATGGTGAACGCTGTGATGGGGAAACAGAAGCCTCTTCACCAGAAGCTGTTTGCATGGGCGATCAAGAAAGGCGAGATCTACGTGGACGGCATGGCAACGGGTAAAAGGATTTCCCAGCACGATCTCACCCAGTTCGGTCTGGCCAACATGCTCGTTTTCGACAGGCTCAAGAAGGCCATGGGCATGGACCGGCTAATCCTGGCGCTGTCCGGAGGAGGCAAGTTGCCCAAGGACGTCTGCGTGTTCTTCAGGTCGCTCAACATCCAGCTCAACGAGGGTTATGGCCTCACCGAGACGAGCCCGGTCATCAACTTCAACGACCTGGAGATCATCGACGACGACCACCATGGGCCTTTGTACAGGTGGTTCTTCAACAAGGTCCTGGACACTACCATCGACCTCATGGTGGAGCTTCCGGCCAAAGGCAAGTCCCCGTACGGGAATCCCCTCAATGCAGCCAGGCTTGGCCTTTGCTATTCGACGGTACTCTACAGACTCAGGGTGAAGCCCGGCACGGTGGGGAAACCGGTTGTCTGGACCGAAGAGAAAATCGCCGATGACGGTGAAATTCTGGTGCGCGGGCCACAGGTTTTCCAGGGGTACTGGAAGATGGAGGATGCCACGAAAGAGGCCTTCACCGAGGACGGTTTCTTCAAGACCGGCGACATCGGCGTGTTCGACGAGGAGGGGTTTCTCATCATCACGGACCGCAAGAAGGACCTTTTCGTTACTTCGGGAGGAAAGAACATTGCACCCCACCCCATTGAACTGGATCTCCAGGCAAAACGTCACATCGAACAGGCCTGCCTGGTGGGAGACGGCAGGAAGTACATCTCGGCCCTCATCGTCCCGGATTTTGAGGAGCTTGCAAGGTACGCAAAGAAAAACGGGATCACCTATGCATCCAGCAGCGAGCTCGTGGCAAACGAGGAGATCAAGGCGCTCATCAAGGCCGAGGTGGAAGAAGTGAACGGAAAGCTCGCGCGTTATGAGCAGGTGAAATACTTCGAGATCCTGGACGCCCCGTTCAGCGAGGAGACAGGGGAGCTCACGCCCACGCTCAAGGTCAAACGCAAGGCGGTCAGCGAGAAGTTCAGGGTCCGGATCGAACGGATGTACCTGAACTGATCATGAGAGAAGAATCCCTTTCCCCTCGTGGATGAGCAGGTGGGCGAAGGCCGCTACCACGAGGCCATGGGTGATCCTCTGCTCCCGGATCATCCGGTAGATATCCTGCCTCTTCACCAGCTCCACCTGTATGGCTTCGGTGGGATCAAGCATCTGGCCGGAGGCCAGGGAACAGTTCATTGCCAGGAAGGAGAAGCACCGGTTGGTCTGGAGTGCAGGGTTGGGCTCCACGGTGCCGATGTGCACCACATCGGTGCTGATGTAGCCGGTTTCCTCGGTCATCTCACGCACCGCTGCCTCCATGGGGCTCGAGTCCTCCTCCGAAATGAGTCCGCCCGGGATCTCCAGGGTGTCGTGCCTGACACCATGACGATACTGGCGGATGGTTACCACGCGCCCGTCCTCGGTGATAGGGATGATATTGACCCAGTCCTCCAGCTCGAAGACGGTGAAATCCTTGATGATGTCGTTGGGGAGGAAGTGATACCTGTCCTGACGGACATTCACGAGCCGGTTCTTGTACACGGTGTTGGAGTAGAGGTAGTTCCAGTCCTTCTTCATGGATGCCTCCCGGAATCGTGGAGATAGTACCATGACTGCGCCCGTATATCCATGAACTGTTTACCCGCATGCCTGCCCTGTTGCCGGAGACATCACTTTGTGATAGATAGAATCAGGAGATACCCATGAAGTGCGTGTACATGGACGAGCAGTGCTATGAGTTCCACGAGGACGATATCACCGAGAAGTGTTTCCTGTGCAGCCAGAACTCCCAGAAACTCTTCATCGTGCGGCAGATCTCCAGCATGAAGATGGTTCACATGTGCGGGGAGTGCATGGTGAACAACTGCGATGAGTTCATGCTCGACAATACCCGGCCCTGGGAGGGCCACAAGGGGAAGAGCGAATAGGTTCTCAGAGCTCGTAGAGCCTCGGGAATTTCAATGAGAAGGTTGACCCCACTCCTACCTTCGATGAGGCCTCGATCTTGCCGGTATGCGCATCCATGATTTTCTTGACGAACGTGAGACCCAGTCCAGAGCCCTTCTGCCGCTCGTCCTTGCCCTTGACCCGGAAGAAGGGCTCGAAGATGAAGGGCAGTTTGTCGGAAGGTATGCCTGACCCCGTGTCTGAAATATTCACGTAGACATAATAGTCGTCGTAATCCATTGAAACCGAGATCTTCCCGCCGGGTGGCGTGTACTTCGTGGCATTTCCGATGATGTTGGTGAACACCCTCAGCAGGCTCTCCTGGTCGCCCAGGATCTTCGGCATGTCAGCCCTGCCCGAGGATTCGATCGAGATTTCCCGACGCTGGCACAGCGGGGAGAGCTCCTCGATGCTCTTCTCCACGATCTCGTTGAGAACGAGGGGGATGCGCGCCTCGGAAAAAGACCCGTCCTCGATTCGGGAGAGGTCGAGCCAGTGGTCCACCAGATCGTGCAGGGACTGCAGCCGCTTTTCGCAGCGATCGATGATGTCCCTGGCAGATTCGCTCAGGTCGGAGTCTGCGATGACCTTGAGTGTTTCAAAATACTGCATGATCGTGACCAGGGGGGAGCGCATCTCGTGGCTGACAAAGGTTATGAAGCTGCGTTCCATGCGCTCCTTTTCCTCCCGGAGGCGTTCGGCTTCGATCTTGAGGGACCGGTGTTCGAGGCCGCGCTTGGTGACGGCACGGATCTGGTCGGGAGTGAAAGGTTTTGGGAGGTAGTCATAGGCACCCTTTTTCATGGCCTCCACAGCCGATACGATGGAGGCGTATCCGGTGATAACGATGAGGACGACGCCCGGCATTTCCTTGGACAGGATCTCGATGATGTCCATTCCCGAGCAGCCTGGCATCTTCAGGTCGATGAAGGCAAGGTCGGGCTTCTTGGCCCGTGCCAGACCTATGCCTTCATGGCCGTCCGAGGACGAGACCACAACGTAGCCTGTTTTTTCCAGTGCCTGCCTGCATCCGTCAAGGATGGATTCCTCGTCATCGATGATGAGGATCTGGGCAGGGCTTGTACCGCTGTCCTCCATGGGACATCACCTCAGGAGCTGGCCCACGAATTTAAGCAGCTGGTCAGCCTTGATGGGCTTGTGGAGCACCATGTCAACGGTGGGAAGCTCATCCGGCGGCTCGAAGGACTGGTAGGGGCCCTGCAGATCCACGGCGCTGAGCATGATGAGGGGGATCTGTTTGCCCGTCTCTGATGTCCTCAACCTTGACACTACGTTGAACCCTTCGCTCCAGGTCTCCATCATCATGTCGATGATGGCCAGGTCAGGGGATACAGACCTCGCCATGTCGACCCCGGACCTGCCGTCCTCGGCCAGAAAGACTTCGTATCCACCCTTTTCCAGGATGAGCTTGGTGGCCATGAGGAAATCCTTGTCGTCATCTATCAGGAGCACCTTCTTTTTCGAATCCATAGCCTACACCTCCTTCAAGGATTTCGTATGATAGAAAGAGCAAGGAAGGTGCCACATTCTAACATGTTGAAATAATGATGAAAGGAAGAAGCGGTTATCTCAAAGGATGTTTCGATGGGGAGAAACTCCCCATGGTGGAGTAAGATATACCCCCACAGGGAAATCCATCAGTCGTCTCCGCCGCCTTCCGGGTCGTCTGTGATGATGCCGTAGTTCCTGATCTTGGTACGCAGTGTCTTGCGGTCTATGCCCAGGAACCTGGAGGTCCTGTTCATGTGATACTGGAAATGCTTGAGGGCCTTTTCTATGTGCTCTTTTTCCACGTCCACCAGCCGCATCCTTCCGGAGAAGGGGTCCACCACCGGGGCCTTGGCTCGGGTGTCCTGGCCGTAGTAGAGGATATCCGAGAGGGTGACTTCCTCGTGGTCGGAGAGCACGCAGAGGCGCTCTATGGTGTTCTTCAGCTCGCGGATGTTACCTGGCCAGGTATAGGCGTTCAGCGATTTCAACGCCTCTGACGAGAACCGCCTGGCCATGGAACCGTGTTTTTCGCGGTAGAGCTCCAGGTAGTGCTGGGCAATCTCGACGATGTCGGTGCGGTGCTCACGGAGCGGCCTGATGTGGATGGGGACCACCGATATACGGTAGAAGAGGTCTTCGCGGAAATTGCCAGTCTCGACCTCTGACCGCAGCTCCTTGTTGGTGGCTGTAATGAGCCTCACATCGACTTTTTCCGGGATGGAACTGCCAACCCTGGGTACCTCCTGCTCCTGGATAACGCGCAGGAGCTTGGCCTGGATATCGAGGCTTATGTTGGAGATCTCGTCGAGGAACAGGGTGCCTTTGTCTGCTATCTGGAATCGTCCCTCCCGCGATTCGGTGGCTCCGCTGAAGGCGCCTTTCATATGGCCGAAGAGCTCGCTCTCCATGAGGTTGTGTACGAGCGAGGAGCAGTCGACGGGAATGAAATGCCTGCCCGATCGTTTGCTCAGGTTGTGAATGGTTCTTGCCACGAGCTCCTTACCCGTGCCGCTTTCGCCGGTTATGAGCACAGAGGTGTCGGTCTGGGCGATGCGGCGTATGGTCTCCTTGAGCTCCTTCATGTAGTCGCTGCTGCCGATGAGCATGGACAGGGAGTCATCTTTTTCCAGGAGAATGGTCTTTTCCAGGCACTCGTTGACTGCGCTTCTCAGATCGCCGGCCCCGAAGGGTTTTGTGAGGAAATTGGTGGCGCCAAGCCGCATGGCCTCCACGGCCAGAGGAATGGTGCCATAACCCGTGATGATGATGATCTTGGCCGAGATGCACAGTTCCTTCTTGAGCATCTTGAGGATATCGAGACCCTCTATCCTGGGCAGCCGAACATCCAGGAGAATGAGGTCAAACCGGTCGGTAAGCGCAAGCTGAAGGCCGTGCTCGGCGTCTCCGGTGCTTTCCACCACATAGCCCGTCCGCGTAAGGATCTGCTGGCATCCGTCACGTATGGATTCCTCGTCATCGATGATGAGGATATGCTTGGTTCTCTTAGCCAATTGTGCAACCCTCCTGTGAGCCGCCGGCATGGGCAGGAGAAGAGTCGCCGACGGGAGGCATCGTAATGGTGAAGGTCGTACCCCTGCCGGGCTCACTCACGACGTCTATGAATCCGCTATGCTTCTGGATGATGCCGTACGTGATGGACAATCCCAGGCCGGTGCCCTGACCGGGGTCTTTGGTGGTGAAGAAAGGCTCGAATATATGGGGGAGATATGCTTTGTCTATTCCCTTTCCCGTGTCAGCGATTGAGATCTTCAGGAGGCCGCTGCTGGAGAGCCGGCTCGAGATCGTGAGGGTCCCCCTGCCGGACATGGCATCCGTAGCATTGATGAAGAGGTTCAGGAAGACTTCCTCCAGCCGGGAGAGGTCACCCATGACACGGGGGAGCCCTTCGGCGAGTTCCGTCTTCACCTCGATGCCGTGGAAGATGGACTGGTCCTTGACCAGGTTGAGCGAGGTGATGATGACATCATTAATGGACAGTGGAATCATGTCGCCGGAAGGGGTCCTGGCAAAATCAAGCAGATTCTGCACTATCTTTTTGCAGCGCTCGGTCTGGTAGATGATCTTTTCCATGTTCTCGCGGGAAGGGTTCCCGGGCTTCATTTCCTCCATCACGAGGTTGCTGTAGAGGAGGATGCCGCCCAGGGGATTGTTGATCTCATGGGCAACACCAGCTGCCATCTGGCCAAGGGAGGCCAGTCGCTCTGTGATGGTGATACGCTGGAAGGCCTTCTGGAGGCGGTCATCACGGTCCTTCAGAGACCTGGCCATGTTGTTGAAGGCATTGTCCAGCATATCGAACCCAGACGAGCGGCCCGGGGGTAGCTGGTAATCGAGGTCGCCCGATGCTATGGCCACGGTGGCCTGGTTCAGGATCCTGATCCTGCGGATGATGCTCTGGCCGAGCCGGAACGAGACGAAAAAGGCGATCACCATGCCGATGGCTGTTACACCGAGAAAGATGAGCACGGTCCTCATCATCATGTCGCGGTACTTCGCCTCGAGGATGCCTGTATAGAGCATGCCGATGATCCGGTTGTCGATATCCCAGATGGGTGTGTAGGAGCTGATGTACCAGTCGTTCACCACAAAGGCCCTGCCTACCCAGTCCTTACCCTTTCCGATGACCTGGTCATATACCTCCTTGGATACGATGGTGCCCACAGCCCGCTCGTTGTCCCTGGTCATGACATTGGTGGAGATCCTCACCCCGCCCAGGAATATGGTGGCAAAGCCCATGTCCCGCCCACGGTAGCGTTCCGCACGGTACACGGTCTCCTTGATGGTGTCGACGATGCTGTAGTCGCGATTCAGGAGAACACCACCCACCAGGGCTCCCAGGAGTCTGCCTCTCTTGTCCACGATGGGGTAGGCGGCCCGGAGCACCATACCATCGGTGAGGACTTTCTCCCTGATCTCAACGGATTTCTCCGTCTTGAGGATCCCTATCTTCACCCTTTCGGCCAGCTTGGGGTTCTGTGCCACGATGACCTCGTAAGGCATTAAAATAGCTGATGATTTAGGCTTCCTTTCCTGGAGACAACTCCGCACCACCGAGTCCCAGAGGATGACGTCGCCTTTGGCATGGGGGTTGGCAGCACGGTAGATGACCTTGCCGTTCGTGTCCACCAGGGTGAGCATGTCAAGGGCCATGTGACCGGCCGACTGGTAGGTTCCGCTCCGGATGAGCACGCGCAGATCTTCGAGGGTTTCGAGGTTGCCGCTGGTGATGGAGTCGTGGATGGGGGAACGCAGCGCGATGAACTGGAGCTGGTACTCGAGCCTTTCAAGGTTGTGTCGATAGACGAGCTTGGCTGTGTTGATGTCCTGCTGGACCTTGCGCTGAACCTCGTCCAGGGTGGATTTGTTGATCATAGTGATCCCCACCACCGAGGCCACAGCGGCAGTGAGGCAGGTGGCTATCAGGAACCCGATGACAAGCCGGCTCTGTAATCTCATGTTATTCGCATGCCCATCCCTGTCTTGCACAGGGCCATAGTTCATTATGGACACTATAACATCCTGCACCAACCTGAGCAACGGATCATGCGGGAGAACTCCAAGGAACCGTTCACATGGTGTGACTCGGAATAAATCAGATCTAACGGGACACCGAGCATCCCCTCTTCGAGAGAGGAGAATGCTGTTCCGGGCCGGGGACGACCTCCAGAGAAGGGGGCGTTATTCTTCAGGGGTTCATGCCTGAAGCCAGGAGCTTGTTGACGCGGGCCAGGAGTTCGGAAACCGGAACGGGCTTGGAGATGTAGTCATCCGCCGGGAGGTACTCGCCGTCAGTCTCCGGCGAAAACTTGAAGCCGGTCTTCTCCGTCACCGCCGTCACCATGATGATGGGTATCATGCGGCAGGCATTGTCGTTCTTGAGGTCAGCGCAGAGGTCGAAGCCGTCGGTGTGCTTTTCCATCATGACGTCCAGGATAATGAGGTCGGGCGGGTCCTCATCCACGATACTCCGCCCGTCATCGATATTGAGAACATGATTCACCAGGTACCCGTTGTTCTCCAGCACGATCTTCAGGGCATCGCCGTAATCCCTGTCATCGTCTATGATGAGGATCTTTTTCTTCATGTCCGTCATAGCCAAACCTCCACGGAATCAATAGATATGTTCAGCAATAGCCTTGACTACTTCCAGGGTTCCGATGTGGACCGGACAATAATCCGAGCACCTTCCGCACCCGACGCATCCGCACAGCGCGCCCCGATTGTCTGTCTGGCTGTAGTGGAGAAGCTTGTGCTCGTGCCTTCTTCTGAGACGGGATGCCTGGCTGGACCGCGGGTTGTGTCCAGAGGCCTCACGTGTGAAGCCGGCATACAGGCAGGTGTCCCAGGTGCGCATTCTCTCGCCGCTGGCATCAGCGGTTACACGGTCCACCACGTTGAAGCAGGTACAGGTCGGGCAGACATAGACACACCCTCCGCAGGTGATGCATTTCCTGCCGAGATGCTCCCAGACACCCTCGTTGGTGCCTGTACCCTTGAGGATATCCATGGCCTCGGCGACTTCCGATACAATAGGTATGGAGTTGTGGGCCATATGTTTGACCCTGCTGAGACGCTCGGCGGCGTCTTCCACGTCGAAGTCCCGGAAAGGTTCGGTGGCGATCATTGCCCTGCCGGCATCGGAGCCGGCCTCCGCCAGGAAGTCGGTGCCCATGTCGAACAGCTGGATATCGAAGCCCTCATGTGCATAGGGACCGCTGTGGACCGTGGTGCAGAAGCAGGTTTCATTCTGTGGCCAGCTGCATGCATGCACCACGATGAGTGTGTCCTCGGCGTGTGAGCGGTGATAAACATCGTCCATGTCACGGCTGTAGAAGCTCCTGGCCTGTAGGATGCCCATGAGATCGCATGCCCTGATGCCGAAGAGCAGGGTTTTTTCGTGGTGGATGACCGGGGTGAACGTACCGTTTTCCACCGAGAACATCGTCTCGTTCTGGGGCAGGAAGGAGGACTTGGGCGGCATGGGAGGTTTGCGGTACTCCAAGGTGAAGGTCTCCGCATCAAAGGAATCAAAGACACAGTCGCCACTGGCATGCATGCAAGGGCTCAGAACAGAATAGGTCTTTGACCATGTACCGACGACAGCGGCCACGTCTTTCTTGGCTATGAGCTTCATGAACACCTCCTGATCTTCACTGAGCAGCCCTTGAGTTCAGGAATCTCTGCAACAGGATCGAAGGCAGAATTGGTGAGCCTGTTTACCGGGGCTTCCCTGAAGTGGAAGGTTGTGAAGAGCACCCGCTTGGGAACGCGGGGGGTCACTTCCGCCTTGAGCTGGATGGAACCCCTCCTGGACTCGAGCTCCACCAGGTCGTTGCTCCTGATGCCGAGCTTTTTGGCGTCTTCGGGATTGATCTCCACCAGGGGTTCCGGGGCCTCCCGTTCCAGGAGATCTATGCGTCGAGTCATGGTGCCGGTGTGGTACTGAAAATAGATACGGCCGGTGGTGAGGGTGAAGTCGTACTCATCGTCCGGGGTCTCAGCGGCAGGTTTGAACTCGCAGGGCAGGAAGCTTCCTTTCCCTTTGGTGAACTGCTCCCGGTGGAGGAACACGGTGCCCGGGTGGTCAACGTTCGGGCAGGGCCACTGCAGGCCATGACCCGCGGACAGGCGGGAATACGTGATGCCGCCATACGACGGGGTAAGGGCGTTGATCTCCTTCATGATGTCAGCGGGGCCCCGGTAGTCGGCCGCCAGGCCTAGCCTGGAGCATAGACCGGCGATGATCTCCCAGTCTGAACGGGCCTGACCCGGGGGCGGGACGGCCGCCCGTGCCAGCTGTACACGCCGCTCCGTGTTGGAATAGGTCCCTTCCTTCTCGGCAAAGGACGCTGCCGGCAGGACCACGTCGGCCAGGGCAGCCGTATCTGAAAGGAAGATATCCTGGACCACGAGAAAATCGAGATTGGAGAGAGCCTGTTCCACATGGGTGATGTCAGGATCGCTGACGAGGGGATTCTCGCCCATGATGTACATGGCTTTCAGCGTGCCTTTATGTGCGGCTTCCATCATGCCCGTGATGGTTAGGCCTCCCTTGGTGTTCAGGCCGCTCACACTCCAGGCATCCTCGAATTTCTTGACAGCGGCGGGGTCGCCCACCCGCTGGTAACCGGTGAAGACACCGGGCAGTCCCCCCATATCGCAGGCACCCTGGACATTGTTCTGGCCTCTCAGGGGATTGACGCCGGTGGACGGCCTCCCCACATGGCCCGTAAGCATGGCGAGGTTGGCTAGGGTCTTGACGTTGTCAGTACCGGTGACATGCTGGGTGATGCCCATGGCATAGATGATCATGGCCTTGTCCGCCTGTGCATACATGACCGCTGCCCGGTAGAGCTCGGAGGACCGTATGCCTGTGATCTGCTCCACCACCTTGGGCGTATAGCGACCCACGAGCTTTTTGAGTTCTTCGAATCCCTCGGTGCGGCCCTCCACGTAGAGCCGGTCATGGAGGTCTTCCTGTATGATGATGTTCATGATGCCGTTGAGCAGCGCCACGTCTGTACCGAAATTCTGCCTTAGGTGAAGCGTGGCGAACTGGGCAAGGGGAATCTCCCTTGGATCGAAAAGGATAAGCTTGGACCCTCGCTCGACTGCATTGATGATGCGGGAGCCGATGAGAGGATGCTGGGCGGTGGTGTTGGAGCCTATGATGAAAAAGAGATCTGCATCATCGAACTCATTGATGGAGTTTGTCATGGCACCCGAACCGAACGCTGCGGCCAGACCGGCCACGGTAGAGCTGTGTCAGAGCCGGGCGCAATGGTCCACGTTGTTGGTCTTGAAGACAACACGTGCCAGTTTCATGAAGAGGTAGTTCTCCTCATTGCTTACCTTGGCGGAGCAGAGAAATCCCAGTGCGTCGGGCCCAGAGGAATCACGGATGCCGATGAGCCTGGAGCAGACGAGATCCAGGGCCTCATCCCATGTTCCCTCGACCAGTTCGCCGTTCTTCCGGATGAGGGGAACCTTGAGCCGGTCCGGCGAATGGACGAACTCGTATGAATTCCATCCCTTGGCGCAGAGCATACCCTTGTTCACCGGATTGTCGGGGCTGGGCTCGACTCCCGTGACCTGGCCGTCGTGGACAACCAGGTAGAAACTGCATCCGCACCCACAGAAGGGGCATATGGTTGGTATGCGTGCCATGGCTATATGGCCTCCTTTATATGCTCGACCTCGGTGAGGTTGAAGACGGGACCATCGGTGCAGCAGTATTTGTCTCCGATGGCGCAGTGCCCGCATTTGCCGACACCACACTTCATCATGCGTTCCAGGGACATGTAGATGTGGTCTTTGGCAAAACCCAGTTTCAGGAGACGGTCCACCACAAAGCGGTACATGACGGGGGGGCCGCACAGGACTGCATAGGTGTCTGCCGGGGAAAGAGACGTCCTGTCGAAGAGGCCGGTGACGACTCCCACATACTGCTTCCATATGCCGGCATCGTCCCGGTCGACGCTGTAGAGGTATTTGATGTCGTCGCGGTCGAAGAAGCTCAGAAGCTCATACTTGAAGAGCACATTGTCCGGGTTGTTGGTGCCGTACATGAGGATGAGTTCGTCAAACTCCTTTCTCCTGTCCAGCACGTACAGGAGAAGGGAACGAAGTGGCGCCAGACCGAGTCCGCCTGCCACGAGCAGCAGCTTGTGGCCCTTGAGCTTATCAACGGGGAACCCTCTTCCGTACGGCCCCCGGATGTGGAGCCTGGACCCTTTCCCCATCTCGAACAGGGCATTGGTAAGCTTTCCTGCTCGCCGGACACAGATCTCCAAGGTATCACACCGGGTGGGAGGTGATGAGATGCTGATAGGAGCCTCTCCTTTTCCGAAGATGGAGGCTTCAATGAACTGGCCCGGCTGGTGGCCGAACTCATCCCAGGAGCATCCGTTATCGAGTCTCAGCTGGAACAAGCGGTGATCGGCGATCTGCGGCAATGTCCGCGAGATTGTGACCGGGCGCAGGGTATAAATATTCTGCGCATGCTCACCCATAAGAACCTCCTCGAACGATAAAATGGGCTGACAGAGATCAGCTTCTTTTCATGTGGCAAGTTCGATACCATTCAGGCAACCCAATGATAATAGGCAAGGAAAAATCGAGAAGACACGCTTCCTGCAGGAAGCATGGGGTATCTTTCCCCATGGGTGGGGAGGAATTACCCTGAAGAGATGGAAAATGCAGGCAAAAAAGACAATAGTTCTTGGGTCTTCTAGCCAAGAGGGCATTTTTATCAGCGTTCTTGAATGAGCTTATTGCAATCGTGTATGATATGGAATAAATCCTGCCCATGCCTGGCCCACTTCCCAGCCTTGTATTTGCGGACTGCAAGGGTAATATCATGGATTTCCCTGGTCTCGCCATGTTGGGGCGGAGCGGCGATTATCTCGTCCCCATCACCGGAGATGACACGGTACCCTTGCCAAGAGGTTCGCAACTCTATGTTCTTCCAGGGAGGTATCCCAAAGGAATGGATCCGGACACGGGGGAGATCATCACCCTTGATGAGAATCCCTATGACGGGTCAAAGCCTGTATATGCCGTGGCCACCTTCCTGCCGGCAGCACATACGCAGACGTATCTGACTGCATGGGAACGCTCGGAATATGCACAGGAACTGCCGTTGTTTGCATACACGGCTCTGGGATGGAACGAGGGGTTCGTAACGACGGCGTTCAGAACGGACATCTCCCGCAGGCAGGACCCCGACATGTTTGACCATGTGAGGATTGAGGACGGGATACGGGAGTGGAGGAAGGATTATCCCCGAAACAGGCTTGTTGAGCACCTCACGAACTGTGCCACCTGTTATGGCTGCCCGGCGGCACTCAATCTGTTCCAGGGCAGGGAAGAAGCACCGCTTCCCACCTCACCCGCATGCAATGCCTCCTGCGTAGGGTGCATATCCAGGCAACCATGCGGTAGGCCGCCGTCTCCCCAGGACAGGATTGCCTTTGTGCCGAGTCCCGAAGAGATTGCCGAGGTGGCACTCAAACATATTGCCACAGCCTTGAGTCCGGTGGTGAGCTTCGGCCAGGGCTGTGAAGGGGAGCCGCTCTTGGTGAGCGACACGATCCGGGAAGCCATCAGGCTCATCAGGGCTGCCACGACGAAAGGTACCATCAACCTGAATACCAATGCCAGCCTGCCCCACAAGGTTGCCGAACTCGCCGACGCAGGGCTCGACAGTATGCGTATCAGCATGAATTCAGTCAGGAAGCAGACCTACGAGGCATATTTCAGACCCACATACCCCTTTGAAGCTCTGGCCCAGAGCGCATATGAGATGAAGAGCAGGGGCAGGTTCGTTTCACTGAACCTCTTCGTGTTTCCCGGTCTTACGGATGCGCCCAAGGAGGCGAAGGACTTGAACCGGTTCATCGATGACACGGGCGTGGACATGATACAGTGGCGCAACCTCAACATGGACCCGGACATGTACCTGGCAATGCTCGGTCAGAATCTACCTGCGGGGATAGGTGTCAGGAGCCTTGTCGAGGGCGTTTCACTGAAAAGAGGGTACTTCAATCCTTATCTGGGGGGTGATTAAAACTCCACAAAACCACCTGACCCGTCCTTTTTGGGAAGGGTCTCGCGCACATCCGCATCCTCCCAGAACTCAAGGAGCATGACCGTAAAGTCGTCGTCAAAGGCCTCCTTGCAGTTGAAGGAACGTACATCAGCCTCGATGGCCTCGATGACGGCATTGCCCCTCGGGCCGTGGACGGCATTCCTGAAACATTCCATGAGGCGCTCCTTGCCGTACTGTTCACCGGCCGAATTTTCAGTTTCAAGGATGCAGTCGGTGTACATGAGCAATGCATCGCCCATTTCAATGCAGGCCTCTACCTTTTCCCCATACCCGCCGTCATCGAAGGAGCCGAGAAAGAAACCGTCGGTGTCCACCTCGATTATCTCCCCGGTTGAGCGTTTGAAGAGGAGCGGGGTAGGGTGTCCCGCATTCGTGTATGTGATGTTCTTGCCGAAACGGTCAGTCAGCACAAAAAAGGCGGTGATGTAATCTTCGTCGAGCACAGGTTTCATCTCGCGGTTGAGCATGTGCATGAGAATGTTCGGACTTGCCACGGTTGCCGCAAGGGCATGAAAACTCATCTTGAACATGGACGAAATAAGCGCGGCGGCTACCCCATGGCCCGACACGTCTGCAATGATGAATCCGGTCTGGCCACCTCCCAGGTCCACGACGTCATAGAGATCGCCGCCGATGTGGATAGAAGGGATGTATTTACAGGAGAAGCTCACACCGTTGAGGCTTTCGAAGGTGTCAGGAAGAAGGCTTTTCTGTAGCCGTGCAGCCATTTCCAGTTCCCCGATCATGCGCTGGTTCTGGTCCTTGATGATCTCGTTCTTCTCTTCCATCTCAGCAAGTGTTATGGCAAGCTTTGCTGCCTGCTCTTCCATGAGATCCCTTGTCTCGGCGCTCTCCATGAGGAGTCTTTCCATCTCCTCTCTTTGCCTCAGGGAATCTGTTGCATCGGTGAAGAGGACGACGGAATACTTGCCGCCTTCCTTGGGTTCCAATGTGTGCAGAGACTTTTCAATGGTGCTCGGATCGGGGTCTCCCTTATACAGGTGGATCCGACTGTTCTCTTCAGAGAGGAGATCCCTGATGAACTTGGGGGCTTCAGAGGTGGTTTTGCCAACGATCTCGGAGCCTTTGATGGATGTTATTTCCTCCGCCATTGTATTCCACATGATGATACGATCGAGGCCGGAGACGAGAAGAAGGCCCGATGGAAAGGATTTCGTGAGCTGGACTATTAGATCGTCATGCATCATGGAAATGGCTTCAGTCCTTCCCCTGGCACTCGGTTCTCTCTGATAGATGAGCCGAACCTTGTTGCCGCATCCCTCGTAGATCACTCCATTGAAGAAATTCCTGGCGATCTGAACACCGAGACCGCTTCCGATATGCGCATGGGGGTCGGGGTCATATTCTTTCTGGTATTCGAAGCCATCTCCCTGATCGGTGACGACAAACTGCAGGATGTCAAGGTCCATAAGGACCTGAAGAGTGACGAGGCGGCTCGCATAGGATGGATGTTTCTTTCTCTGTTTGATGAGGTTCTCGAAAGTTCCATTCTTGACCGCCGCCGCCTTTTCTTCCATGGAGATGTTCAGGTTCCCGTGCTCCACCGCGTTGAGAAGAATTTCGCCTAGGGCCATCTTGAGCATCTCCATATCGGGACACACTGCCTGGGCGTTCATGACTGCCTGGTTGATGATGAAAGGGATTTTCTCAAGGTCATTGCCGAACCGGATGATCTTCTGCTCGCTTATGACGGATTCCGTGTCTGGCATTTCCCCTGCGAACAGGCAGCGCTGGCGGTTCTGTATTCTCTCCATACAATTCATCAGCTTGCCAACGGAAAGGGGTCTGATGAGATAATCCTGGGCCCCTCGGCGCATGCATTCAATGGCAAGACGGCTGTCCTCGCAATCGGCTGCAACGATGACCAGGGTTCGCGGAAACGCAAGGGAGATCTCCTGGAGACACTTGAGCCCGCCTTCATCATGGCGGTTTAAAGACACAAGGACGAGGTCGGGCTTTTCCTCTGTCAGAAGGATGAGCCCTTCATCGGGAGTACTGGCATGCCGCGCGTGATATCCCTTGCGGACAAGCTTTTTCGAAAGTTCCGATGAAGACTGGTCGGAAGCAATGATCAGGATGTTCTGTATACCCTTCATGGTTACCCGGCCCGCATGAGGTTTCAATACAGGACTGGCAGGCGACCTGTATCAGCCTCTGTCATTCTTGACCATGCTCACGAGGAATTCAGCGATGGAGTTCAATGCTAAGATTTTGCACACTCCGCCCATCTCTATGGCAACCTTGGGCATGCCGAATACTACGCAACTGTCTTCATCCTGAGCAATGGTGAAGGAACCGGCCTCTTTCATCTCCCTCATCCCTCTGGCACCGTCATCCCCCATGCCGGTGAGTATGATCCCCAGGGCATTTGGCCCCAAGGTGTTCGCTGCCGATCTGAAGAGGACATCCACCGAGGGTATGTGTCGATTCACTGGCGGACCGTCCTTCACCCGAACGAAATATCCTTTGGGACCATTCTTTACAATCATGTGCCTTCCGCCAGGTGCAATGAGCACTTGGCCCTGCCGCAGTTCATCATTGTCGCGGGCTTCAGAAACACGCATTGCTGAGAGCCGGTCGACACGTTTGGCAAAAGAGTTGGTGAAAACGGGAGGCATGTGCTGCACGACCAATATAGGCGGGGCATCAGCCGGCATCTGGTTGAGTATCTGCTCGAGAGCCACGGTACCTCCTGTAGATGCCCCGATCACGAAGATCTTTGTCCCTTCCCGGAGTTGAATGGACCTTTCGGACTTGATGACCGCATCCATGCCCAGTTTCGGGGGGACCTCGAGATTGGGAGGGGAAACGGCCTTCTTCAGCTTCGCGGAAGAAGCCGCCCTTACCTTGGAACACAGATCGATCCGCAGGTCTTCAATGCCCTCGCTGATCTTGACTCTGGGCTTGGTCAAGAAGTCAATGGCACCCAATGACAGGGCCTTCACCGTTGAATCAGCACCTTGTTCGGTGAGCGATGAGAACATAACCACGGGCATTGGGGAGGAGCGCATGAGGCGGGAGAGAAAGGTGAGCCCGTCCATCTTGGGCATTTCGATGTCCAAGGTAAGAACATCGGGGTGTAGATCTCTGATCTTCCTGACTGCAATGAGCGGGTCCGGTGCCGTTCCCACCACTTCGATACCCGGGTCGGAATCAAGGATGTCCTTG
>JALOOZ010000184.1 GCA_025454155.1 Thermodesulfobacteriota bacterium
CGATTACCAGTGAACATTCAGGCGAGGTTCTTTTCACGACCTCCCAGCTCCGGAATCATCACCAGGTGCCGCGCTCTGCCCTTTTGAGCCTGCCTGCAAGACTGATCTTATTTGAACACCTCGATATAATCCATGTATGAAGTAGACCTCTCCCCCGTATTGTCCGAATCGTTCATGATCCCGATGGTGGCCAGGCGAGGGGGGGGCTTCCCGAAGGCCTTCCGATAGTCGGTCAGAATATCGACCTCCTCTTCCACCCACTGGCCGGCCTTTTCAGCTCCGGCTTCCAGGAGGATCATCACGCTCCGGTCGGTATAGGTGCTGACGATGGTGCGTTCCTTTTCCGGCCTGCTTGCCCAGACGTAGTTCAGGGATCGAAGCGGCGGGTACTCCCCGTAAACGAGCTTCGCAGCACTGTACATGGCTCTTTCCAGCATGCTCGCTTTTTCAGGTTCGTACTGGAATGCGATATAGACCCTGATGGGGTAGTCATCGCCCTCCTTTTTCCTTGGGTCTGCCTTGGCATACGTGTTGGATATCTTCCAGCGGAATCGTACCTTCGAGTACTCATACACGTCAAACGGCCTCTTGAACACGATCAGTGATGCCGAGGCCTCACTTTTCGCCGCAAGATATGAATCCGCCCCTGCCCTCTCGATGCCATAGAGGGTATGGCGGTTTATCTTGGGAAAAAAGACCTCCTTCCATGCCGAGAGGTCAGCGAAATCCTCCCTGATGAAAGGGGCCTCCCCTCCATGGGCAGCAGTACATGCACAGCCGGCGGCCAGGGTTGCGACAAAAAAGAGGAAAGCCTTCTGCAGCATCTCGGCCCTGAACCGCAGACATCCCTTCATGCCATCGACCTCCTGTCTCTGAACGCCTTGACGATGCGCCGCGCCCATGTCCCTGGTGATGGTTCCCCGTGGCGATACAGATCCGCAAGATCCTCCAGCGGCATTCCCAGGAAGTACCCTGCCAAAGCCAGCTGGTTGAGCACCCAGGTCCTGAAGGGGCCCAGAGTGGAGTAACGCCTTCCCGAGGTGATCACGTGCTCGGCAAGAACGAGAATCTTCCCCCGGCCCTTGACGGATCGCATGAATGCGATGTCTTCCATGATGGGGACCTCCTGGAATCCACCTGCCTCACGAAAGGTGCCCCTCTTGAGAAAAATGGCCTGGTCCCCATAGGGAAGGCCCAGGATGCGCGACCTCAGATTCGCACCGAACGCGATCACCTTCATGCCGGGCCCGCTGTTGTCAAAGGATAGACTGAAGGCGCCGGCAGCAGCCTGCCCGTCTGCCAGAGCGGCCCTGACCAGATTGTCGTATCCATCCGGAAGCATGGTGTCGCCGTGGACAAAGAGGAGGATATCTCCAGAGGTTTCTTCTGCCCCGCGGTTCATCTGGACCGCCCGCCCCCGCCCTGAAGTGACGACCCGGGCCCCGGTTCGGGCGGCTTGAAAGAACGTGTCGTCCATGCTGCCACCGTCCACCACCACGACCTCCACATTCCTGCCTTTCAATGCCTTCCCGAGTGTCTTGCCGATATGGTGCCCCTCGTTCAGGACCGGTATGACGACAGAAATCATGGGTTCACCCGATGTCTTCCTCGTTTCCTCCCAGACATGCAGGTCTTCCGGCCGGTCCACATCACTGAGTTCGTCAAGGAGCGCCCAACTCATTGAAAGCCTTTTCAGGACATCGATGGTGCGGCCGAGCACCGCATTCGTGCCCCAGGGCACGGCCTCGAAGACCTCAGGCATATCCCTCCTCATGCCGATGAGATAGTACCCGCCGTCGATGGCGGGACCGATCACGCAGTCGGTATCATCCAGCACGCTGAAGGCCTTCCTGATGAGGGCTCCAGAGATGCCGGGGCAGTCGGTGCCGAGGAGAACGGCCGCATCGGTACCGCTGCGCAGCGCGTAGCGGATCGCGGAATGCATGCGCTCACCCAGGTCGCGACCTCTTTGCCGGATGCAGTTCAGGTCATCACCGTAGAGTTCCTGCATCCTGTGCTCGTCGCCCCCCTCGAAGTGGACCTCAAGGGCCCAGCCTTCGCCTTTCATGGCGCTGCGCGCCTCCATGACGGCATGGCGGGTCATCTCCATCTGAAGGTCCGCGGCCCCCTGATCGCCCAGGGCCGACATCAGCCTGGACTTGACCTTGCCCGGCTCCGGGAATCTGGTAAAGATAACGAGTGTCTTCATTCTTCTGCTGGTCAATCGCTGCTTAACTGTCTCCTGATCTCCTCCATTCGCTTGCGGTTCACGCCAAGATCCGAATAGCCGAGGCGGGATGCGGAGCGGAAATGGATGAGCTTGTTCCCGTCATCGAAGATGAACTCCACGTCGTCCACGAACCGAAAGATCCTGGAGGTGAATTCAACATGGAGGTAATCCCCTTCCTGCGAGACGATCACCGCACCCGGCATGCCACCGACCACCCTGAAAAGAGCTTGCTGTGCCTTTTCCTTGGTCCCGGTGTAACGTATGGGCTCGATGCGGTGCCTTTCGGACTGATCCTGGGTGGACACGCAGTTGGGGCTTCGTGGGCAGGGGAGAAGTCGTCCGTCTGTGAGTCCCCATGTCGAAGGTTTCGTACCCGAACAGCACGCAAGAAACATGCAGAGCACTATAGCACCTCCTATTTTCAGCATTGCTCCTCCTCTGTATGGATGTATCTGTATTGAATAAGGCCGGAACTAGCTTAAGTCAAAGCTATTCCAGATTTACAGTGGGGGTTCCTTGCCTTTTCCCCGGCAATACCCTAGATGATGAGCATGATATCCATGAACAGGGTAACGTCCATACGAAGTCTACCATCACTATCCATTTCAGCGGCGGTGATCATGATGTTCCTTGCACAGTACGATTCGCCCGAACTTTCCGCGGCCCAGAGCCGGAACTCCATGAGCATTGAGGATATCGTGAACAATAAGGTCCACCACGGTGTGGGCATATTCCTGAATCCCTTTTCAGAGACAAGCATACAAAGACGCAGCATGCTCGAACTCATCAGGTGGAAGCTCCTCTCTGAAAACCGTTTCGAGCGGGATTATGTCAACGAGGAGGTTGTCCCCGTACAGATCGACTGGAAGGCTGTCACGGCCCATCACTCCGTGAGCGTCACCTGGATCAACCATGCCAGCGTTCTCATCAGGGAGAACGGCTCCAGCATCATCGTGGACCCTGTGCTCTTCGGCCTGTTCTGGCCCATCAAGGACTTCAGCCCCCTTGCCTTCCAGGCACATGACCTTCCCGGTATCGATGCCGTACTGATCACCCACGGACACTATGACCATCTCGACATCGACTCACTGAAGCACTTCCGGGACCAGGCGCGGTGTATCATCCCCCTGGGGTATGCGGACCTGTTGAAGGAGAACGGCATGACAAGGTTTACCGAGATGGACTGGCTCGACAGGACCAAGGCCGGTTCCTTTGAAGTAACCTTTCTGCCGAGCAACCACTGGACCATGAGAAATCCCATCACCGGGCCCAATACTGCCTTGTGGGGGTCGTATCTCATCAGGACCTCGTCGGGAAAGTCCATCTATCTCTCGGGCGACACCGCCTATTTCGACCGGTTCGAGGAGATCGGAAAGATGCACGACATCGACCTCGCCATCTTCAACCTCGGGGCCTACGAGCCCCGATGGTTCATGAAGAAATCGCACATCAACCCGGAGGAGACCGTGAAGGCCTTCAGGGAGCTCCGGGCGAAGAGACTCCTGGTGATTCACTGGGGAACCTTCAGGCTCGGCGACGAGCCTGTCCATCAGCCATTTCTGGACATCCGGAAAGAGATGGCCAGGGCGGGATTGAGTGAGAAGCTCGTAGAGCTGAGGCACGGGCAGACGATGCCACTCGAATAGAAAAAGACCGGAGTCTTCACACAGGCATATTCCCGTGCTTCTTCGGATATCCTGGCCTGCGCCTCTTGGTGGAGAGGAATTCGAGGGCTCTTATGAGCACCCGTCGCGTTTCCCTCGGTTCGATGACATCGTTGATGAAGGGGTTGTAGGATGCCTCCCGCAGAGGATTGGCGTATCGCTCCTCATACTCCCTGATGAGCTGTTCGCGCGCCTGGTCGGGATCGGGTGAATTTCTGATCATCTCTCCGAAGAAGAGCTCCACCGAAGCCTTGGCCCCCATGATCCCGAGTTCGGTGATGGGCCAGTAGAACATCATATCCGTGCCGGCCTGGGCCGGTATGACCCCCATGCCCAGGTTGCCTCCTCCGTAGGCCTTCCGCATGACCAGGCCAACCCGCGGCACCGTCGCCTCGCACAGAGCATAGAGCACCTTGGCGCCGTGACGGATGATGCCCATGTGCTCCTGGTCCCTGCCCGGCAGATATGCCGAGGTGTCGACGAGGAGCACGATGGGTATGTTGAAGCAGTCGCAGAAGCGCATGAAGCGGGTCTGCTTGTCAGAGCTGTCCACGGTGAGGCTGCCGGCCAGGTAACCCGGCTGGTTGGCGACGATACCCACCACGTTTCCGGCAAGCCTTGCCAGACCGACCACCATCTCCGGCGCGAACTCGGGTTTGACCTCGAAGAACCTGCCGGAATCCACGATGCACTCGATGGCCCTGCGCACGTCGTAAGCCTTGGAGGCATTCGATGGGACGATGCCGGTGAGTTCGTCCGTGAGGCGGTCTGGGTCATCGCCCATATCTATGAAAGGCGGCTTCTCGTCTGCATTCTGGGGAAGGTATGTCATGAGATCGCGGATGGACTCCAGAAGTTCCCGTTCCGAATTGAAGCGCTTGTCGGCAACGCCCGAGATCGTACAGTGCACTTCGGCCCCTCCCAGGTCTTCCTTGGAGAGCTTCTCTCCCGTAACCACCTCCACGATGGCTGGCCCCGTGATGAACATGTGGCTGGACCTGTTCACCATGAAGATGAAGTCGGTGAGGGCAGGCGAATAGACGGATATCCCGGCACAGCTTCCCATGATAGCTGATATCTGCGGGATAATTCCCGATGCCATGGTGTTGGGGTAGAATACGGCACCGCCATGTTTCTCCATGGCCTCGCCGAACACACTCCGGGAGTCCATGTCAGGCATGCGGGCACCCGGAGACTCGTGGAGACCGAT